>NZ_JQKS01000022.1:0-107869 GCF_000746145.1 Methylobacter sp. BBA5.1
CATCTGTTCCGCAATCCGTTGGGTTAACTGGAGCTGTTGGTCAATGGTTCTTAACAACAGCACACCACCATCACTGGTGATGGCTCCGCCGCTGAATTGGGCTTGTATTTTGCGGCGTTTAAAGGCAGGAAAATCTATTTGAGCTGCGGTACAATTTGGCACGGGCAAATCCTTGTTCAAATTCAATCTAAGCAACTGAATTTTATCGAACTCTACGGGATTTGCCCGCTTTTTTTATGAAATATCCGGGATAATAGCGATTTAAGTAATCTGACTACTATCTAAATTAAGCTTGGATAATCACCTCATACCTTATCAAATTAGCTTTTTAGCCAGGACGTTCGCGTCGCACGCCTCGACTTTCCGTTTATTGACGGTTGTCAGTCAGGGCATCGTGTTGTCGGGCCATAAAGCCCATACCGTCCCATTCTTGCGGATCGCCTCCAGCATCGCCATTGAGCCGGGATATGTCTGGGATGCGCTGGCGATTCATCTGGAAGACGGCCGGGTGATTCGCTTCGGCGGCGTGTCTAAGAAAACGGCGGGTAGTCTTCAGGCCGAACTAAACCGGCAAGCCCGAAGCCACATTAAAGGTTTTTATCAGGCTCTTATTCCCGATCTGAGGCAGGCCTATCAGCAAGCGCAGGCATTATTCAGTCAGCAGCGCTACATCCGCCATGCCGCTGCCAGGCAGTGGCTGAATAACCACGGGCATTTGCGCCACGGCGTCTCGCGCCGGGATATCGCACATTATTTGTCTAGAGAGGAATATCAGTTGCTAGAGCTGATTCGGCCCTTCCTGGAAAAAGGCATCGAACATTTCGCGGCAGTCAATGACGCCTACGTTCAATTTCAGCTCAAGAAATACCGGGACTATTTCGACTGGGTTGAAAGCAACCCCTTGACCGACAGGCAACGCAAAGCCTGCGTGATAGATGAGCAGTACAACCTGGTGCTGGCGGGCGCCGGCACCGGCAAGACCAGCACCATGATAGGCCGGGCCGGCTATCTTCTGAAGTCAGGGCTCGCGACACCCGGGCAAATCCTGATGCTGGCCTATGCCAACAAGGCCGCCGGGGAAATGCAGGAACGCATTCAGTCCAGGCTGGGCATCAGCACGCTGACGGTCAAGACGTTCCATAGTCTCGGCAAACAGATTATCACCGAAGTCGAAGGCGCGGTGCCGAGCATCGATAAAATGGCCGACGACGAGACATTGAGAGCCCGGTTCGTCGACGACCGGATCAAACGCTTGTTACTCGACGACCGCTATAAATCCCGCCTGGTCACCTACTTCACGCGCTTCCTGTATCCGTATAAAAGCCGCTTCGCCTTTAAAACCGAAGGCGCCTATCATGCCTATATTCTGGAAAATGAAATCCGCACGCTGCAGGGCGAACTGGTCAAGAGCTATGAAGAATGCGAAATCGCCAATTACCTGTATCGGCAGGGCATTGTTTACGAATATGAGGCGCATTATCAGGTCAATACGGCCGGGCCCGATTTCAAGGCCTATCAGCCCGATTTTTACCTGCCCGAGCACGGGCTTTATATCGAGCATTTCGCCGTCAATGAAAACGGTGAAACGCCGCCGTTCATCGATAGTCGGAAATACCTTGAGGGCATGGCCTGGAAGCGCGCACTGCATGAAACGCATAAAACGCGGCTGATCGAGACTTTCAGCTACCAAAAGCACCAGGGCGTGCTGATCGATGCGCTCAGGGAGCAATTGCTGGCGGCCGGCGTTCAATTTCGCCCGGTGCCGGATGATCAACTGCTAAGCCGGTTGCGCGAATTCGGTGAGGTTTCCAGATTCAGCGAACTGATCGCGAAAGTCCTGGCCTTGTTCAAGGCCGCTTTCCTGTCGGTAAAAGACCTGAGCAGCCTGGCGCACCAGCATGAGGACAAGGAGCGCATGCTGGCGGCGGTTCAGCTGTTCGAGCCAGTCTATCAGGCGTACCAGCAGCACCTGCATGATGCCGGGACGATCGATTTTGACGACATGATCGGCAAGGCCATCAGTTATGTCGAATCCGGCCGGTACCGTTCGCCTTACCGGTATGTGCTGGTGGATGAGTTTCAGGACATCTCGGCGAGCCGCGCCCGGCTGGTGAAAGCGCTGCTGGCACAGCACCCCGACAACAGCCTGTTTTGCGTCGGCGACGACTGGCAGGCCATTTACCGCTTCACCGGCAGCGATGTCTCGATCACCAAAGACTTTGAACGGCACTTCGGTTTTACGGCCACGAGCGTGCTCGACAAGACTTTTCGCTTCAATAACAAAATAGGCGAGGTCGCGTCCCGGTTTGTCAGCCGCAATCCGGCCCAGATCAAAAAGCGTATCCAAAGCCACCGGCAGGTCGACCAAGCGGCTGTATCGCTGATCAGGACCGCAACTGAGTCAATCGGCCTCAACGCGGCGCTGGCCAGAATTGCGCAAAAGCAGCCTGCCGGCGCCAGCGTGCTGATTCTGGCGCGATTCCATTTCAGGCAACCCGAGCTTTCCGGCCTGAAACGCCAGTATCCGCAATTGAAGCTGCAGTTCATGACCGTTCATGCCTCCAAAGGTAGAGAAGCCGACTATGTGATTGTCCTGGGTCTGGAACACGGCAAGCAGGGTTTTCCTTCGGAAAAAGCCGTGCATGCGCTGCTGGATATGTTGTTGCCGCAAGTGGAAGACTATCGATACGCCGAGGAAAGGCGGCTGTTTTATGTCGCGCTGACGCGGGCCAGACATCATGTCTATCTGATCGCCGACGGCAACAAGGCATCAAGCTTTGTCCGCGAATTGGTCAATGACAAGTACGCGATCCTGACCGATGAGTTTCAAGGCAGCGGCTTCCAGAAACAGCTGGCCGATACGCCCTGCGAGCGCTGCAAAACCGGCTATATGGTCGCCAGGAAGAGCCGACACGGCCTGTTCTACGGCTGCAATCAATATCCGCTCTGCAGCCATACGCAAAAAGGCTGCCCGAAGTGCGGCAGCGCCTTGATCACGGAGGGAAAACTCAGGATCTGTAAAAACAGGGACTGTGAGGTTGCCGAACCGGTCTGTCCGAAATGCGGCGGCAGCATGATCCTGCGCAAGGGTAAATACGGCCAGTTTTGGGGCTGCGCCAATTACCGGTCGAATACCGGATTTTCCTGCGCTCATACCGAGCAGGTTACAAAGTCCGGGGATGGGCGTGGATTGCCGGACCGGGACTACATCACCTGATGCCGTTCCGGCCGGAAGCAGGGTGCGAGAGTGTGAAAGAATTCATTTTTTAGCCCCAATCCATAACTAACCACAGAGGACACAGAGCGCGCAGAGTTTTTAATGTATTGAATTAATTAGAGCGTTTATTTATTAGCCGTAAATATTGCCTTTAGGCATGCGTCGCCATGAAAACAAGCCATTCACTGACCGACAGGGCGCCAAAGATTTTCATAAACCCGGTAGGGTACGCAGTGCGTACCTTTTGGGATGACATTCACCGGAACCGATTGAAAAGGTACGCACTGCGTACCCTACTGTATTTTGCAGGCAGGCCTGTCAATAACAATACTCAATTTTCACAACAGCCGTTGCTTTCAAGTAACGGCTGATTGCTATAACTTGTCAGGGATAATACATTCACACTCTCGTATGCTGGGTTTCCGCAAGGCTCCAAACCGGCCTACGTGCTAACAACAAGAAGGATAAACATGGCTTTGGAACTGAATCCGTTGCGCGCGGGCGGCAAGCGCCCGGCCGGCGTCCTGAATATTGCCCATCGCGGCGCGCGCGCATTTGCGCCCGAGAATACATTGGCCGCATTCGAGAAGGCCAGGCACTTCGGTTGCCGGATGTTTGAGCTCGATGTCCATCTGTCGAAAGACGGCGAGCTGATCGTGCATCATGACGATCAGCTCACGCGCTGCACCGATGTCCGAGTGAAATTTCCGGGCCGCGGCCGCTATGCGGTTGCCGATTTTACCGGTGACGAATTGCGCCGGCTGGATGCCGGCAGCTGGTACGTTGATCAGTTGGCCTTGCCAGCCGGCCGACGGCAGGGGTTTTTACAGGGCTTGACCGATGAAGAAAGGGAACAGTTTGTCAGTGCGCGGGATATGGCACGCTATGCGTCCGGCGAGATCGGCCTGCCCACCTTGCAGCAGGCGCTGGAACTCGCCCGGCGCGAAGAGCTGATGGTCAATATCGAGCTTAAATCGTTGCCATGCATGTATCCGGGCATGGCCGAGGCGGTGGTGGAACTCGTCGAATGGCTGGGCATGGAAAGCTACGTGTTAATCTCGTCATTCGACCACGAACAGCTGGTCAGCGTGCGCCGCCGCTCGGACAGCATAGCGACAGGCGTGCTGACCGGCGACCGGCTGGCGAAACCGGCCGCCTACCTGGAATTGCTCGATGCCGATGCCTATCATCCGAATACCGATGCGGTGGGACTTAACTCGCTGGCCCGAAAGCTCGATCCGTGCGGAATTGCCGATGTGCTGGCGGCAAATCGCGCGGTCAATGTCTGGACCTGCAACGACAAGGATCAGATGCGGCAGCTGATCGCGGCCGGCGTGAGCGGCGTGATATCGGATTTTCCCAACCGGGTCCGCGCTGTGTTGTTGGAATCATAATTCGGCAATCAGGCAAAGCGGTCAGGCAGCCAGCCCCGATTCACGCACTCGCGAAAACTCCAGGGCGGCCTGGTTTCAGTCTTGTAGCTCCAGAAGAACCAGCCCAGGTATTTTTCGAACGTCGCCAGTTGCGCCGCGGCATAGCCGCGATAGGCGACCGATAACTGGAAGTCGTCCATCGCCTGCCGGTCATGGTCAAAAGGTCCTTCGGCCCAGAGCGAAAGCAGTTTCAAATCCAGCCCCAGGCTCCATTCGCCGACGTAAGTCGGCAGGCCGAAATTGCCGATAATGTCGTCGGCTTCGTTTTTCCAGTCGACGACCGCTTTCCGGATATGGCCGTAAACGTCCGTATTGATGTCGTCCTGGACAAAGCACTGATAGCGGTGAATGTCGAACACGACATTGCAAAATCCGGGCGGTTGCAGGAATCCCGTATATTCCGTGTACGGCCGGAAGCCGTCATGGAAGACCACGGCGACATCGCGAGCCTGGCAGTGCCGCCGTATCCGCTGATAACCCGCCGCCGTGTAGCGTTTTAACAGCGCCGTGTCGATGTCCCAGCGCGGCTCGTTCAGGACCTCGATGGCATGTAGGGCGGGCCGGCCTTGGTAGCGTTCGGCCAGGCGCTCCAGCACCCGCAGTGAGTAATCGATATAGTTCTGATCCGTGTGCCACTCGCAGACGTTCTGAATGCCGCCGTTGTCGAAGCCGTTCTGGCAGCCGGGCGCGGCATGCAGATCCAGCACGATCAGCAGGCCGAGCGCTTCGGCCCAGTCGAAGGCGCGGTCGAGAACGTCCAGGCCGCCCTGGACATATGGATACAGCGCCTTGCCGTAGGCGCGGTGGTAGGGATAGTCCGGCCCGGTTATCCAGTGGCCGACCGGGATCCGGACCGCATTGATGCCGATTTCGGCCAGCCAGGCAAAATCGGCATAGGTGATGAACGTATCCCAATGCCTTTTTAGCAAACGCTCGGCGCGCGGCCCCAGTTCCACGCAATAAGATGTCTCGTCAAGGGCTTTCAGGCCCTCGAAGAGGCTGGGCGTCATCCATTTTTCCAGCAGCAGCCAGCCGCCGAGGTTGACGCCGCGCAGTTTCTTGCCAGACACAGGCTACGCTCCGTTCACAATACGATCCGGCGCTGATGAAACATCTCGGCCTTGGGTTCATGGCTGATGGTCAGCAGGGCGGCGTCGGGCAGCTCCTGGCTGATCAGTTTCATCATCTCGACTTCGCCCTCGGAACCTAGCGAGTCGAACGCCATTTCCATAAAGATCCACTTGGGCCGCTGCAGCAGCAGCCGGACCACGCCCAAACGCTGCTGCTGCTCGCGCGGCAGCGCTTTCTCCCAATTATCGACCTGATCAAGCTGCTCCACCAATTCCTTCAAGCCTGCGAGTTCAAGCGTATCCTCGAGCTGGGAAGGGCTGAACTCCTCACAGGCGGACGGATAACAGATGGCCTCGCGCAAGGTGCCGGTCGGCAAATACGGGCGCGGCGGCATGAAGAACAGGTACTCGTCGTCGGGCAATTGGATTCGGCCCGTGCCCCAGGGCCACAGACCTGCTATGGCCTTGAACAGCTTGGAACCGGTGAAGGCGTTACCGGCGATAAGCACCCGTTCTCCGGCCTTGATCTCGTCATTGACGTTCGCCGCGCAGACAATGCCGTCAAGCCGGCTGATGCACAGATTTTCGAAACGCAGGACCGGCTGGTCCGTTTTTTCCAACACGATGCGATGCGGATCGGGACGCACGATCTCGTCCTCCAGATCATCCAGTGCCTGGACCAGGCTCAATACGCGGTCGGCCGAGGCGCGCCATTGCGCGACGCCGGCCATGTTGTCGACCGGCCAGGACAAGGCTGAAGCCATATGCCGGAATGCCTGCACCGACTGCATCAAGGCGCCCAGGGTAATGGTGCCCCAGATATAGCGCGGCGCCGAGACCAGAACAGGGAAGGCCATGGACAGGACCGAATAGCCGGAGGTAAAAATCAAAATATAGGTCCAGGCATGGGTTTGCCGGTTATAGGCGCCGACTATGTCCTGGAAAAGCGTCGAGAAATGCTTTTTTTCGCTGGCCTCGCCGTGAATCAAGGCAATCGCCTGGGAATTCTCGCGCGCTTTTACCAGGCCATAGCGAAAATTGGCCTCGGTGGTTTGCTTGATGTCCGTCGCCTTGATCAGCGGCTGACCTATCCACCAGCCTAAAACCGAAGCCCCGGCCGCATAAATCAGCGCTATCCAGACCAGATGGCCATAGATGGGAATTTCGATAAAGCCCAAATCAAGCTTAACGACACCCGATAGCGTCCACAGGATTTTGGTGAAACTGATCAGCAGCAGCAAATTGTAAAATAACGAATGCAACAAGCCGATGGCGTTTTCGGTGGCGATACGGACATCCTCGGCGATGCGGCCATCCGGGTTATCGTGCTCGGCGGTCTGTATGTGGGTCACCTGATAATGGCGGCCTTTGATCATCCACCGGCCGGTCACGCGCTTTGTCAGCCAGTCCCGCCAGCCGATCTGCAGGTATCGCTTGACGTTCAGATGCAAGGCGGTGGCCGTCATGCTGGCTGCAAAGATCAGCAGCAGAAGCCCGACCTGCTTGAGCAGTCCGGACATTGAACGCTGTTCCAGGGCATCGAATAGCGCGGCGCTCCATTCCGTGATGATAACGGCAATGGCGATCTGCACGATAGTCAGCACGATCAGGGCTAAAGTCGCCTTGCGGATGGCGGCCTTGTCTTCGGAATGCCAGTATGGACCGGCCAAGCGCATGAATTGGATAAAAAATCCGCTGGATCCCTGCATGGGTGATTCTCCGCGTTAGGTGAGGGTATTACATGAACATCAGGACTGCTTGACCAGACATTACACCGAGGAAAGGTGCGGAGTGCTAGTCGATCTGCTTTTCCGCGGTCGCGGCGGATGTTTCGGAGGCGGATTCAAGTTCGGCTTTTTCCTGTTGGGAAAGATAAGTCCCGCCGACAATAAAGCTCATGATCAACACATAAACCACCGAAGCGATATAGCGGGCCTTTTTGGACTGTTGGTAACTATTCATCAGTATCTTCGTTTAAGTTAAATTTCAAGGAATTCCGCATTAAATCAAGCCTCATAGAGATGGTCAAGATAATAAAACGAGGCCGGGATTTCGGCCGTTTCGTGCCCGATCGCTGTTGTTGACATTCGGCTGAACAGCGGCTTTGACAGGGCGCTGGTCCTGCTGAGGTCACCATGAACGAAAACAAGATTACGGTTTATTACGACGGTGCCTGCCCGATATGCAGACGCGACAGGCGGCATTATGAAAAGCTTGCGGGCAAGGGCGGCGAACAGGTCTGCTGGTTCGATATCACGGGGCAAGAGGAGCGGTTGCGCGAGTTGGGCATCGATCCCAGGAAAGCCTTGACGGAACTGCATGTCAGCGATGAGCAGGGGCGGGTGGTGTCGGAACTGGATGCCTATATTCTGCTGATGAGCAAAGTGCCGTTGCTGAAACCTGTCGCCTGGTTGATCGGTTTGCCTTTGATCCGGCCGCTGCTGGCCAGGATTTATCACCGGCAGGTTAACCGGCGGTTGAGGAAAAGAGGATTGCTTTGAGGGCTTGTTGAGTGCGTGCGAGCTGGGTTGGCGCTTTAGCGCAAACCCGGCATGGGCGGCCCCGAACGCCGGGTTTATCAGTCCGCCCTCCCGCTGTGAAAAGCTCCGGTTCCCGGCGCGGCAAACGGGATAAAAAGCGCCTGCGGGCGGAATCGATCAATAAATCCTGCCGAACAAATCCACATGCGTCAGATACAGCCTCAAATCAAACTCAAATTGATGATAGGCCGGTTCCATGTATTCACACAGTTTGTAAAATGCCTTGTTATGCTCTTTTTCCTTTAAATGCGCCAGTTCGTGCACGACGATCATGCGCAGGAATTCGATCGGCACCTGTTTAAAGACGGAGCCTATGCGGATTTCGTTTTTCGCTTTCAGCTTGCCGCCCTGTACCCTGGATATGAACGTATGGAGGCCCAGGGCATGATGCAGGACATTGATTTTATCGTCATAAATGACTTTGCTGAGCGGCTGGGACTTGCGCAGCCAGGTGTTTTTCATATCCACGACATAGGCGTAAAGCGCCTTGTCCGTCCGGATGTCATGGGCCGTGGGGTATTTTTTCAGCAGCAGCTCCCCCAGTTTTTTGGTATGGATCAGATGCTGTATCTGATCGGTTATTTTTTCGGGATAGCCGGCCAAATAGTGTAATTCTTGCATGGGTTTACCTTTGCTACGAGACATTGCCGATCCGCATGACGGCCCGCTTACGTTATGATATCGGCGACGGCAATGTCAACAAGTCCCATCAGGGAGTAATCTTGGATATTCAGACGACAACGAGGGTGCGATGACGGAAAAATCGGTAAAAACGAAACGATGGGAGGCGGCCTTGACGCTGCTGCTGTGGTTGTCGGTTCTGGGCTTTATGGGCGCTGTCAATGCCCAGCAGGCCGCGGCGCCTCCGCCATCTTCGCAGGACGCGGCACCCCGGCGGGCCGCCGATATTGAGGTTTTCGTGCGCGAGGGCTGCCCGCACTGCGAGAAGGCCGAGGAATTCTTGAAACTGTTGGCCTTCGAGCAACCCCGGTTGCTTATTGTCGTGCGCGACATCCACCGCGACCCGGGCGCGCTCGAACGCCTGATGGACATCGCCGAAGCGGCAGGCACAAGCTTGAGCGTGCCGACATTTCAGGTGCGCGGACAAACCATCGTCGGCTTTGCCGGCCAGGAGAGCACAGGGAGGCTGATCCGCAACATCCTGGCGTCGCCCCCGCCGAAGCGTCAATCCCCGCCGGGAACGGCCGAAACCTGCGAACCGGAAGCGCCGCAGCCCTGCGAGGCGGAGACTGGCGCAGCCGGACCGGACACTTTTGATTTGACGTTTCTGGGCCGGCGCATAACCCTGGAACAGGTGGGGCTGCCGCTGTTTACGATCGCGATGGGACTGCTGGACGGTTTCAATCCCTGCTCCATGTGGGTTCTGATCCTGATGATCTCGCTGCTGGCGCCCATGCAGGACCGGATGCGCATGTTTGCGGTCGCCGGTGCGTTCATCGCCGTCGAAGGTATCGCCTATTTTATTTTTATGGCGGCTTGGCTTAATCTGTTTCTGATCATAGGTCTCTCGCGCGTCTCGGAAATCGTCATCGCCGGAATCGCCATGCTGGCCGGCGCGATCAACCTGAAGGATTTCTGGGTTTACGGCTGGGGCGTATCGCTGTCGATCCCTGAATCCGCCAGGCCCGGCATCTACGCCAGAATCCGCGCGATCCTGCAAGCCGAGAATCTGCGCGGCGCCATGATCGGCGCCGTGGTGCTGGCCATTCTGGTGCAGATCGTCGAATTTCTCTGCACCTCGGGGTTTCCGGCGCTTTACACGCGCATTCTGACCATGCGGCAACTGGAAGGTCTGAGTTATTACGGCTATCTGTTGCTTTACAATCTCGCTTATATGCTCGATGACGCGATCGTGCTGGGCATCGGTATTATCACGCTCAGCCAGCGACGGCTGCAGGAAAAGGAAGGGCGCTGGCTGAAGCTGATCAGCGGACTGGTCATGGTGGGGCTGGGCTTGTATTTGCTGGTTTCGCCGTTTTGATGGCCTTGAGTTCCAAATGTTCAGATCAAACGGGGCGTCTGTATCGTATGGATGCATTGTAGGGGCGGACCTGCTTGTCCGCCCTGTTTCGGGTGCACAGCAGGCTATCGGAGAACCGCTGACCGAAGAGGAACCGCTGGGCAAGGGCGAACACACAGGTTCGTCCCCACGTGTCTGTTCATTTTATGGTATCAGGGCACCAAACCGTAGGAATTGCCAGCACGGTAGGCCGGGTTGTTAAACCCGGCATCTCGGAGTTGCCCATGCCGGGTTTCCGCAAAGCGCCAATCCAGCTCACGCTCTGCCTTCCGGGTAATTTCGCGCAATGAGAGGAAAACATGAAAAAAACAGAAAGCAAATTAAATTATCTGAAATTAATCCGTCATTATTTTATTCTTATTGCCATGAGCAAAAATCTTTTGTAGGTCGTCATATCATGAAAAATGAGTAATGGATTTTTCCTCGGTAAATCAGATAGTGGCGGCGTTAAAAAATGGAGTTATTAGATGCAGGCGTTGATTCAATTTTTGTTTGGTGTGGAAGAGTTTATGCCGCATGGTTTCTGCTTTCTCTGGAAACCGCAGTTGCTCTGGCTTTTTGTTATTTCCGATGTGGCCATTGCGCTGGCGTATTTTTCCATTCCACTGGCCTTGGGGTATTTTTTATACAAGCGGCAAGACATCGAATATCGATGGGTTTTTGTATTATTCAGCCTTTTTATTTTTGCCTGCGGCGCGACGCATTTATTATCGGCCTTCACTATCTGGAAACCGATCTATGGCTTGCACGCGACGATGAAGGCCATCACCGCCATGCTGTCCCTGGCGACCGCGATCATCTTGTGGCCGCTCATTCCAAAGGCTATTCTCATTCCGAGCCGAAGCCAGTTAATGAAAGCGAATCGGGAGCTGGAACAAGAAATTTTTGTTCATAAGGAAACCCGAAAAACATTGAAGCAGTTAAACGAGGATCTGGATCATCAGGTTGAACTCAGGACAAAAGAACTGCTGGAGGTCAATCAGGCTCTCAAACACAGCGAGCAGCGCTTCAAACGGGTGGTGAACATTATTCCGGCGGCGCTATTCACGATCAAACAGACCGATAATCCCAAATCGCCTTGTCAGGTTTCTTTCATCGGCGATTCAATTACCTCTATTTCAGGCTACGAACCCTCCCGATGGTATACGGATAAAACGTTATGGATGGATCACGCTTGCCCTGATAGTGACGGCACTTTATTCGCCTTCATCGACACGCTCGTCGGCAAGCGCGATATGACCGCTGAGTCGGTACACACCCTGCCGGCCTGGCATCATCAATGGCGCTTGCGGCATCCGTCCAAGGGCGAGATCTGGCTGGAGGGTTGCTCGGTTCCGGAGGTCGAGGCCGATGGCAGTATTTTGTGGTATGGCTTTATTCATGATGTTACCGAACGCAAGCGTCCCGAGGAAGCGTTGCGCGAGGCCGACCGCCGCAAGGATGAATTTCTTGCCATGCTTGCTCATGAGTTGCGCAACCCGCTCGCGCCCATCCGTAATGCTGTGCAGTTGATGAAGGAACAGGATTTTAGCGCCAATCCCATGCTGGAATGGATTTGTAATGTGATTGGCCGTCAGGCCAGTCATATGGCGCGCCTGCTGGATGACCTGCTCGATGTCGCGCGCACGATGCAGGGCAAGATTTCGCTGAAGATCGAACCTTTCAATCTGACTGAGATTGTGGATAGTGCCGTCGAAACCTGTGGCCCTTTGATCAAAGACCGTCAACAAAAGCTGGAGATTTTACGTCCGATACCCCCTCTATGGGTTAAAGGCGATCACCTGCGCCTGGCGCAGGTGCTTTCCAATCTGCTCAATAATGCTTCCAGATATACCGATGAAGGCGGCCTGATCACGCTGAGCGTGAGCCAGGAGGAAGCCATGGCCGTGATCAAGGTGCGGGATACGGGCATCGGCATCGCGCCCGAAATGCTGCCGCATATTTTCGATCTTTTTACCCAGGCCGACGGTTCGTTATCGCACTCCCGGGGCGGTTTGGGAGTCGGGCTTACCCTGGTGCGCAGACTGGTAGAGATGCACGGGGGCACGGCGAGCGCCGCGAGCGCGGGCATTGGCCAGGGCAGTGAATTCACGGTGCACCTGCCGCTGGTTTCGGATGTGCAATATAAGGCCGTCGAGCCTGCCCGGGCAGAATCCCAGCCGTTATGTGCCAAACTGCGTATTCTGGTCGTGGACGACTATCCGGACGCCCTGGAAAGTCTGTCCATGCTGCTCCAGGCGGAAGGGCATGACGTCGATACGGCCAACTGCGGCGTCAAAGCCGTCGAACGGGCGCAAGCCTTCCGTCCGCAAGTAGTCTTGCTGGATATCGGTCTTCCCGACCTGGACGGTTATGAAGTGGCGCAACGGCTGCGTGAACTGCCGGAAACACAGCAGGCTGTCCTGGTCGCCTTAACCGGTTATGGCCAGCCTGAAGACCGCGCACGCTCAAAGCGCGCGGGCTTCGATCATCATCTGCTGAAACCGGTGGACCCCGATGTTCTGGCTGATCTATTGGCATCAGCGGGCGAAACCCGGCGATAGGCGGCAGCGTTGGGGTATGCGCTTTTTTATGTCAGCAGGTTAACGAGCATGTTTTCATAGATCCGGGTCAGGACTTCCAGGTCTGCCAGGCCGACATTTTCATTGATTTTATGAATGCTCTCATTGAGCGGTCCGAGTTCGATCACCTGCGCGCCGGTCGGCGCGATAAAACGGCCGTCCGACGTGCCGCCGCCCGTGTCGTCAAGCGTTTCAAGACCGGTAACGGTTTTGATGGCGGCATGGGCGGCATCGATCAAGGCGCCTTTTTCGGTCAGGAACGGGTTGCCCGACAAGCGCCATTGCAGGTCGTATTTAAAACCGTGTCTGTCCAGTATGGCGCGGGTGCGTTGCTTGATGGTTTCCTCGTCCAGTTCCGTGCAGAAGCGCAGGTTGAACTGGATTTCCACGCTGCCGGGAATGATATTCTCAGCGCCGGTGCCGGCATTGATGTTGGAGACTTGCAGGCTGGTCGGCGGGAAGAATTTGTTGCCGCGATCCCAGACTTCCTCGGTCAGCTCTTTTAACGCCGGCGCAAAGGTATGAATGGGGTTTTCAGCCAGTTCAGGGTAGGCGACATGGCCTTGTACGCCGATCACGGTCAGTCTGGCGCATAAAGAGCCGCGTCGGCCGACCCGGATGACATCGCCGATTTGTTTGTCGCTGGACGGTTCGCCGACCAGGCACCAGTCGATTTTCTCGCGGCGTTTTTCCAGCACCTCGACCACTTTGACGACGCCGTTCGTGGCGATGCCTTCCTCGTCGCTGGTCAGCAGGATGGCAATGGCGCCCCGATGATCGGGATGCCGGGCGATAAAGCGTTCCACGGCCGTAACGAAGCAGGCGATGCCGCCTTTCATGTCGGCGGCGCCGCGGCCGTAAAGCCTGCCGTCGCGGATGGTCGGTTCAAACGGGGGCGAAAGCCAGGCTGCCAATGGTCCGGGCGGCACGACATCGGTGTGACCGAGGAACACGAACAACGGTTTGGTCTCGCCGCGCTTGAGCCAGATGTTTTGCGTGTCTTCAAAGTCCAGGCGCTCCTCCGTGAAATCGAGTTTTTGCAAGCGGGCGGCCAGGAAATCCTGGCAGCCGGCGTCCCTGGGCGTTACCGAGTCGCGTTTGATAAGGTCTTTAAGCAGTTCTAGTGTGTCGCTCATGTTGATTGTGGATTGTTAGGATTTAGCGTCGGGGATGGCTGCATAAGCATTATTAGCCACGAAGATTACGAAGAAAATCATTGCATCGATCAGTACATTAGAACTTCGTGCGCTCCGTATCCTTCGTGGTTAAATCGCTTAGCGAAGTGCGAATGAATTCGCACCTACAATTTACCGTCATAATCAAGTTGACTGACTACTGGTTTCTTTCGCCGCTTTTGTCCCCGACAGGTTTGCGGCATACCCGCCATCCCTGGCGGTATAGCCGATAATAATTTGATCACCGGTATCGAGGACCGGGCGCTTGATCAGCGTCGGTGTCTCAAGCATCAATTGCAGGGCTTTGTCCTGCGTCAGATCGGCTTGTTGCTCGGCGCTGAGCTGGCGCCAGCTGGTGCTGCCGCGGTTCAGCAGTTTGTTCCAGTCGGCATGGGCGGCAAAATGCGCGAGCTGCTCGGGTGTGAGTCCGTCGGACCTGAAATCATGGAACCGGTAGGCGATGCCGTTTTCATCCAGCCATTTGCGGGCTTTTTTGACGGTATCGCAGTTTTTGATGCCGTAGAGTGTGTACATGAGGGGCTTACAATTGGCTATTCAGTAATTCATCGATGGTGGGCAGTTCTTTGTCGGCCTTGCAGCGGGATTTGTACAGGTCAACGAATTCCATGAACGCCTGCTCAAGATCCGACAGAATGTCTTCCTCGTTGGCGCGCTCATCGGCGGGCACATCGGAAGAATCCAAATACTCTTTCTGCAGTGCTATTTCACTGTTAAGCGCAAGCGTGGCATAAATGATGGCGTTGCTGGATAGATTCTGGCTCATGGCGATGTCCTGCTTTAGGGAGTGAAATGTAGAGTCGGTAAAAAAACAGGGGCGATACAGTATCGCCCCCAGGTCTATTATTATTGTTTGGTTGGTTGTTATTATTGCTTAATCGCGTAACAACTCGTTGATGCCGGTCTTGCTGCGGGTTTTTTCGTCAACCTGCTTGATAATGACCGCGCAGTACAGGCTGTAGCTGCCGTCCGCGGAGGGCAGGTTGCCGGAAACGACAACAGAACCGGCTGGAATGCGGCCATACGTGATTTCACCGGTCATGCGGTTGAAAATTTTCGTGCTTTGGCCGATATAAACGCCCATCGAGATCACGCAGCCGTCTTCGACGATAACGCCTTCGACAATTTCCGAGCGCGCGCCGATAAAGCAGTTGTCGCCGATAATGGTCGGGTTGGCCTGTAACGGTTCCAGAACGCCGCCGATGCCGACACCGCCGGACAGATGCACGTTTTTACCGATTTGCGCGCAGGAACCGACTGTCACCCAGGTATCAACCATGGTGCCGCTGTCGACATACGCGCCGATGTTGACGTAAGACGGCATCAACACGGCGCCGGGGGCGATATAGGAACCATGGCGGGCGACGGCATTCGGTACGACGCGCACGCCTGCCTTGGCGAAATCATCGGGCGTGTAAGCGGCGAATTTGGTTTCCACTTTATCATAGTAACGCGTGTTGCCGCCTTCCATAACGCGGTTTTCGTTGATGCGGAAGGACAGCAATACCGCTTTTTTCAACCATTGGTTGACCACCCAGTCGCCATTAACTTTTTCCGCGACTCTGGCGGTGCCGGCATCGAGCATGTTGATGGTTTGTTCAACCGCATCGCGAATCTCGGCAGAGACATTGGTCGGTGTGATTTCCGCGCGTTGTTCAAAGGCGTCGTTAATGATCTTTTCTAGTTGCAACATGTTTTTACTTTACTTTCTATGGTGTTAATGAAACTTTTAATACGCTGGGCCGCTTCCACGCATTCGTTCAACGGCGCGACCAGAGCGATGCGAACATGGTTTTGCCCCGGATTGATGCCATTAAATTCACGCGACAGGAAACTGCCAGGCAGTACGGTAACATTTTCCTGGGCAAAAAGCCGTTGCGTGAACTCGGTATCGGCAATCGGCACTTTCAGCCAGATATAAAAACCGGCCGGCGGCTGGCTGACTTCGCAAACGTCGGCAAGGATGTCGATAACGGCAGCGAATTTTTCGCGATACAGGCGCCGGTTTTCCTGCACGTGGCTTTCATCCTGCCAGGCTTTAATGCTGGCTTGCTGCGACGGCAACGGCATGGCGCTGCCGTGATAGGTGCGGTACTGAAAATACTGCTGCAGGATGCCGGCATCGCCCGCGACAAAGCCCGATCTCAAGCCGGGCGCATTGGAGCGCTTGGACAGGCTGTGGAAAACCACGCAGCGCTTGAAAGCGGCATTGCCCATCGCATAAGCGCTTTCCAGCAGCCCTGGCGGCGGGTTGGCCTCGTCGTCGTAGAGTTCGCTGTAGCACTCGTCGGAAGCAATGACGAAATCGTATTTTTCCGCCAGCCGGAGCAGTTTTTCATGGCTGGCCCGATCCATGACCGAGCCGGTCGGGTTGCCGGGCGAGCAGATATAGATCAGCTGGCAGCGTTGCCATATCGCCTCCGGGACCGCATCAAAGTCGGGTAAATAGCCGGAATCTTCCAGGGTATTCAGGTAATACGGTTCGGCACCGGCCAGCAGGGCCGCGCCTTCATAAATCTGATAGAACGGATTCGGCATGATCACGACCGGACAAGCTGTTGTGTCGGAAATGCTCGCATCAATCAGACATTGGGCAAATGAGAATAACGCCTCGCGCGTGCCACTGACGGGCAGAACCTGTGTTTCAGGGTCAAGCCATTCGGAGGGAATGTTAAAACGCCGGCCCAGCCAGTCAGCGATGGCCGCCCGTAATTCAGGCAGGCCTTTAGTGGTCGGGTATTTTGACAGACCATGCAGATGCGTCAGCAGGGCTTCCTGAATCAGATGCGGCGTGGCATGCGCGGGTTCGCCGATAGACAGGGCGATATGCTCCTTGTTAGCGGGCGGAGTTATGCCTCGTTTGAGTTGCGCAAGCTTCTCAAACGGATAGGGATGCAAGTGTTTTAAATGCGGAGTCATCGATTAGTTGCAACGGGGTTGTTTGCCCATCGACCGGGCTTGCTGGAACAGGCCCATCGCGTTAGGCATGTGCTGGTTCAAGTCCTGAATACGGGTGCTGTGCGAGGGGTGGGTCGACAGAAATTCAATGGATTGGCCTTGCGAGGCCTGATCCATTTTCTGCCAGAGGCTGATGCTCTGTCGCGGGTCAAAGCCGGCTTTGGCCATCAGGTCGACACCGATAATATCGGCCTCGCTTTCATGCGTGCGACTATAGGGCATCAATACACCGTATTGCGCGCCAACGCCTAACAGGCCGATCGCGGTCTGGCCTAAAGCGGTTTGCGGCGCGGTGACGGCCTGGATGAGCGCCATGCCCTGGCTGACCGCCATCTCCTGCGATACGCGTTCGTTGCTGTGCTTGGCCAGTACATGGCCGATTTCATGACCGATCACGGCGGCCAGTTGATCCTGGTTATCGACCAATTGGATCATGCCGGTATGCACGCCGATTTTATTGCCCGGCAGGGCAAAAGCGTTGGGAGACGGATCATCAAAAACCACGACTTCCCAAGCGCCGCCTGTTTCACGCGTAAGGGCTTGAGTGATGCAATTGGCGATCTGTACATGGCGGGCATTGTTGCTGACGGGTTTTTCCTGTTTTATCGAATCAAACGCTTGCAGACCCATTTGGTTGATTTGCGCATCGGGCATGAAAACAAGCTGTTTTCTGCCGGTGGGGCTGACAGCGCAGGCCGCTAACAAGGAAGCAATGACCAGAACAGATAATTTTTTCTTCATAAACTAATGATCGGTAGTTTGAAAAGTCGACCATTCTAACTTAATTTTTATCCGAGGTTTAAAAATGTCAGTCAGGATGGGGCTGGAGTCTATTTCAGGATTTTTGCAAACATGGTTTCATAATCCGCCCTGGACATGACGCCGCTGATGCCCGTGCGTTGATGGGAGGCGTCGAAGAAATAGGTTCTGGGCAATTCGCCGTACCATTTGGGATCAATTTCAAAACGCAGCTTTTGGGCGTTCTCGTCCGCGAATACCCAGTTGTCAATTTCGGTCAATTGATTTTTCCCCAGTATCTGCTGAATTTGATCGGTGTCGTCCTCCGTATCAGCCGCTAGCATGATCATCTTCAGGTCCGGGTTCTCTTTATGCAGGCTGTTTAACAATTCCATGTCTTTCAGGCAGGAAGAGCAGGTAATCGACCAGATGACCAGCATGAAAGGATGATCGGCATTGTTGGCCAGTATCTGTTGATAGCTGCCGGACGCAAAGGGCTGCAGTTGCGGCTGTTCGGCGCGCGCGGACGGGGTGAATGCGATTGCCAGGATAAGCGGTAAGGAGGGCAAAAGTTTTTTTAGGAGCATGATCAAATCTCTATAAAGTGGTGGCCGACATCATTTGATGTCCATGACAGGAATATTTTTTTCCCATTACTGACCAATTTGGGGTGGCCCGACTTGGCGCTGGAACTAAGGATCTTTCTGTCCTTGCTCCACGTGAGTCCGCGGTCGGTTGATTCTTTAATGACAATATCCGTGGCATTGCCGTCAAATTCTACCCAGGTAAGCACGACGCGCGAGCCCAGCGCGACTACATCCGGGTGGCCGGGCAGATGTCCGGTATTGCCCAGGGACATGGGTTCCGACAGGGTTTTGCCAAGATCGTCGGTATGCGCGTAATAAATGCCCTGGCGCTTATCGCCCAAGGTGAACCAGGCTAAATGAGCCCGGCTCTGGGTGTCGATGGACAGGGCCGGGCCGTGCTCGGGGCAGGCGTCGATTTTCCAGTCGTCATGCGTGGTGCGTTGCGGTTTTGACCACTGTCCGTTCTGTGTCATGGTTATTAAGGCATGGTCGCGAGTACCGTCCGGAAACACCATGCGTACAAGGATAACCGGTTTTCCGCCGGGCGAAAATGTAATGGCCGTCCGGCAACAGGAGCATACGCCGCCGCTGATAAACCGGTTGCTGAATTCGGCGGTAGCCGGTTCGTCAGTCACCGCATAGTAAAGCGATAGGGCGCCTGCGGCTGAGTGGTGGCTATGCCGGTCATCGCGTGCATCATGCCAGAACGTATAAATGTTATTGTTGTTATCTACCAGCATTTGGTCCATGTAATGCATGGCGGAATCGGCATGATCGCTGATGAGGACCGGTTTGCTGAAGGTTTGGCCGTTATCGTCGGAGTAGCTGAAAAACGATGTCGATTGTTGCTGCTCATCCGCATAGTAGAGGACATGAATTCGGCCGGATGCGCTAACGGTGATGGCGGGAGGGTTTTCCGGCCAGGTGCTGATTTTTTGGATGTTGGAATTGATTTTGACGGGATTGCCGTAAGTTTTACCGTTGTCGGTCGAGGAATCGACGAATACGGCGTTATCGGTCGGTATCAATCGCCACAAACGGCCGTCGGGTCCGAAGCTCACTGAGACTGTCGCGTTCAAGGCCCGTTTGGCGGGATCGTCAGCGTTAACATCCTTTGCGCTTGAATGGCAACCACTAGCAAGCAACAGGCCGAAAAGAAATGTCAGGGCTATTTTGTAACAGGGTCTCAACATGCGTTTTGCGTGGCTTTTAACAGTATGGCTGAAATTGAGCGTTTTTCGCGCCAAAACAAATCAATCGGAATGAATTATAGTGGGGAATGGCGGTTGAAAGCCAGCGATTAACGTTACAGCGGCTTTAATCGGGAACCATGGCGGTGTGATGTCGGAGGCTCTCCCACGGTATAATGCGTGAAAGCCGGCGTATGTGGAATTTAAACCGGCTGGCAATATATATACAAGGAATGCCATGTATATTAACCCAGTAATAAGGTAGAATAATTGCCATTTTCCCGGCGGCATGCGCGGTCGAGCATAAAAGCCATAGTGAAGAACATGGCTGCAAGCAATGCCGGGTAATAACGATTTACATGTATGAATAAAGAGGATAGCGCGTGATTGAAGTAACTGAAGTACCAAGTCCTTTTTGCGGTATTGGAACGGATGACCTGACAATCAGGGTTGACGGCGTATCGTTGAAAGTGGTTGAAAATGGCTGCTCGGTCAATACGCCTGCTTTTGAACAGGCTATTACCGATACCAGTCCCCGGGTTGACGGCAAGGATGTCAGTCTCGATGCCGCCGTGGCTAAGGCCGCGGCATTGTTAAAAGGCACGAATCAACCGGTTATCGGCGGCTGCGCGACCGATGTCAACGGCATGCGGGCCTTGCTGGCATTGGCAGACCGGTGCGGCGCCGTGGTCGATAACATGAATTTCAATGCAACCCGGCGCAATTTGCTGGCCCTTCAGGATTCAGGCTGGATGACGACCACGCTGGCGGAAGTGAAAAACCGTTGCGATTTGTTTTTGGTTGTCGGCGCCGATCCTGAAAGCTTCGCTCCACGCTTTTTCGAGCGCTACCTCTGGAATCAGGAATCCATGTTTCTGGAGGATACCGGCAACCGCGAGGTTATTTATTTAGGCAAAGCCCCTTCCGGTAATGCCTCCACCTCGCCCAAAGGGCAGAAAGCCCAGGTCTTCGAATGCGGGATGGAAGACTTGCCGGAAGTCGTGGCGGTATTGAGAGCCCTGGTTAAAGGTCAGCCTATCCGGGCTGAATCGGTAGGCGGCATCGCTGTCGCTGATTTACAGGGCATCGCCGACAAGCTGAAAGCGGCAGGCTACAGTGTCGTGACCTGGGCGGCCAGTGCGCTGTCTTACGATCAGGCTGAGCTGACCGTGCAGACATTGTCGGAAATGATCAAGGACATCAATGACCTGAACACCCGCTGTTCCGGCTTGCCGCTGGGAGGCAAGGAGGGCGATCAAACCGCCAATCAGGTGTGCGGCTGGACCACGGGTTATCCGGCGCGTACGCGTTTTTCCAAAGGCTTTCCTGAATATGATCCTTATTTGAACGATATCGAAGTGATGACGGCCAATGGCGAAGCCGATGCGCTGGTGTGGGTGCAGGCGTTTAATGTTAATGCCGTGCCGCCGGCAACGGACTTGCCGACCATAGTCATCGGCCGTTCCGGCATGACCTTCGCCAAAGAGCCGGATGTGTTTATTCCGGTCGGCACTCCCGGTATCGATCATGCCGGCCATGCGTATCGTATGGATAACGTGGTCGCGATTCGATTGAAAAAATGTCGCGATTCCGGGCTGCCCAGTACGTCTGACGTGCTGAACGCCATTGAACAAGCTTTGTAGGTAAGAATATGTTGATAAAATTAACAGGTGGAACTGTCTATGATCCTGCCAGCGGCATCGATGGCAAGAAACAGGACATCTACATCAAGGACGGGCGTATCGTCAATCAGCCGGGCCCGGATGTCCAGATTGATAAGGAATATGACCTGAGCGGCAAGGTGGTCATGTCCGGCGCGATCGATATGCATACACATATCGGCGGCGGCAAGGGCAATATCGCCAGAACCCTGCTGCCTGAAGACCATCGCATGGATCCCGTGCATCGCACCGATGCGACGCGTTCCGGCACGGGCCATGCCATGCCCAGCACCTTTGTAACCGGCTACCGTTATGCCGAGATGGGCTATACCGCCGGCTTCGAACCTGCCGTGCTGGCGGTCAATGCGCGTCAGGCGCACATGGAAATGGCAGACATTCCTATCCTGGATAAAGGCGGCTACGTCATGCTGGGCAGTGATGACTATCTGCTGCGCATGCTGACCGCCAAGAAGGACCAGAAAGCGATCAATGACTATGTGGCCTGGACACTGCAGGCGGCCAAGGGCATCGGCATCAAGGTCGTCAATCCAGGCGGCATCAGCGCCTTCAAGTTCAATCAGCGCAAACTGGACCTGGACGAGAAAAACAGCCACTACGGCGTCAGCCCGCGGGAAATCCTGCAGGTGCTGGCCACGGCGGTCAAACAGCTGGGCATCACGCATCCGCTGCATGTGCACGGCTGCAACTTGGGCGTGCCCGGCAACATGAATACCACGCTGGACACGATCCAGGGTATCGGCGGCCTGCCCATGCACTTGACGCACATTCAGTTCCACAGCTATGGCACGGAAGGGGATTTCAAATTCTCCTCGGGCGCGGCGCAGATTGCCGAGGCGGTCAACAGAAACAAGAACATCACCATCGATGTCGGGCAGGTTCTGTTCGGGCAGACCGTTACCGCATCGGGCGACAATATGCGTCAGCATGCCAACCATAAACATGCCAGCCCGAACAAATGGGTGTGCATGGATATCGAATGCGATGCGGGCTGCGGCGTTGTGCCGTTCAAATACAAGGATCAGAACTTCGTCAATGCCCTGCAGTGGGCGATCGGTCTGGAAACCTTCCTGCTGGTCGATGACCCGTGGCGTATTTTCCTGACCACCGACCATCCTAATGGTGCGCCGTTTACCAGCTATCCGCATCTGATCCGTTTGCTGATGGATAAGAGTTTCCGTAACGACATGCTGGCGACGATCCATCCGGAAGCGCAGAAAATGACCACCTTGGCGTCGATAGACCGCGAATACAGCCTGCAGGAAATCGCGATCATGACGCGCGCCGGCGCGGCCAGACTGATCGGTCTGCAGGATCGCGGCGGTCTGAGCGCCGGCAACTGGGCCGATATTACCGTCTATACCGATAATGCCGACCGCGAAAAAATGTTCGCCAAGCCGGATTATGTCTTCAAGGACGGCGAATTGGTCGTCCGGGACGGCACGGTAGTTCATTCCAAGTGGGGCACAACCCATATCGTTAAACCGGATTGGGACCCATCGATAGAGAAAGATTTACAGAAATATTTTGACCGGTTCCTTACTATGAAAGTCGGTAACTTTAAAATCAGCGATGATGAATTCACGGACATTGGCCGCGGCAGCTTGACTGCGCATCCGCTTAAAGGGGAGGTGGCATGATTATTAATGGTGTAGCAATTGATGCGACCTTTGCCGAAGCGTTCCCGATGAAAGCGACACGCGCTATCATCACCGCGCAAAATGAAAAATGGGCCATGATTTCCGCCCAGGCCATGACCGGCTTCGCCACCTCGGTGATTGCCTGTGGCTGTGAGGCCGGTATCGAGCGGGTGCTGGACCCTTCCGAAACGCCGGACGGCCGTCCGGGCGTTTCGGTCATGATCTTCGCCATGGGCGGCAAGGGCCTGGCCAAACAGCTGGAAACGCGTGCCGGGCAGTGCGTATTGACGTCGCCTACCTCGGCGCTGTTTGCCGGCATCGAGAGCGATAAAAAGATTCCGTTGGGCAAAAACCTGCGTTATTTCGGCGACGGCTTCCAGGTATCGAAACTGATTGACGGCAAGCGCTACTGGCGCATACCGGTCATGGATGGCGAGTTTCTGGCTGAAGCCACAACCGGGCAGGTTGATGCGGTAGGCGGCGGCAACTTTCTGGTGCTGGCCAAATCGCAGCCGCAGGCGCTGGCCGCCTGTGAGGCCGCGATTGAAGCCATGCGCAAAATTCCCAATGTCATCATGCCGTTTCCGGGCGGCGTCGTGCGTTCCGGATCCAAAGTCGGATCGAAATACAAGGCGTTGGGCGCATCCACCAATGACGCCTTCTGCCCGACCTTGAAAGGCATGACCCGGACTGATCTGTCGCCCGAGGTTGAGTCGGTTATGGAAATCGTAATCGACGGTCTGACCAAGGAAGATATTGATAAAGCCATGCGCGTCGGCATACAGGCGGTCTGCGATTTAGGTGCCGAAAACGGCATCACGCGCATCAGTGCGGGTAACTACGGCGGCAAGCTCGGACCGTTCCACTTTCACTTACAGGAGATTATGGCGTGAGTGCTTTAACATTTTCACTGATACACCGGCCGGATCAGCGTGTGGATATGTCGCCGCTGGTCTGTCATTTGCTCAAGGACATGGAGCCTGCGCAAATTGCCGCCATTGAGCTGCAAAGCGGCAAACGCAAAATCCGGGTGGATGAATTGTTCAAGGTTTCCGGTTCCGACACTCAGCAGATCGTCATCGAAAACAGTTTCGGCAAGCTCGATTTTATCGGCAAGGAACTCGACGGCGGCAGCATTAAAGTCGAAGGCGATGCCGGTGCTTATCTGGGATTGGGCATGAAGTCCGGCGAGATTAGTGTAATGGGTAATGCCGGCATCTATGCGGCTTGTGAAATGAAAAAAGGTTTCGTGACTATCGCTGGCGATGCCGGCGATTTTCTCGGAGCAGCCTTGCCGGGCAACAAAATGGGCATGAAAGGCGGTACGGTCCTGGTTAAGGGTAATGTCGGCGAGCGGGCGGGAGACCATATGCGCCGCGGCAATATTCTTATCGAAGGCAATGCCGGTGATTATTGCGGGTCCAGAATGACGGCCGGGACGATTGCCGTCATGGGCAAAACCGGCAGGAATCTGGGCTACGCCATGCGCCGCGGCACCTTGCTGTTATGGAATCAACCCGTGTTACCGGCAAGTTTTAATGACTGCGGCGCGCACACGCTGGCTTTTTTGCCTATACTGTTTACATCATTTAGGAAACTCAATTCCAAATTTGCCGATGCTTCCGTGGCATTTAATCGCGTACAGCGTTATGCCGGCGATATGTCGGAAATCGGCAGAGGCGAGGTATTAATTAAAATAGGATAAAGCCGTCGGTATCCTGTTTCAGTAATAAATGCAAAAAGCCCCGATTTTCGGGGCTTTTTGTTGGTCTGAACCCTAGCTCTTAGACGGTAAGATTATATTCAAAATACCCAGGGCGCTATGCTGAAAAATCCTCTTGATGGCTGTATTGGCAATATTATTGAAGCAATGGCAAGCTTGATGATCTTTGTCGTCAGAACGAGGTTTGTTTTGTGTGTTTTACTGGCGGGGGCTTTTTCCGACGCATTCGCCGAACCTGTTCATATACAATTGCGTTGGCACCATCAATTCCAGTTTGCCGGTTATTACGTGGCGCTGGAAAAGGGTTTTTATCGTAAAGCCGGACTTGAAGTAATACTGGATGCCGGTTCGCCGGATAAAAAGCCGGTTCAGCGAGTGCTTCAAGGGCGTGCCCAATATGGCGTAGCCAATAGCGAACTGTTGCTGGAGCGGCTGCGCGGTGCGCGGCTGGTGGCATTGGCCGCTATTTATCAGCATTCTCCGTCCGTATTGCTGGCGCGAAAGGACGCCGGCATTCTTTCCCCGCATGATTTAATCGGCAAGAAGGTGATGTTGATGGACAAAGTCGTTGATGCCGATTTTTTTGCCATGATGCATAATGAAGGCATCAGCATGGCGGATCTCCATGTCATTCCGAGCAGTTTTAATATTCAGGATCTGGTTGACGGAAAAGTTGTCGCTTTTAACTCGTATCTGAGCAATGAGCCTTATTATTTGAAGCAGCATGGTGTCGATTATACGGTCCTTAATCCGCGTAACTACGGGGTGGATTTTTACAGTGATATTCTCTTTACAACCGAAAGTGAAATAAAAAAACATCCAGGCAGAGTTAAGGTATTGCGCGATGCCAGCCTGGAGGGGTGGCGTTATGCTATGGATCATCCTCAGGAAGTGATTGATTTATTAGTGAACAAATATAAGGTGAACAAATCCAGGGCGCATCTGGAATTTGAAGCCCAGGTCATACGGCCCTTGATCGTGCCGGATTTGATTGAGATGGGCCATATGAATCCCTGGCGCTGGCAGCATATGGCCAATACTTTTATGCAAGCCGGTATGGTCGAAAATGACCAGGCCTTGAATGGTTTTATGTATGATCCTGATTTTAAAGTTGACCGGGAGCAACTATGGTTATATTCGGAAATTTTTTTAGCCATAGCAGCGGTGGTGGTTTTCGTTATTATAGCCTTGTCCATTTCTTATAGAACCGCAAGGAGAGAAATTCGCTTGCGACTGGCCGCTGAAGAGGAGATCAGGAAAATCGCCTATCGTGATATGTTGACGGGTCTCGATAACCGCCACCATCTGTTTGTGCTGGCGGATCAATTTTTAAAAATGGCTCAAAGAGACTGTTACAAGGTTGCCGTTTGCTTTATTGATCTGAATCAATTCAAAGATATAAACGATACGTTAGGTCACAAGGCGGGCGATAAAGTGTTGGTGCATGTGGGGCAGACGTTACGAAATTTTATTCGTCAATCGGATGTGGCGGTCCGCTTCGGCGGTGATGAATTTATCTTATTGCTTAACCACGTCAAAAATAGGGAAGATGTCACGATGACATTGGTGAAGATACAGCAGGCTATCGGTCGTCCGGTCGACTATCAGGATAAACAGTTACATGTATCGGCAAGCATGGGCGTGGCTTTTTATCCCGATGATGGTACTGATATTGATGCGTTGATCGATCTTGCGGATTCGAAAATGTATCGCGTGAAGCTGGATTGCAAAAGACCGATGGAACTTTAGAATTAATAAACCAACTATACGACAAAAGCCCCGGTGTTGCCGCGAGGCTTTTGCCAAAACAGTGTGGCTTTAGATTTTGCCGTCCAGACCCATCTGAAAATATTTATGGGTGATTTTATCCTGATTTTCCAGTAACCAGTCTATATCGGGCGTATTGGTCATTGCCTTATGGATGGCTTGTGCCGTGGCTTTGCGATGGATGTCGAACAAAATTTGATGGTCCAGATTGTCATCGGTGGACACGCTTGGGTTTAACCAGACTGAACAGATGATGCCCAGATCATTGGCTTTTTCTTTTGGGATGTCGCCGGCGCGAACCGCGTCAAGAACACCGTTAGCAATCGCCGCCTGCACCGTGCCCATCAGAATATTGGTGTAACGGTTGTTGTTGACTGTAACTTTGCTGACCATCAAGGTAACGGGGCGAACCTGAATGTCGGTATTCAAAATGGCGAACACCTTTGAGTGGCCTTTAGCCTGGTTGCCGGTCAGTGTGGCTAAGGCAGTGCCGACAGGGCCGTCTAATTCACCGATGATGATCTCAGGTTCCGCGGCTGTGCCGGGAGGACCGCCTGCAACAAGGGCTTCACCGGTACGGAATACGATTCTTTCGCTCATGTATCTCTCCAAAAACTTAAAATACAAATTTCAGTTCGACGTAGAATAACACAATTTAGCTTTGTTTTTGAATGGAATGATGGCACCAGTATTAACAACAACCAGCCACGACAGAGATGTGGCTGGTTTAAAGTATGTCTATCCGGTACTCTCCAGGCGTGCGGGAGGGTTATCTATCGGAATTAATTTCAATACCAATAATGCCTGTAATTGGCGATGTATTTATTGCCAGGTTCCTGGCTTGAAGATCGGCGCGGCGCCTGAAATGGATTTTCAGTTGCTGGAAGACGAGTTAAGGTTTTTTCTTGAGGATGTGCTCAAGGGGGATTTTTATGAGCGTTTCCAGATACCGGGCAACAATCGTGTAATCAAGGACATTGCCATTTCCGGCAATGGAGAACCAACCAGTTTAAAAGAATTTGACAGGGCGGTGGCGCTGATCGGCAAGATTGCGACTGAGGCAGGGGTTTTGCCCTGGAGCAATTTTGTATTGATCACTAACGGCAGCCTGGTGCATCAGCTTAAAGTCCAGAATGGCTTGAAGATATTAAAAGCTTATGGCGGGGAGGTCTGGTTTAAGTTCGATAGTGCAACCGAATCAGGAAGGCGGCTGATTAATAATGCTGGGCAGAGTTATAGGGTCAGTCTGGAAAATTTAATGCTTTCGGCAAGGCTATGTCCCACAAAATTACAGACCTGCTTGCTGGATTATAAAAAACACGGCTTATCGGCAAAAGAAAGGCAGGCCTATCTGGATATGCTGAAGACAATCAAGGAGCATATAAGCCTGAAAGGCATTATGTTATATACGATAGCCCGGCCTTCCTTGCAGCCGGAGGCGGGTATGCTGGAGAAATTGCCCGCAGAAACGTTAAATGCCTTTGCCGACGAAATAAGATGCCTGGGGTTTGATGTGTCAGTCAGTGCTTGATTCCTAAGAGAGGTATTCGGCAAGGCTTCCAAGGGGCGGTTTCAAGTGGTTCAACCGCTAGTAGTCAGTCAATTTAATTATGGCGGGTAAATTGTAGGTGCGAATTTATTCGCACTATTCACACTCTATGAATACTCTGCAAATTTTACTCGTCAGATCAAGACTGACTAAGCACTAGTATGCTTCCTGTATCGCGGTTTTTTTAGTCCGGAATGGATTTAATTTTACTGGCAGGGGTTGAATTCCGTTATGCCGACACTATTAAGTAAGCTAATTGCGCTGATGGATTGAGGAATACTTAAATCTTGGCTTTTCGGTTTTTAGGTTGATTTTGTCCGGGCATCGTCATGCGTTAGTCATTAAATGTCGCAATTTTATGCCGAATGGGGGGCGAAACTGTGTATTAAGATCGATATGTGGAATATATTTTAAATTTATGGCTTGTTGTATTTGCGGAATTGAGGCTATAATGCCGCGTTCATTCAACGTGCGAATGTGGCGGAACTGGTAGACGCGCTGGATTTAGGTTCCAGTAGGTTTCCTGTGAGAGTTCGAGTCTCTCCATTCGCACCACTAAATTCAAATATTTACATATAAAGTTAATGATGCCTGTCGTTAACTTATTCAGATCTTTGAGCCGTTTCCGGTATCCTAATATAAAATTCATCTATAAATTATTTGAGGTAAAGAAATGCAAGTTTCTGTCGAAAAGACATCAGAATTAAGCAGAAAAATGACTGTTAGCGTGCCTGAAGAGGTTGTCCAGGAGAAAATGGCGGCGCGTTTAAAGTCGTTGGCGCGCGAAGTTAAAGTCGATGGCTTTCGTCCAGGCAAGGTGCCTCAGAATGTTGTTAAAAAGATGTTTGGCGATAGAGTCCGGGGGGAAGTTGCCGGGGATCTGATTCAGTCCACTTATTTTGAAGCGTTGCAGGATCAGAATTTAAAGCCTGCCGGTCATCCGCATATACATCCGTCAAACGACACGGAAGGCTTTAAATATACCGCCGAGTTTGAAGTTTATCCTGAGATATCGCTGGAAGGCGTGGATCAAATCGAGGTGAAACGCCCTGTTGCCACTGTCGAGGAAGCCGATGTTGACGACATGATCGAAAAATTGAGAGCGCAAAAGAAAACCTGGACCAAAGCAGAGCGCGCATCACAGGAAAATGATCGCATAACAATCAATTTCTCTGGCGTTGCCGATGGTGAAAACTTTACTGATGGTAAAGTGGAAAATTATCAGGTCGAAATCGGCGCGAAACAAATGATTCCCGGCTTTGAAGACAATCTGATCGGCCTTGAGGCGGGCGCTGGCAAGACCTTTGAAGTGTCTTTTCCTGAGCAATATGGCAATGAGAAGTTGGCGGGTAAAGCGGCTGAGTTTGAGATTGAGGTCATTGCGGTCGAAGAGCCTGTATTGCCTGAAATCGATGAGGCTTTCATTAAGGCGTATGGTATTGAAGAAGGTACTTTGGAAGCTTTCCGTGAAGATGTTAAAAATAACATGGAAAGGGAGCTCGAGCAGGCTTTGCGTGGCAAGCTGAAAAATGCCGTCATGGATGCTTTGTACGAAAAAATTCAGATTACCGTGCCGAATACGCTGGTCGACCAGGAAGTCGAAAATATGATGAAGCCTTATATAGAAACCGCTAAAAGGCAGAAAATGAAGCTGGATGACCTGCAGCTGCCCAGGGATGCATTTGAAGATCAAGCCAGGCGTCGTGTGGCTTTAGGGTTGATCCTGGGCGAAATCATTCAGAAAAACGATATTAAAATTGACGCGAATAAAGTACGATCCGCCATTGAGGATATGGCAAAAAGTTATGAACATCCTGAGGATGTGATTAAATGGTATTATTCAGATGAAAGTCGTTTGGATGATGTCAGGCAAATGGTGCTGGAAGATCAGACTGTCGAATGGCTGGTCGCCCAAGCAAACGTATCTGATGAGATTATGAAATTTGATGATGTGATGAGTAAACAACAAAGGTAAGGTTTGGAATGTATAAATTGAATCAAGCAATGGCTCCTGAGGCCGCGGGTGGATTAGTTCCCATAGTTATTGAGCAAACCGCTAGAGGCGAGCGCTCTTTTGATATTTATTCAAGGCTATTAAAGGAGCGGGTGATATTTTTGGTTGGTCAGGTGGAAGATTATATGGCCAATCTGGTTGTAGCCCAGTTGCTTTTTCTGGAATCGGAAAATCCGGACAAGGATATTCATTTATACATTAATTCTCCAGGCGGATCAGTGACTGCGGGTATGTCGATCTATGACACGATGCAGTTTATCAAGCCTGATGTCAGCACCATGTGTATCGGTCAGGCGGCCAGCATGGGGGCATTGCTTCTGACCGGCGGCGCGAAAGGCAAACGGTACTGCCTGCCTCATTCAAGAATGATGATTCATCAGCCGCTGGGTGGGTTTCAAGGGCAGGCATCGGATATTGATATTCATGCCAGAGAGATTTTGTCAATCAGGGAAAAACTGAACAAAATCCTGGCCAACCATACTGGCCAGCCGATAGAAAAGATCCAGGTGGACACGGATAGGGATAATTTTTTGAGCGCCAATGATGCTGTTAGCTATGGACTCATCGATAAGGTATTGTCGAGTCGAATGATTGATTCTGATAAATAACGGTTGGTATTTTTTTGTATTTCGATATATTCTTTGCTTCATCGAAAGTAAAAGAACATCAGTTACTGGATGTTTGCAGGAGTCTAATTTATGAGTAATGACAAAAACGGCAAAGACGACGATAAACTGCTTTATTGTTCTTTTTGCGGTAAAAGTCAGCATGAAGTCAGGAAGCTTATTGCGGGACCATCGGTTTATGTGTGCGATGAATGCGTGGAGCTTTGTAACGATATCATAAGAGACGAATTGCAAGACGACTCTTCTTCCTTTGGTGGCGAATTGCCTAAACCGAAAGAGATAAAGCAAGAGCTTGATGAGTATGTCATCGGGCAGGAAAGCGCGAAAAAGATTTTGGCCGTCGCGGTCTATAATCATTATAAGCGCTTGCGCAGCAAGTCAAAAAAAGATGGTGTCGAATTAGCAAAGAGCAATATTTTATTAATCGGGCCTACCGGTTCAGGAAAAACGCTGCTGGCTGAAACCTTGGCGCGTCTGTTGGACGTCCCTTTTACTATTGCGGATGCCACCACGCTGACAGAAGCAGGTTATGTCGGGGAGGACGTAGAAAATATCATTCAGAAGATCCTGCAGAAATGCGATTATGATGTAGAGAAAGCCGAAACCGGCATTGTTTATATCGATGAAATCGACAAGATCTCCAGAAAGTCCGATAACCCGTCGATAACGCGTGATGTTTCCGGTGAAGGCGTGCAACAGGCCCTGCTTAAATTAATTGAAGGCACTATCGCTTCCGTTCCGCCCCAAGGTGGCCGTAAGCACCCACAGCAGGAGTTTCTGCAAGTCAATACCGCCAATATCCTGTTTATAGTCGGCGGTGCGTTTGCCGGACTGGATCGTATCATTAAGGATCGTTCGGAAAAGGGCGGCATAGGCTTTTCGGCAGAGGTTAAGGCAAAGGATGAAACTAAAAATGTCGGTCAGCTCTTTGCTGAAGTTGAGTCCGAGGATTTGATCAAGTACGGATTGATTCCGGAATTTGTCGGTCGTCTACCGGTGATTGCCACGTTGGAAGAACTTGATGAACAGGCCTTGGTCCAAATATTGACTGAACCTAAAAATGCATTGATTAAGCAATATAAGCATTTGTTTGAGATGGAAGGCGCTGAGCTGGAATTCAGAGAGGATTCCTTGATCGCCATCGCTCGTAAATCCATGGAAAGAAAAACCGGCGCTCGCGGCTTGAGGACTATCGTTGAAAATGTGCTGCTGGATACTATGTATGAATTGCCATCATCGGAAAATATCTGCAAGGTGGTCGTTGATGAAGGCGTAATTTTGGGTGACTCCGAGCCTATTTTGGTTTACGAAACCGAAAAGAAAAAGGCTTCGTCCGAATCTTGAGGTTTATACGGGATAGAAAAAAAAGGGAGCTTTATTTTTAGCTCCCTTTTTTTTGCGCTATAGTTAGCCAAAAGACTGTGAATCAAGGGTTGATCCCTTGCTATTTTAATTATCGTCCCCATATCCTTTTTTCAAAAAATTGCTAAAGGTTCCAGTTATGGAAACGCACAAAATGACAGAGATACAACAAACAGATGTTTTGATTCCGGTATTGCCGCTCAGAGACGTCGTGGTTTATCCGCATATGGTGATCCCCTTGTTTGTCGGCAGGGAAAAATCCATTGACGCTTTGGATGCTGCTATGAAGGACAACAAGCAGATCTTATTGGTTGCCCAGAAAGAAGCTGAAATTGATGAGCCGGATTTTACCGATCTTTATCAGGTCGGAACCTTGGCCAATATTCTGCAATTGCTGAAATTGCCGGATGGCACTGTCAAGGTTTTGGTGGAGGGCAGTCAGCGCAGTAAAGTCCTGTACTATAAAGAAACAGAGAGTTTCTTTTCCGCGTCCGTGGTAAAAATTGATGATATTTTAACTATATCTGAACGAGAGCAAGAAGTATTGCAGCGAACGGTGATCAGTTCGTTCGATCAATACGTCAAATTGAATAACAAGATACCGCCGGAAGTTTTGAATTCTCTCGCCGGGATTGATGATCCCAGCCGCCTTGCCGATACCATGGCAGCGCATATGACGCTGAAGGTGAATGAAAAGCAGGCGATTCTGGAAACCGCGGATATTGCAAAACGCCTGGAAAGCCTGATGACTCAGATGGAAGGTGAAGTCGATCTGCTGGAAATGGAAAAAAGAATTCGCGGGCGCGTCAAGCAACAAATGGAGAAGAATCAAAAGGAATACTATCTGAATGAACAGATGAAGGCGATTCAGAAAGAATTGGGCGAAATGGATGATGTTGCCAATGAAATTGAAGAGCTGGAAAAGAAAATCGAAAGTGCCGGCATGTCCAAGGAAGCCAAGGTAAAGGCCACGGCGGAGCTTAATAAGCTGAAATTGATGTCTCCGATGTCCGCGGAGGCAACCGTGGTGCGCAATTATATTGACTGGATGGTCAGTGTGCCCTGGAAGAAAAAGACCAAGGTGCGACATGATTTAAAGCTTGCCGAGCACGTGCTGGAAACGGAACATTATGGCTTGGACAAGGTTAAGGAGCGCATTCTGGAGTATCTGGCGGTGCAACAACGGGTGAAACAGCTCAAAGGGCCTATACTGTGTCTGGTTGGTCCTCCGGGGGTAGGGAAGACCTCGCTGGGTGAATCCATTGCTCGAGCCACTAACCGCAAATATGTGCGCATGGCCTTGGGCGGGGTGCGGGATGAAGCGGAGATTCGGGGGCATCGGCGAACCTATATCGGTTCCATGCCGGGCAAGATTTTGCAAAATCTGGCTAAAGTGAATACCCGGAATCCGATGTTTTTACTTGATGAGATTGACAAAATGGCGGCCGATTTTCGGGGCGACCCCGCTTCCGCATTATTGGAAGTGCTGGACCCCGCGCAGAATCATACGTTTTCAGACCATTATCTGGAAGTGGATTTTGATTTGTCCGATGTCATGTTTGTCGCGACGGCCAATACGATGAATATTCCGCCGGCTTTGTTGGACCGCATGGAGGTTATACGTCTTGCCGGCTATACCGAAGATGAAAAGATTAATATCGCCACGCGGTATTTGATTCCAAAGCAGATTAAAAACAACGGCCTGAAAGAGCGGGAAATTGAAATTACCGAAGAGGCTGTCAGAGACATTATTCGTTATTACTCTCGAGAAGCCGGAGTGCGCAGTCTTGAGCGGGAAATTTCGAAAATCTGCCGTAAAGTGGTCAAGGATCTTTTACTGAAGCCGAGCAAAGCCAAAGTTGAAGTTAATCCTGAGAATCTGAATAACTATTTGGGCGTTAAACGGTTCCATTATGGTCTTGCGGAAGAAAAGGATCAGGTTGGGCAAGTGACCGGTCTGGCCTGGACGGAAGTGGGCGGCGAATTGTTGATGATAGAAACGGCGGTCATTCCCGGCAAAGGCAAGCATTCTTCCACAGGCAAACTTGGCGATGTCATGAAGGAATCGATTGAAGCGGCGATGACTGTGGTCAGAAGTCGTTCCGAAATTCTGGGTATCGATCATGAAGTGTTTCAGAAAAATGACATTCATATTCATGTCCCTGAAGGGGCAACCCCGAAGGATGGTCCTAGCGCCGGCATAGGCATGTGCACCGCGATGATTTCGGCGTTGACTAAAATACCTGTACGAGCAAGCGTAGCGATGACGGGCGAAATCACATTGCGTGGCGAGGTATTGCCTATAGGTGGATTGAAAGAAAAGTTACTGGCCGCGCACCGTGGCGGCATAACGACGGTTCTTATTCCCGCGGAAAATGAAAAAGACCTGGTTGAAATTCCTGAAAATATCAAGGAAAACCTCGATATCAAGCCTGTCCATTGGATAGATGAGGTGCTTGAAGTGGCGCTACAGTACATGCCCACCCCAAGCAATAAGAAAGAAGCCGAAAAACAGGGTAAAAGTGAGTCTGATTCGGGGAAGCTAAAAAAACGAGGTCTGGTAACCGCTCATTAAAAACATTGCGGTTTGCCTGAAAACCGGTGAAACCGCAAAAATCATGGCTTCCGGGGGCTTTAATGCTTGACACTGCCTAAGAGCTATTGATATAAATACCGGGCTTTCTTGTGTTGCCGGGAATCGCGCATAAGAACCATACACTGGTTGTGCAGAATACAATTTTAAAAAATACTTCCTAAGGGGGAATGATGAATAAATCAGAACTAATCGATGCTATTGCAGAGTCTTCTGAATTGACAAAAGCGGACGCTGGACGTGCTTTAGATGGTTTCATTAGTGCAGTTACAGCTGCTTTAAGTAAAGGTGATTCTGTTGCTTTAGTTGGTTTTGGTACATACTCTGTCAAGGAAAGAGCAGAGCGCAAAGGCCGTAATCCGCAAACAGGTGAAGAGATTACAATTAAATCTGCGAAAATTCCTTCATTTAAAGCTGGTAAATCTTTAAAAGATGCTGTAAACTAGTGCTTCTTTAGTCGGGTGCTTAGCTCAGCTGGGAGAGCATCGCCCTTACAAGGCGAGGGTCGGGGGTTCGAACCCCTCAGCACCCACCAGACTTTGGAGTGGTAGTTCAGTTGGTTAGAATACCGGCCTGTCACGCCGGTGGTCGCGGGTTCGAGCCCCGTCCACTCCGCCAAATTAAAGCCCCGTACCGGCATGGTTCGGGGTTTTTTTTTGCTTGAATTTTAGCCGTTTTCTTTAGGATAGAGCGTATGCTGACAAAAATTAGAGAAAAAGCGCAAGGTGCTTTTGCATGGGGCATTTTGATAATAATTTGCGTGCCTTTTGCTTTATGGGGTATACAAAACTATTTGGGTGCAGGAAAAGAACCTCCGGTTGCTTCCGTAGGCGATAGGGAGTTTTATCAGCAGGATGTCAATAGGGCATATGAACAATATAGCCAGAATCTTCAAGGAATGAACATTGATGAACAAATGCTGAAGGCACAGGCTTTAGAGAAGTTGATAAAGGATGAGGTTTTATTGCAGTACGTACACGCGGAAGGCCTTGTTACCACCGATAATAAGGCGCGTGAATTTATCAAATCCCTGGAATATTTCCAGGTGGACGGTAAGTTCGATGAGAAACAATATAAGGCTTTATTGAATTCACAGAGAATGACATCCGCCGAGTTTGTCAGCAGAATCAAGAATGCATTGATGATGGAGCAATTCCAGCGCAGCATTATTGATAGCAGTTTTGCGACTCAATATGACGTGGAAAGCTTTTTTAAAATCCAGAACCAGCAGCGCGATGTGGATTATGTGATTGTCCCGGCTCAACAACCGGCCGAGCAGCCTTCGGAAGAAGAGGTAGCGGCTTATTACCAGCAGCATCAAGACTTATATAAAGTGCCTGAGCAAGTTTCCGTTGAATACGTAGAGTTGTCACTCGACGACATTGCTAAAACCATCGAAGTGACGGATGAAAAGCTAAAAGCGTTCTATGAAGAGCAAAGGGATCAGTATACGACTCCGGAACGCAGAAAGATCAGTCATATTCTGTTTGCCATCAATGACAAAACCGATGAAAAAACCGCATTGGAAAAAGCGTTGCAAGCAAAAAAAGAACTGGCCGACAAGGACTTCAGCACTTTAGCGGCAGAGGTTTCGGACGATAAATTGACAGCCAAAACGGGCGGCGATTTAGGCTTGTTTACTGCCGGTACCATGGAGAAGGAATTTGAAGAGGCCGCAAGCTCGTTGCAGCTTGGTGAAGTGTCGGAACCGGTCAAATCACCGTACGGCTACCATTTGATTAAAGTGACCGAATTAGTGCCCGGTGAGGTGAAGTCTTTTGAAGCGGTTAAAGCGGAATTGACCAAGTCTTACCAAAAGGCCCAAGCGGAAAATGCTTTTTATGAATCCGGCGAGACATTAAGCGAAATGAGTTATGAAAACCCTGATAATCTGCAAACGGTAGCGGATGCATTAGGCTTAACCATAAAAAAATCGACATTGTTTACCAGGGATAATGGCGAAGGCATTGCCAGCGACCCCAAAATACGCAGTGCCGCGTTTTCCGAGGACGTGCAGCAAGGCAATAACAGCACGCCCGTGGAACTGGGCAACGACCGGTTAGTGGTATTACGTATGCTGGAACACAAGGCAGCGGCTACGCGTGATCTGAGTGAGGTCAAGCAGGACGTTATAGCGGCTTTGTTAAGGGATAAAGCCAAGCAACAGGCCACTGAAAAAGCTCAGCAGGTAAAATCCCGTTTACAAGCCGGTGAATCAATTGATGCAGTTGCCGCGGAAAATAAGCTTGAAGTCAAAAAAATGACCGGAATCACGCGAGGCAATCGCGAATTGCCCTGGCAGTTGAATCAGGCCATCTTCAAGGCTGCCCACCCCGTTGGCGGCAAACCAACCATCTTTACCACCGCATTGCCTTCCGATGATCAGGTGGTAGCCAGTCTGTCGAAGGTCAAGGAAGGCGTCATGACCGAAGATGACAAGAAGCAGCTCGAATTGGCAACCAAGAATATTGCCAGAGCCTTTGGCCAGAATGAGTTCAGTGCGCTCTTGAACAGCTTGCAGGCAGAAGCTGATATTTCGGTAAAGCCCCAGATCCAGGCTCAAAACTAGGCTTGGTCAGGGAATAAAAAAGGGAGCATAAGCTCCCTTTTTTTGCGTTGAAAAAATAAATGCTTAAGACGCTACATAGCCGGCAATGTTGTAGCCGGCGTCCACATAAGTGATTTCACCGGTAATGCCGGAAGCCAGGTCCGAGCACAGGAATGCCGCGGCGTTACCGACTTCTTCTATCGTTACGTTTTTCTTCAACGGCGAAGCATCGGCTGCCTTGCTAAGCATGGTTTTGAAATCGTTGATACCTGATGCCGCCAGTGTTCTGATCGGGCCCGCGGAAATCGCGTTTACACGTGTGCCTTCCTCGCCCAAGGCAACGGCCATGTAGCGGACGTTGGCTTCCAGGCTGGCTTTGGCTACGCCCATGACATTGTAGTTGGGCATAACGCGTGCCGCGCCTAAATAACTCAAGGTTAACAGAGAGCCGTTACGACCCGCCATCATGGCGCGACCCGCCTTGGCCAGGGCGGTAAAACTGTACGAACTGATGTCATGGGCAATTTTGAAGTTTTCTCTGGTCGTGGCATTGACGAAGTCGCCATCCAGCGCATCGCGCGGCGCGAAAGCGACTGAATGCACGATACAGTCCAAGCCATCCCAGTGTTCGCCCAGCTTGTTAAAAACGTTTTCTATCTGCTCGTCGCTGCTGACATCGCATTCAACGGTAATGTTGGAATTACATTCAGCCGCCATGGTTTCAACCCGGCTCTGAAGCTTTTCATTTTGAAAAGTAAAAGCCAATTCAGCGCCTTCACGGTGCATGGCCTGGGCAATGCCCCATGCAATTGAACGGTTGCTGGCTAAACCCACAATCAAGACACGCTTGCCTTGCATAAAACCCATTATCATCTCCGAATGTTTTTGTTGCTACAATAGAGCTTTAATTATTTCTGTTTGTTTATTTCAATCCGCACCAACCTGTAACCGGTCGATGATAACATCCCCCATGAATTGCAGACGGCGGATTTACCCCGCCGTGACGAAGGGGTATCGGAAAGGATAGCCTTGCTTACGCAAGACTGTCAAATTTAACAACACCCCTAAAAAAGGGATTTTTTTTCAGGCTGCAAGGTATTTTGATGTCCAGTCTTTTGTCCATGAAGATGTATGCTGACCAAGCTCGAACGCTAGTTCTGATAGTGCTGGCTATAATATTGGGCGCCTGCGCTGATTCGCGGCTCAACAATCCTTATCCGCAAGAAGAGGGCGATCAGGCGGTTTTATATGAATCCTTTTCAGAACGCCCGAAGCATCTGGACCCGGCCGTGGCATACAGTTCAAACGAATATGCGTTTATTGCACAGATTTACGAACCGCCGTTTCAATACCATTACCTGAAAAGGCCTTACGAGCTAACGCCGCTGACGGCAACCGGCATGCCTGAAATCGAGTACCTGAATGCCAGGGGCGATAAACTGGCTTCAACCGCAAACGACAGCGATATTGCCTACACCGATTATATCATCGAAATTCAACCCGGTATCCGCTACCAACCGCATCCGATTCTGGCGAAAAATGCGCAAGGCGACTATCTCTATCATCATTTGACTGCCGCGCAAATTGATCAGCTTGGCACCTTGCAGGATTTGTCCGAGTCCGGTTCGCGCGAGTTGGTTGCCGAGGACTATGTGTACCAGATCAAGCGTTTGGCGCACCCGAAAATTCAATCACCCATTGCCGAAATGATGAAAAACTACATCGTCGGCTTCGATGAATTTTCCAAACAGGTCGCGGATAAGCAGAAATTTGAGATCAAAGACATTCCGATGGAGGGCGTTACCGCGCTGGACCGGTATCAATACCGCATACGCATTAAAGGCAAATATCCACAGTTTAAGTTCTGGCTGGCCATGCCGTTTTTCGCGCCAATGCCATGGGAGGCCGATGTGTTTTATGAACAACCCGGCCTGGACGATAAAAACATTACGCTGGACTGGTATCCGATAGGCACAGGCCCTTATTTTCTGGCCGAGAACAATCCGAACCGACGCATGATTTTATTGAAAAACCCATTGTTTCATCTGGAAACCTACCCATCCGAAGGCGAACCCGGCGATAAGGAAAAAGGCCTGCTAGCCGCTGCCGGCAAACCGCTGCCGTTTATCGATAAAGTCGTCTATATGCTGGAGAAGGAAACGATTCCTTACTGGAACAAATTCCTGCAGGGTTACTACGATGCCTCCGGCATCGCCTCCGACAATTTCGATCAGGCCATACAGTTCACCGGCAGCGGCGCGGCCACCTTGACCGAGGCCATGAGGGAAAAAGGCATCCAGCTGGAAACGGCGGTCACGACCTCTATTTTCTATCTCGGCTTCAACATGCTTGATGCCACGGTCGGCGGAGACAGCGAGAAAGCGCGCAAGCTGCGTCAGGCTATCGCCATCGCCGTCGATTACGAGGAATATATCGCAATTTTTGCGAACGGGCGCGGCGTCGCGGCCCAGGGCCTGATACCACCCGGCATATACGGCTATGCTGAAGGCAAGGACGGCGTCAACCCCTATGTTTATGATTGGAAGGACGGCAAGGCACAAAGAAAAAGCATTGAAGTGGCGAGGCGGTTAATGGCCGAGGCCGGCTATCCGGGCGGTATCGATCCTAAAACCCAGCAGGCCTTGATCCTGTATTTCGATACGACCTCGGTCAGTATCGACGACCGACCGAGAATGAACTGGTACCGCAAACAATTCGAGAAGCTGGGCATCAAACTGGTCATTCGCGGCACCGATTACAACCGTTTCCAGCAGAAAATGCGCGCCGGCAATGCACAGATTTTTTTCTGGGGCTGGAATGCCGATTATCCCGATCCGGAAAATTTCTTTTTCCTGCTCTACGGGCCCAATGCCAAAGTCGCGCACGGGGGAGAAAACGCGGGGAATTATCAAAACCCTGAATTCGATCGTCTGTTCGAGCAAATGCGCAATATGGAAAATGGCGAGCAGCGCTATGAAATCATTCAGCAACTGCAGGAACTGGTGCGCCGCGATGCGCCGTGGGTGTTCGGCTTTCATCCCAAGAGTTTTTCGCTATATCATGGCTGGTATAAAAACCTGAAACCCAACTTAATGGCCAATAATCAGCTTAAATACACACGCATCGATACGACGGCAAGGGCCGAGAAAAGAGCCGCGTGGAACAAACCCGTGTTCTGGCCCTTGCTGCTGGCAATTGTCGTGTTTATGCTGCTGTTAATTCCGGCGGTCCTCGCTTATCGTCGGCGTGTTAGGGAAACGATTCAATGATCCAATACATCATCCGTCGAGTGTTATATGCCTTTCCATTGCTGATGGGCGTCAATATCCTGACCTTTGTGCTGTTTTTTATCGTCAACAGCCCTGACGACATGGCCCGCATGCAGTTAGGGCAAAAGCACGTGACCGAACAGGCCGTGGAAAACTGGAAACAACAGCGCGGCTATGACCTGCCGCTGTTATGGAACAGCAAGGCCGAGGGCAAGGAAAAACTAACCCAAACCATCTTTTATCAGAAGTCGGCCGGCTTGTTCCTGTTTCGCTTCGGCATATCCGACAGCGACAGAAGAAACATAGCGGCCGATATACAGCAACGCATGTGGCCAAGTCTGGCCGTCGCGCTGCCGACGCTGATCGTCGGTTTACTGGTCAATATCACGTTCGCCCTGATCATGGTGCTGTTCCGCAATAGTTACCTGGAGCATGCCGGCGTCGTGCTGTGCGTGATCCTGATGTCGGTTTCGTCATTGTTCTATATTATCGGCGGCCAGTTTTTAATTGGTAAATTGCTGAGGCTGGTGCCGATCTCCGGTTACGAAGGCGGCTTTTCGGCGCTGAAGTTCCTGATCCTGCCGGTATTGATCGGCGTCTTTTCCGCTATTGGCGCCAACGTGCGTTGGTACCGAACCCTGTTTCTGGAAGAAGTCGAAAAAGATTACGTGCGCACCGCGCGCGCCAAAGGCCTAAGTGAAACCCGAACCCTGTTCCGGCATGTGCTGAAAAATGCCATGTTGCCGATTTTGACAGGTGTTGTGGTGGTGTTGCCCACGCTGTTCATGGGCAGTCTGATCATGGAATCGTTTTTCAGTATTCCAGGCCTGGGCAGTTACACGATCGATGCGATTAACAGCCAGGATTTCGCGATTGTGCGCGCCATGGTGTTCCTGGGCTCGGTCCTGTATGTGATCGGCCTGCTGTTGACCGATATTTCCTATACCCTCGTTGACCCCAGAGTAAGGTTATCCTGATGATCATATTATGGACCGATGCGCTGATATTCCTGCTGATTGCGGTAATGCTCTTGCTTGGATTTTATCTGCGTGGCAAGGAATACATTAAACGGCCGATGCAACAGATAGCCCGCAGCAAGACCGGCATGATGTCGCTGACCGTGCTGATTTTCTTTGTCGTGGTCGGTCTGCTGGACTCGATACATTTCAAACCGCCGGAAGGCCACGGCAATGAAATCATCAGCGCGCTCGACTACTGGGCCACGCCGTTGCGCGAACACAGCGAGAAAACCTATTCGGCGCCTTTCGCCGTTTATCTGTACAGCAAGGAAATGATGACCTTGCCGGACGGCACCGAACAATGGGGCTATCCGCGCCTGCAATTCGGCGGCGCGCATCTGGCCGATCCCGAAACCGAACACCTGTCGGATATTCTGGAGAAAGCCTTTTATGGCTGGCTCCAGGGCGCAGGGCTGGTCGTGTTCTTCATGGTTCTGCTGGTCAGCCTGTTGAGAGAGCCGCATAAGCGCTTCATCGTGAGTCCAACGGCCAAGGCGGTCTGGGCGGTGGTATTCCTGGTCGTCTCGGTCAATTACATGCTGGTCTATTTGTCGGCTTATTATCACGTGTTCGGCACCGACAAAGTCGGCGAGGACGTGTTTTATCAGGCTATAAAAAGCATACGCACGGGACTCGTGATCGGCACGCTGACGACCCTGGTCATGCTGCCCATGGCCCTCGTGTTCGGCATTATGGCCGGCTTTTTCCGCGGCTGGGTCGATGATGTCATCCAATATGTTTACACGACGCTGAATTCCATCCCCAGCGTATTGTTGATAGCCGCCTCCATCCTCATGGTGCAGGTGTACATGGCCGCGCACGAGGAAAAATTTACCAGCGTGATCGTGCGGGCCGACATGCGCTTGTTGTTTCTTTGCCTGATCCTGGGCGTGACCAGCTGGACCGGCTTGTGCCGGCTGCTGCGGGCCGAAACGCTCAAACTGCGTGAAATGGAATACGTGCAGGCGGCTCAGGCGATGGGGGTTCGGCGCCGCGTGATTTTGCTGCGCCATATCCTGCCCAACGTCATGCACATCGTGTTGATATCGGTGGTGCTGGATTTCAGCTCGCTGGTGCTGGCCGAGGCGGTATTGTCCTATATCAATATCGGCGTCGACCCCACGACCTACAGCTGGGGCAACATGATCAACGGCGCACGGCTGGAAATGGCGCGCGAGCCCGTGGTCTGGTGGTCCCTGACCGCCTCATTCATTTTTATGTTCGCGCTGGTGCTGGCCGCGAACCTGTTTGCCGATACGGTGCGCGATGCGTTTGATCCACGGCGAGGTGCCTATGAATAATCCCATCCTGTCCGTAGCGCACCTCAGCGTCAGCTTCAATCACGGCAACAAGGTCGTCGACGACATCAGCTTTGACGTCTATCCGGGCGAAACCTTTGCCTTGGTCGGCGAATCGGGTTCCGGCAAATCGATCACGGCCTTGTCCGTATTAAGGCTGTTGCCGCCCAATGCCCGCATTCAGGCCCGAGCGATCAGCCTGCAGGGCGATAATCTGCTGCGCCGGTCCGAATACGAGCTGTGCCGGATCCGCGGCCGGCGCATCGGCCTGATATTCCAGGACCCGATGTCATCGCTGAACCCGGTCATGACCATCGGCGACCAGATCGAGGAAGTCATCAAGCTGCATTTTGACCCGCCGCAACAGGCGCTCAAACAACGCGTGCTGGAATTGTTGCGGCAGGTGGAGATTCCGTTGCCGGAGCAGCGTATCAACGATTATCCGCATCAACTGTCCGGCGGCCAGCGCCAGCGTGTCATGATCGCGATCGCGCTGGCCGGCGAGCCCGATTTGCTGATTGCCGATGAGCCGACCACGTCGCTGGACGTGACCATTCAGGCGCAAATATTGGCCTTGCTGAAAACCCTGCAGCAGCAGACCGGTATGGCTCTGTGGCTGATCAGTCATGATCTGGCCCTGGTGTCCAATTTGGCCGATCGCGTGGCGGTCATGCAGCAGGGTAAAATCGTCGAAACCGGGCATTGCGATGAATTTTTCCGTCATCCCCAGCATCCGTACACGCAAAAACTGCTCGATGCCTTGCCGTCCATGCAGAGCTGCTTGACGCACAGGCGGCAGGAAACGCCGCCGCTGTTGCAGGTTGAAGATTTTAAAGTCTATTACCCGATCAGAAAGGGCATTTTCAAACGCGTCGTCGATCATGTGCGGGCAGTCGACGGCGTCAGCTTCATCATCCAGCAGGGCAAGACCCTGGCCCTGGTCGGCGAATCCGGTTGCGGCAAGACCACGCTGGGCAAAGGCCTGTTGAACCTGATACCGGGCACTGCGGGACGGGTAACGATAAACGGCGTGGCGCTCGATACCATACAGGGCGAGGCGCTACGGCAAAAACGCGCGGACATGCAGATCGTGTTTCAGGACCCTTTTTCCTCGATGAACCCGAGGATGCTGGTCGGTGATATCGTCGCCGAAGGCATCCAGGCGCTGCATCCAGGCGTCAGCGCGGTTAACAGGCAGGAGAGAGTCAGACAGTTGCTCCAGCAGGTCGGTCTGCCCGAAGATGCCGCGCAACGCTACCCGCATGAATTTTCGGGCGGCCAGCGCCAGCGCATCTGCATCGCCAGGGCATTGGCTGTCGATCCGAAACTGATCGTTTGTGATGAACCGACCAGTGCCCTGGATGTATCGGTACAGGCGCAGATTATCGAACTGCTGAAATCGCTGCAGCAGGAAAAAGGCGTCAGTTACCTGTTCATTACGCACGACCTGGCCGTGGTGGCCGAAATAGCCGATGAAGTCGCGGTCATGCATAAAGGCAGGATCGTCGAGTACGGCAGCGTGGCACAGGTGCTGTCCGAGCCCCGGCAGGCTTACACGAAAAAACTGCTAGGGGCGGTGCCGGTGCTGAGGACGGAAAACAAGCGAGACTGTGAAAGTATTCGTTTTTTGAAATTTTAACCACAATATATTGTGCATTTGATATTTGTATATAACAGCATATAGACATTGAAGAGAAAAATGCTGAATACTTTCACAGTCTGAAGCCCTTTGCAGACCAGGGCAAGGAAGCTGTTTTGTAGCGTCGCCGTTGATATCGAAGCTTCCTGTCGCGGCTGCCTCATGATGCGACCGGGGAGCTTCATCAATTTGGTATATGCCAGTTTAATCAGGCCGTTTTATTGACAAACGCCAAACTTGTGCCAAATTTATCTATTTAGTTGAGTCGGTATTATCGCTGGTTACATAACAAATTCTACCGCTAAGGCTATCTGGTATTTAACGTTTATGACTGGCTTCGCTCATTGATAATCCCCGTCCATTTATTGTGAACAGACGGGTGAAAAATCTTAAAACCAGCCCAAATCGCCTGCCTGCTGAATACCGGATCGATTGATAAAGTAGTCCTAATTATTTCCTACCTGAAACCACTCTCAATGCTATTTAAAAAAATTCGCGGAATCTTTTCTAACGACCTGTCCATTGACCTTGGAACCGCCAATACCTTAATTCATATCCCGGGACAAGGCATCGTTCTCAACGAGCCTTCGATTGTCGCCTTCAAGGAAGACAAGATTCGCGGCACTAAGTCGATAGCAGCCATTGGTGCCGATGCCAAACGCATTGTTGGCCGGACGCCCGGCAACATGACTATCGTTCGCCCCCTGAAAAACGGCGTGATCTCCGACTTTGCGGTCACCCAGCGCATGCTGCGTTTTTTTATCGAAAAAGTGCATAAAAATAAAGTTTTGCGCTCGAGTCCGCGTATTTCGATCTGCGTACCGTCCGGCTCGACCCAGGTCGAGCGCCGGGCGATCCGCAAATCCGCCGCCATGGCCGGCGCGCGGGAAGTGTTTTTGATTGAGGAGGCGATGTCCGCCGCGATCGGCGCGGGGCTTCCTGTCCACGAAACGTGCGGCTCGATGGTGCTCGACATTGGTGCCGGCACATCCGAAGTCGCGGTGGTTTCGATTAACGGCATTGTCTATTCGTCATCGATACGGGTGGGTGGCGACCGTTTCGATGAGGCGATCATCAACTATGTTCGCCGTAACTATGGCGCGCTAATCGGCGAACCGACCGCCGAAAAAATCAAGATGGAAATCGGCACGGCATATCCCGATAGCAAGGCCAGGGAAATTGAAGTCACAGGTCACAATCTGGCCAAGGGCGTGCCGCACAGTTTCGTGCTGAACAGTAATGAAATTCTCGAAGCGTTACAGGAACCGCTATCCGCCATTGTCTACATCGTGAAAACCGCGCTTGAGCAAACGCCGCCCGAACTGGGCGCGGATGTCACAAACCATGGCATCTATCTGACCGGAGGGGGCGCGCTGCTGAAAGCTATTGACCGATTGATTGCCGAAGAAACCGGTTTGCCTGTTTTTATCGCCGATAATCCGCTGACCTGCGCTGCCCGCGGCGGCGCCAGGGTGCTGGAAATGATGGACAGGAAAGGCACTTCCGCTTTTTCTTTGTGCACGACAGCGATACCGGCTTTGATCAGATAGCCCCGCCATTCGACTTCATGATCGCTTGACTGACTCGCGTGAACAAGCACGCACAGAGCTGATATGCGAAGGCCGCGCCCGCTCTTTCAGCGGGCGCTGGTGATTTAACAGCCAGCCGCGGCAGGAAAAGTTGGCGCCGAAGCGGTATCAACTCATTGAGTGATTCGGACAAGCCCCTGCATTAGGCATGATTTAACAGATTCGTTGATCGCTTAAGACCCAGACCTACGATATGACTGTCCGTTTCGGGCTTCTTTAGCTTTGCTTGAAAAAACGTAAAGGACGATTGCAGCGATTAAGCTATTGCTGGCCATGCCGCTGAGCGAATGGACCAAGGATTTAAAATTAACTTAAGTTAGCGAATGCTAGCCTTTGATAAAACAGATAAAAATGGACCAGAGGACATTATGATTATGGCTAAGTTTAAACTTGATGATGGTACTGAATATTTGGCGGAGGATTATATCGACGGGTATTTAATTAATCCGTTTTTGCTGCGCGGGTCAACCCCGGTATCACCTTTCATCCTTCGTTCTGAGTATGTATTTTCAGTGCATTGCCTGATCAATGGGTATTTGAGATGCTGGGGGGTGTTTGACAATCTCGTGGATGCGCTTAAATGTGCCAATAAAGGTGCTTCATGGCGCAATGGCACTTATGATCAGCGCTCATCAGTGAAAATGCGGCAAATATTCCCCCGGCATTAGCGGCAAAACTGGTCCAAACGCTAGCCAGCAATCGATTTATCGTACAAAAACTACCCCTCCCGAGTTTCCGGCTCCCTGTAGCCGGCATAACATGCCTCGAATTATCAACGGATTTATATTCACAGAGTTTTACCCATGGTGGTGCACCTCATGCCTCTAAGGCAATTCTATCTGTTGTTTCAATATAGCAACCAGCCGTTACTTGAACGCAACAGCTGTTGTGAAAACTAAGTATTGTTATCGACAGGCCCGCCTGAAAAACACAGTAGGGTACGCAGTGCGTACCAGACTGTGAAAGAATTAGTGAAAAGCGTCATAAAAAGCCTTATTCACCACGAAGATCACGAAGGACACGAAGAAAAAATAAAATTAATCAATAACTTAAAACTTCGTGTGCTTCGTGTCCTTCGTGGTTAAATCTTTTAAATTGAATACTTTCACAGTCTCGTACCTTTTCAATCGGTTCCGGTGAATGTCATCTCAAAAGGTACGCACTACCCTAAAGGGCATAAATGCGTACCACCGGATTTATGAATACCTCTGGCACCCTGTCGGTCAGTGAATGGCTTGTTCTCATGGCGACGCATGCCTGAAGGCCATGTTTCCGGCTGATAACTAAACGCTCTAATTTCAGGAAGCCATTTTTAGCCAAATCCTAAGTCAAAGCGCCGAATTCAGGCAGCAACGGATAACCGCGCAATCGTCGCTAACAGCGCCTGCTGCCATGAACTATTTTTGGCAAATAAAGTGGAACGATTGCCATGGGGGTAGAGTCTTTTTGACAAGGTAGCGTTGAGATTCTTGTTCCTAAGGAGGCGTTATGGCCGCAAAACCATTCAGTTCGAAGGCAGTTTTTCTACGTAAACGACGAATAACCGCTCCTCAGCCCTGGAGGATGCCGCTATGAGCTTTTGGGACAAAGGCCGGATGCCGGAAAGCGAAGCGACGGATCGGGAACAGGCCGGCGGCTGGAGCACGAGCAGGCTGCTGACCAAGCGGACGTTGATCGTGGTGGCGGTGGTCGCGGCGATCGTGGCGCTGCTGCTGATGGTTTGGCAAGTGGCGCAGATTTTACTGCTGATTTTCGCGAGCATACTGCTGGCGCTGTTTTTGCGCTCCTTCGCGGTAACCATCAGTGAACATACCGCCCTGACCGTTAATGCCTCCCTGATATTGGTCGTCTTTATTTTAGTGACCAGTTTCGTGTTGATCGGGGCAATGTACGGCCCCGATATCGCTGATGGTTTCTATCAGTTATCCCTGCAATTACCCGGCACGCTCGACAAGATGGAGCATAATCTCAAGCATTATGACTGGGGGCCGGCGTTTCTGGATACCCTGGCCCGGGCCGGGCGTGCCTTGACCGATCCCCGGCAGTTGGCGGGAATCGCCGGGATTTTTTCGACCGCGTTCGGGGGCATCGGCAGTACCCTGATCGTGCTGGTGCTCAGTCTTTATCTGGCCGCCGATCCAAAATCCTATATCGACAGTGCCGCGCGCCTGGTTGCCCAAGAGCGCAGAGCGCGGGTCTACGAGGCCTTCGAACGGCTCGGGCACGCGCTGCGCTGGTGGTTGCTGAGCCGAATTGTCTCGGTAGTGGCAATTGGCATACTGACTTTTGTCGGGCTGTTGATACTAGGGATGCCGTTCGCTTTTATTCTAAGCCTGGTTGCCGCCGTTCTTAATTTCATTCCCCATATCGGGCCGATCATCGCGACTGTGCCCGCGGTCATGGTGGGCTTGACCGAGGGCGGATCAATGGTGCTGTATGTGTTTATTCTCTATGCGGTGATCCAGGTGCTGGAAAGCTATCTGATCACGCCTTACATCCAGAAGCAGATGATATCCATCGCACCGGCCTGGTTGCTGGCAGCCCAGCTTGTGATGGGAGCCAGTTTCGGCATCCTGGGATTTTTGCTCGCGCCACCGCTGGCGGTCGTGGTCATGGTGCTGGTGCAGATGCTGTATGTACGGGATGTGCTGGGCGAACGGATGGAATTGCCCTGAGTGCGCTTTGAGCTGATCCGGTTTACCGGCCCGTTCCGCACCGCCTTGTTGGGGTATTTGTTGCATAGGGATAAGTCATTCAGCCGGTAAGCGGCGAAATCCATGTCTTATTGTTAAGGAGGAGCCATGTCTGTAAAACGATTCGATTCGGAGGCACGCTTGCCCGGTCTTCAGCGGATAGTCGGGAAGAACAGGCAGCGGATGCTCACCAGCAGGTCCGAAGGCAAGGGGCGCATGACGCGCGGCATCCGGCTCGCCAGGGAGACGCGGTCATGAGCACGGCGAATCAAGGCGGAACACCTGAAAGCCAGGCAATAGACAGGGAAACGGCCGGGACGCGCAGCGCGGGCGGGTTGCTGACCAAGCGGACGCTGATCGTGGTGGCCGCCGGCGCCGCGCTCATTGTGCTGCTACTGATGGTGTGGCAAGTGGTTCAGGTTGTGCTGCTGGTTTTCGCCAGCCTGTTGCTGGCGCTTTTTCTACGCACCCTGGCAAACTTCATCTGCCGCCATACGCCTCTGTCCGTGGCCTGGTCCCTGACCCTGGTGGTGCTGACATTGCTGGCGATTTTCGTGCTGATCCTGCTGTTGTACGGTCCCGATATCGCCGACGGCTTCTATCAATTGTTCCGGCAATTGCCGTCGGCGCCGGAGCGGGTACGCAACGCCCTGGCACAGTACGAGTGGGGGCCGGCGTTGATGGATACCCTGTCTCGGGCCACGAGCACCCTGACCGATCCCAAGCAACTGTCGCAAATCGCCGGGATTTTTTCGACCGCGTTCGGTGCCTTGGGCAGCCTTGCGGTCGTGATCGTGCTGGGCCTTTATTTCGCCGCTGATCCAAAAGTCTACATCAACGGAACGATGCGCCTGTTTCCCCAGGAGCGCAGGGCGCATGTCGGCGAAGCCCTGGAGCGGGTCGGGCATGCGCTTCGCTGGTGGTTGCTCGGCCGCATCATCGCCATGCTCGTTGTCGGGGTCCTGACCGGTATCGGACTGGCGGTACTGGGCGTGCCGTTCGCATTCATCCTGGGACTGGTTGCCGCTATCCTGGATTTCGTGCCTAACATCGGACCGCTCATCGCCGTCGTGCCGGCGGCGATGGTCGGGCTGTCCCAGGGTGGCGCGACGGCGCTGTACGTACTGATCCTCTATTTCGTGGTGCAGAGTCTAGAAAGCTATCTGATTTCGCCGTTCATCCAGCAGCGGGTGGTTTCCATGCCGCCGGCCCTGTTGCTGATCGCCCAGCTCATGCTGGGGCTGGGTTTCGGCATCCTGGGACTACTGCTGGCTTCGCCGCTGGCGGTCGTGGTCATGGTGCTGGTACAGATGCTGTATATGCGGGACGTGCTGGGCGAACAGGTGGATTTGCCCTGACGAGGTCTTTGTACCTTGGGCGGACCGAAAGGTCATAAATACAGTCAGCCGCCAGCTTTTCAGCAAGGCGCGCCGCAGCGCGCTTCATCATTGGCTTTCGCCTTCATGCCCGCATTTTCGCGGCAATCTGTCTAAGTATTTACCCGACTGCCCCGGTTTATCCCCGTATGATATGTTTATAAATTATGGAGAAATCATGATGTGCGTAGTCCACGGATCGGTCGAGATACTTAAAAAACAACTCAGCTGCCTGGGCCAGTATTCAGCGGATACGCCATGATAATATTTGGACGATAAGGAGCACAATGGAACCACGTCCACTTAGCAAGTAACCGTGAATTTTTTCCTTAATTGTTAAGGAGGCATTATGTCTGTCAATCTATTCGATTCGAAGGGTGTTTCCCTGGACAAGCAACGGATGACTTGGAAGGATATGGTTCAACCTCCCATCAGCAAACTTGATGATGAGGCCTTTACACGGGTGAGGATCATCCTCACCAATGGACTTGAAGTGGAAGCGCTGCGCTTCCAGCACCTGTGCGCACGCATGAACAAAGACCTGCAGGTGCCGCTGGCGAAAGTCCGGCGCGTCGAGCAGCATCAGCAAACGACCATTAACTGGCTTATCTCGTCCGATCATTCGCCGCTGGAAACCACCATCGCTTATGAACAGGTCGCTGTCGAGGTTACGGCCGCGGTGGCGCAAACCGAGCCCGATCCTTACCTGGCCCAGGTTTACCGGTTCGGGCTGCTGGAGGACTTCGACCATCTCTATCGCTATTCGGCGCTGCTCGACCGCCTGGAAGGCAAGGATGCGAACAACATCCTGCAGTCCCACACCGATATCATTCCGGGCCGGCCCACCATAGACGAACACCGGGCGCCCGAGAACGACCTGCGCGAGCATTACGACCGCGCCACGGCGGATACGATCAGCAAGCTGCACGCCACGACCATCATGGCCGCCGAGTATCAGACCCACGACTACTACGCCAATATCGGACCGACTTATGCGGACCCTGTCGCGCGCCAGTTGTATGCCGAGATCGCCTCGATCGAGGAGCAGCATGTCACGCAATATGAATCCATCATCGACCCTAGCGAAACCTGGCTGGAAAAATGGCTGATCCATGAGGCGACCGAAGTCTATAACTACTACAGCTGCGTGGAACAGGAGACGAACCCCCGCATCAAGGCGATCTGGGAACGCTTCCTGGATTATGAACTCGGGCACTTCGCCTACGTGTCGGAACTGTTCAAGCAATACGAGCGCCGGGACCCGGCCGAGATCATTTCGCAAACGCTGCCCGATCCGATGCCGTTCGAAAGCAACCGCGACTTCGTGCGCCAGACGCTCAACCAGGAAGTGGACATGCGCACCAGCGGCACCCAGTTCGTCGACAAAGCCCAGGAAGACCAGGCATCGCTGGATTATCGCCAGGATGTCAATTCCGCCGGTTCGCCTTCTGAGACGGTTGCGGAAGGCTATCAGTGGATGCCGGGCACCGAACTGAATCGCAAAGTCGCTTAATCACCGAATTATCCAGGAGTTGAACAATGAATCAACCAGTTGAAATGAGCATGAGAAACCGAACCGGCATCGACCGCTCGCCGGCCGACAGCCAGAAAATGATCGATGCGGCCAATGCCTATATGCCGAGTTCCAAGGGCAATGGCTCGGCGCTGATGGATATGGAGTCCGGTTATATTCAGGAAGCCGAGCCAGTGGGCACGGTGGCTATTCCCGGCACGCTGAAAGGCGCGGCCCAGGCCACCATACAGATGCTGGCGGGTAGAAATGCCGAGGTCCTGGTCGACAAGCTGGGCGAGCGCCTGGCCTTCGAGCGGACGGGCACGCGACTGTACGATTATTTCATCAACAAGTGTGAGACCATGCATTGCGAGGCGCCGATTTCCATCGATACGCTCAAGCGTTTCCGGCATGAGGAAGCCCAGCACTTCAGGCTGGTTGCCAACGCTTTGGAGACCCTGGGGGCCGATTCCACCTCGCAGACGCCGGGAGCCGATGTCAGCGCAGTAGCGTCCAGCGGCGTGCTTCAGGTACTGAGTGATCCGCGCACATCGGTGGACCAATCCCTGGAAGTCATGCTTAATGCCGAGCTGGTGGACAATGCCGGCTGGGATCTGCTGGTCAAGCTGGCCGATGAAATGGGGCTGGAAGACATGGCGAAGGATTTTCAAGTGGCGTTGAACGAGGAGGACGAGCATCTGATGGAAATAAGGCAGTGGTACGAGCAATGCACTCTGAAACAGGCGGGGGCGATATAAAAGCAGGTCGCCCCGGGCTTGCAATGACCTGCTGAAGCGTAGTTTTTGTAACACAAATCCATGAAGACCACGAGGAACACGCTGGTCTTCATGACTATAATGCCGTGGCGGTTAAGCCCAGCGCCAACGGGTGTCCTCGGGAACAGGCTATATGGCAGAGTTCGTAAAACGGATGGGCGAATGGTGCGCGATGGTCATCGAAGCGGTCGGCGTCGGGCTTATTGTGGTGCTGGCGATCTATGCGCTGACCCTAGAGCAATTATCTATTACGTAGAAACATAGCCTGAATTCCTGAAGAGATTGAGGCACTCTTCAGCCTGAAACTCATCCAGTAGCTTACCGATGAGTTGCCAGAGCTTATCGTAAGTGCGCTCTGCGGCTTTGCGCAGCAACGCTTTCAGCTTGGAGAATACTTGCTCGATCGGATTCAGGTCAGGACTGTAAGGCGGCAGGTATTTGATCGTCGCGCCGTGTGCTTCAACAATGGCCTGGACTTGTGCCACCTTATGTGCCGACAGGTTGTCACAGATCACAATATCACCGGGCTTCAAGGTCGCCCCCAGTTGCGACCGTAGATACTCTTTGAAGGCTTCCCCCGTCATGGCCTGATCTAGGCACCAAGGAGCCGTAAGCCCGTCGGCCCGCAAGCCGGCAATAAAGGTCATGGTCTGCCAATGACCCGCGGGTGCGGCATCCCGACACCGGGCACCGCCTAAGGCCCGCCCATAGCGACGGATCATGTTCGTGGTTACGCCCGTTTCATCCAGAAACACCAACTTCGACAGATCGCAGGTTTGCTGCCAGGCTTGCCATTGCTCACGAGCCCCGGCGACATCCTCGCGCTGCTGTTCAATGGCGACTACCGTTTTTTTTATAACGATAGCCCAGTTTGTGCCGGATAAACTTATCGATCGCCGAAATCGAAATACTCAGGGTTTGTTCTTGTTCCAGCCAGCTCTGCAGTTCCTTCAGGGTTATCGACGGGCTGCTCGCCAGCTGTTCCGTGATAGCCGCTTCATACGGTTCCAGCCGCGAGCGTCTGTAGCCGCCAAAGGGCTTGCCTTGAACGGCTCCGGTTTCACGCCACAAGGCGTGCATTCTGCAGGCAAAGGCCGGGCTGACCTCGTATTGTAAGGCCACGGCTCGCACGGTATTGCCTGCGGCAACCGCTTCGGCCACCCGGATGCGTAAATCTTCTGAATAAGGCTTGGGCATGATGAAAACGGCTCATCTTGTTTAACACGAGATTAGTTTATATCATGTTTTAATCTATGCAATAACTGCTCTAGCGGTATTCCAGCTTCTTTCCAAGCGACGTGATACGGATAGCATTTATCGCGATCTACGCCAGCGTCTGGGGCGCGGCATCCTGTTGGGCCTGGAGCTTTTTGTCGCGGCCGATGTCATTTACTCCGTGGTCGTGGACGTCACATTTGAAACGGTGGGCGTCTTATCCATCATCATGCTTATACGCACATTTCTCAGTTTTTCCCTGGAAGTGGAGTTGAACGGCCGCTGGCCTTGGCAGAACAAGGACTGACACGCCAATGAAACGCCGCGCTGTTTCTGATAAAGCTATTGTTTATGCTTATGATGCTCGATGCCATGATGCATGCCCGGCATGGCATCAGGTCCGTGATCGCTAAGTTGTGCATCGAACCATTGGTGGACGGCGGTGATTAGCGACGGGTCCTGGGTGGAGTAAGTGATTTCAGCGCCATCGGGCAATTCCTTGTACCGAACAAGAATCTGGCCCGGTTTAGCGGCACGTAATGTTGCCAGCCCCGGCATGTCTTGACCATGAATAGCTTCAGGCTTGGAGAAGTCGCCATGGGCGAATTCCTTGGCAATCTGCTTCAGATGCTGCCGAATCAGCTCGATTTGCCTGCTGTCGCGCGGGTCTTTGACGATGACTTGTTGCACGCCGCCGGTTTCGGTCTTGGTGAAAATATGCTGTGTTTGCCCGAGGTCAAAAGACATGACCTGCTTGCCGCGTTCGGTAATTTCCTGCAGTCGTTCCGGGCTCGCTGTTTGCGCGCAAACTGTCTGGCTGAGTATCAAGCCGAGTAATGCCGGGGCAAGAACAGTGATGCTGTTGCTATGATGCATAAGGGTCTCCATAAAACCGTGCGGGTTAGAACAATGATTAACACTTAAAATCAAGGATTTGAATGATCTTTATAGCATGATAACGGATGAACACATTATTTCCTCAGGACTTATGCAGTTTGTCCGTTCAACCGTCGAAACTAGCGGTTCTAAAACCTGTTCCTTCATCATTTATAACCGTTCAGGATTAACCATTCACGGGGCGACAAGCTCACCACAAACGCATTGACATTACTCGCCTGAGCTTATCGAGGGGCTCAGCGCAAGCGGCCGCCATCACGCCCGTTTTCCCGCTATGTGTGATATCGCACTGAAGCGGCATCGCCATCGTCTTATGCTCTTCAGCCATATGACAAAAATTATTCCATTGTTACGCCCTAAGAGTGAGTGGCGGCGTAGCAGTTTATTTTCCAGGAGAGAGCGATGACCAAAGTGCTTGTACTGTATTACTCATCCTATGGACATATCGAGCGCATGGCCGAGGCCGTGGCCGAAGGCGCGCGCGAGACCGGCGCCGAAACGGCCATCAAACGCGTGCCCGAACTGGTGCCTGAAGAGGTCGCGCGCAAATCCGGTTATAAAATGGATCAGCCCGCGCCGATCGCAACGGTCGAGGAACTGCCCGAGTACGACGCCATCATTTTCGGCACCGGTACGCGCTACGGCAACATGTCGGCACAGATGAAGAGCTTCATCGACAGGACCGGATCGCTCTGGATGAACGGCTCGCTGGTCGGCAAGGTCGGCTCGGTGTTCACTTCAACGGCCACGCAGCACGGCGGCCAGGAATCGACCATCCTGACTTTCCATCCGGTGCTTTTGCACCTGGGCTTCATCATCGTCGGCCTGCCTTATGCCTTTCAGGGACAGATGGGTACCGATGAAGTGATGGGCAATTCCCCTTACGGCGCCTCGACCATCGCTGGCGGAGACGGCAGCCGCTGGCCCTCGGAAGTGGAACTGGAAGGCGCCCGCTACCAGGGCCGCCATGTGGCGCGGATCGCGGCCAGGCAATGCGCGGGCGGGGGTTAAAGCGCGGCAGATCCCGTTCCCGCGCTCCAATTTCCCCCTCCTGCCTAAACCCGCTTGCCAAGATGCTCGGCCAGGCCCCGCATGGCGGCGGATGGATCATCCGGCGACAGGTGCACATTGATGAGGCTGGGCGATGATCGCTGTGCCAAAGCCTGATTCAGGCAATCCTCGAATTCATCCTCGGTGCTGGCCGCGTAGCCTGTCAATGGCCCGAACAGCTCGCCCAGGCGTTCGAATTGCCAGGCGGGAATATCGTTGAACGGGCCGTCGAGAATATAGCGTTCGGTACTGTAGCCCTTGTTGTTGAACACGATCACGATCGGATTGAGTCCCAAATGCGCTATCGTCGACAGTTCGGTGCCGGTCATCTGGAAGGCGCCGTCGCCGACCAGCACCAGCGTGCGGCGTGTGGGGCGGGCGATCTGCGCGCCCAGCGCGGCGGGAACGGCGAAGCCCATGGAGGTGTAATAGGCCGAGGCCAGGAATTCACTGTTTTCATGCACTCTCAGGTCGATCGCGGAAAACAGGCAATCGCCGACATCACTGACGACGACCATGTCGGGCGTCAGGAAGCGGTTCAGCCGGGCAATAAGCCGGATGATTTTCATCGGCTGGCCCTTGACGGGAAAATCGAATGCCGCGGGTTTCGCCGCGACTGCGGGGCCTGTCTGGGGGCGGGGCGTCATCCGCTCGTTCAGCATGCTGACGAAATCGCGCAGCAGTACCTGCGGATAACGGTGATGATGAATAATGACCTCGTCCTGGCTGGCGCGTATGATCCGGTTGGCATCGAGCCTGGCGGTAAAAATGCCCAGATCGACGTCATTCAATGTGACTCCCAGCATCAACAGGAAATCGGCCTGTTCCACGCGGTCGCGGGCCAGGGGCGAGCCCATCGCGCCTTCATAAATGCCCAGATAGCAGGGATGGCGTTCGCCCAGCACCGACTTGCCGGTCAGCGTCGCCGCGACCGGCAGATGCGTTTTGTCGACCAGGCTCAACAGTTGGTCCTGCAGGCCGCGCCGGTGCAGTTCGACACCGGCGACCAGCACCGGCGAGGCGGCCTCGTCCAGCAATTGCAAGGCTTCCTCCACGGCTTCGTTAAGCGATGCGGCATCGCTGGCGGGGGCGGGCAGCGATTCCGAGGGGATTGGATAACCCTCGGTGTCCACGCGATCGCGCGGCAGTTCGATGTAAACGGGCTTGCAATGTTCGCGGGCCGCGGCCAGCACGCGGTCGATCTGGCGGAAGGCCGTATAGGGATCGTCCAGGACCGCGACGGCGCAGGTGATGCGTTCGAATATTTCACGCTGAAGCCGGAACGGGCCGAAGCGGTGGTGCAGCAGCGGATGCTCGCGCCGTTCCTTAATGCCCGGTGCGCCGCTGATGACGACTATCGGCGATGATTCGGCATGAGCGCCGGCGACCGCGTTGACGACATTCAGGGCGCCGACGCCGTAGGTGACCGCCATTGCCCCAAGCCCGCGACAGCGGGCATAAGCATCGGTTGCGAAAGCGGCGGTATCCTCACGGGTGGTGCCGATATGCTGGACCGGGCTTTCCGACAGTTGCTGGTAAAAGCGCAGGATATAATCGCCCGGTACGCCGAAGATATGCTGCACCCCCGACTCGTACAGGCGGGTCAAGAGGTAGTGGCCGATGGATGGATTCGATGACATGAGAGCGTACCTCCTTGGATTAACGGGGTCCGCCTATGGCGAATGCGGACGATTTTTATTTCATACCGTGATTTTGTGGCATTGTGACTGAACTAGCGGCGATACCGCGGCTGAAATCTGGGATCGCCTCCCCATCCCGGCGGCCGGCCTTGATAGGATCGATAAGGAGGACGCCGGGGATAATCGTAATATCGATCATAATAAGGCCGCTCATAGTAATAGGGCGGCCGCTTGTGTCTGGGCACAAAGCGATACTCGTCATATCTGTGAGGCGGTCTTTGATAGCCGTAATACCGACTGGAGCCTGAATAGCCATAGTAGGGTCTGTAGCCGTAGGAAGGCGGGTAGCGGCGATAGTAGGGCCTGAATCCGGGCCTGCCGCCGAGTTCAAGGAGCGGCCCACCGCGATGAGCGCCTACAGCGGCATCGGCGGTTACGGCAGGGGAAGTAAAAAAGCCGGTCAGCATCACTAAGAGCGCTGCCATCCGGGCGGGTAATGTTTTCATAATAACCTCTGTTGCACAGGACGAGATTATCGCGGGCAATTTTTCTAAAGGGTTTTAATACCAGGGATAATAGTAATAGCCGAACCTGTTGTATCGATAGGGATAATAGGGATAATAGCCCATATACGGGCCGTAATAGACATCCCTGTATTGTTCTTCCGGCCAGAGATAAATATTGCCGATTTCGACGTTCGGCAACGCCAGCATTTTCTTGCCGACCGCGCGCTCAATGGTGCCGGCGATGGTGCCCGTTACGGTCACTTCGGCGCCTTGCTTATAGATAGCGGGGTCCAGGAAATTCGAGGTTTGAATAACGAATCGCCCTTCGGTTTCCCGGTATACTCGCGGACGGCCTGAATTGTTCAACGGATAATACAGAATTTGCATTCGCGTAACGTTCGCTTCGTTTTCGACGTCGATAATCGTGCCGCCCCAGCGCACGGGCGTGCCGCGATGAGCCTCAATATTACTGCGTACCTGATCGAGGTGGACATCGACTGCGGGTGCGTTTTTCAGCACGGGCGGCATACTTGAACAGGCGCTTAGCAAGAAGCTTAATAAGAGTAACAACTGTTTCATAATATCCCCCATGCGTATGCTGGAATCAGTTATAAGAAACACAGACCTGAACGAATAAAACCATTTTAAAAACTAGGACTTATTTTAGGCATTAAAATTCCTTAAGCGGGAACCCCCGTGGCGGGACAGGCGCTGTCTCGATGGATCGATGCACAGTTGGACCCATGCTCACGGCTTGACCAATCGGTTGCCGTGGTTATATAAAAACCGTGTATAAAGTCTAGTCCAATGCCTGGCGGCAAGCCGAAAAATATCGGGTTCAGCCCTGTGCCGCCAGCGCGTCGGTCATTTGAATCGGGTGCTCGTACCTGGCTGCGTGCCAGACCGGGCGGGCGCTATTCGCAAGCCGCTGAACCGGGGAGCCTGAACTGACTCTCAGGTTTTTTCTTGTCCTGTGGGTCACAGGCAATGATTTATGAAAAGCGTTATGACTGGAGAATCCTATGAAAAATAATCGTTTATCGGCCGTCTGTTGTGCAGCGCATTTCACCGTTAAGCCGCTGAATTTAAGTTGAACCTGGGTCCATGCGCTTGATTCCTGCAATGCCGAAAGCGGCGGCTTCGCTCATGCTGGTGGTGTATTTGACGGTGTCCGCGGCTGTTGCCGAAGTGACTGTTACGGGTGTTCAGGGGCAGGCCCGGGATAATGTTTTGGTCATGCTGTCGCTGGAAAAGGAACCCTGCGATGCGCCGGAGTGGAAAATACGCAACCTGTTTGCGAAAGCCGATCAGGAAATTGATCGGGCCTTGCGGGCCTTGGGGTATTACCACGCCGCCGTGGAAAAGTCGCTGACCTTTGACGGCGACTGCTGGCAAGCTGACCTTAACATCCGGCCCGGCACGCGGGCCGTGGTCAACGCCATCGATATCACCATTACCGGCGATGCGCTTGACGATCCCGAATTTCAGAAGTTGCGCGATAACTTGCCGATAAAAACCGGCAGCCCCGTCCATCACGGCGATTACGAAAGCCTGAAGCGGCGTTTTGAAGCGTTGGCGCAGGAGCGCGGCTATTTAAACGCAACATTCGCCGAAAGCCGGCTGCTGATCGACAAGGACCGTAACAGCGTCAGAATCGAACTGGTATTCGATGCCGGCAAGCGCATGTATTTCGGCGATGTCACGGTTAGGCAGGACATCCTGAATCCCGAGTTCGTGGAGAAATACATTGCGATAAAAAAAGGCGACTTTTATACCACCGAGCAGCTGGTCAAAACGCATAACGCGCTGTCGCAAAGCGACTATTTCGATATCGTGGAAATCATCCCGGACACCGATAATATCGAGCAGCAGCACGTGCCGGTATCGATTACGCTACACCCCAGGAGCCGACATCTTTACAGCTTCGGATTGGGGTTCGATACCGATATAGGGCCGCTGGCCAACGCGACTTACAAGAACCGCCGCCTGAACCGGCGCGGCCATTTCCTGACCGCCAATCTCGACATCTCGCCGGTCCTGTCCATGGCCGATGTCGCATACAATATCCCGCTGGACGACCCGACCTACGATGTGTTCAGTTTCGGCGGCGGCCTGAGATACGAAGATACCGACACCTTCAAATCCAGGAAAGCGGCACTGTCCGCGCGCTACAAGAAAGCGTTGGACAACGGCTGGAAGCAGACGCTGTTCCTCGATTTCAGCTATGAGGAATTCGAAACCGAGACCACTTCCGGGGAGGCGCTGTTATTAATCCCCGGCGCCAATTGGCTGCGTTCCGTGGCCGACAGTGTCGTGCGGCCGACCCGAGGCTATCGAGCCGAATTCGAAGTGATCGGCAGTTACGAGAATCCGCTTTCCGACGTCAGTTTTCTGCAAGGCACATTTTCCGGCCTGTGGATGCAGCCTTTTTCCTGGGGCGGCAAATTCATCGGCCGTACCGATCTGGGCGCCACACTGATCGATGATCTGGAGCAACTGCCCACTTCGTACCGTTTTTACGCGGGCGGCATCAACAGCATTCGCGGCTATGATTACAAGGAACTGGCCCCGAGGGATCGGTTCGGCCATGTTGAAGGCGGCCAGTTCCTGACGGTGGTCAGCGCCGAATACGAGCATCCCGTACTTGATGACTGGGGCGTGGCGGCCTTCGTCGATACCGGCAATGCCTTCAATACCGACAGCATCAGCTTCAAAACCGGCATCGGCCTGGGCATCCGCTGGTACTCGCCGATCGGTCCGGTGCGCCTCGACTTCGCCGTGCCGTTGAGCGAGTCCGATTCCTCGTTTCAGGTCCACTTTTCCGCAGGCACACGGCTATGAGGAAATGGCTGCTGGCGCTCGGACTGCTGATCGTGCTGATAATCCCCGTCGGCCTGTTCGGTCTGGTCGGCAGCGAAGCCGGCAGCCGCTGGCTGTTGCGGCAGGTTTTCGCCTATCTGCCGGCGCAGGTGACGGTTGCCGCCATGGAAGGCCGATTGATAGACCGCATGGCGCTCAGGGATCTGCATTATCAAAGCGATACGGAAACCGTGGCCGTTGAAAAGCTGGTGTTCGCCTGGCGGCCGCGGGAACTTCTGTCGGGCACCGTCAAAATCGTTGACCTGACGCTGCACGGCGTCACCGCGAATATCAAGCCATCCGAGGAAAAGCCCAAGGACGAGGCGCCGTTCGATTTCCAGGCCGGCCTGCAATTGCCGGTGGAGATTGCGATTGAAAATCTGTTGCTGACCGATGCGCGGCTGCAACTGGACGACCAGGTGCATGAACTGGCAAGACTGCGGCTGGCAGCCGCGACCGAACAGGGGCGGCTTACTGTCAGCCGACTGGAAGTCGATGCCAGGCCGGTCGTTGCGAGCGCGCAAGGCCAGGTGACATTGGGCGAGGGCTTTCCGTTCAGCTTGCAGGCCGACTGGCAGGTCAACACCGAAACCGAAGGCGTATGGCAAGGCGCGACCGCCGTCCATGGCGACATCGAGCAGATCGTTTTCGATAACCGCTTATCCGCACCATTCATCGCCAATCTGGCCGGCAGCCTGGAAAACGTGCTCGATCAGCCGCGCATCGACGCGCGCGGCGACTGGCGCGATCTCAAATGGCCGCTGACCGCCGCCGAGCCGGAATTGAAAAGCGAGCAGGGCACGCTGACATTGAGCGGTCTGCTCGATGATTACCGGCTGACCGTCGATGGCCGGCTGACGCAGCAGTACCTGCCCGAGGGCCGCTTGTCATTCAACGGCACGGGCAGCCTTGAGGCCATGGCCATAGAAAAACTGGAGCTGAAATCCAGGACCGGCTTGTTTCAAGTGACCGGCGATGTCGCCTGGAAGGACGCGCCGGCGTTCGACTTGATGGCCGAGGGCCGGCATTTCAATCTGGCCATTATCGTGCCCGACGTGCCCGGCGACCTGACCTTCAGCACACACTTGAAGGGCAAACTGGCCGAACAGGCGCTGGAACTGGAGGCCGATATCGGCAAGCTGAGCGGCGAACTGCGCAACTATCCGGTCAGCGCCGACGGCAAATTATTCCTGGCCGGCGAACGGCTCAGGGTCGATGCCCTGCATATCGCCTCGGGCGCCAACAGACTGGCCGTGAACGGCACGCTGGAGCCGGAGCAGGGGGCGCTGGAGGTCACGATTAATGCGCCACGGCTCGATACCCTGTGGCCGGGCCTGGGCGGGAGCCTGAACGGCAAGGGGCGCTTGCAGGGCGCATGGCGGCATCCATCGGTAGCCTTCCAGGCGCAAGGCCGGGATTTGCGCTTTGCCGAACACGGCGCCGAACAGCTGGTTGCCGATATTGATTATCGCCCCGAGGCTACGTCGAAACTGCGGCTATCACTGAACCGCATCCGCACAGGCACCGTCGAAATTGCCCGGCTGCTGGTCGAAGGCGGCGGCACGCAGGCGGCGCATGGCGTCAGCGCCGATCTGCGCTCGTCCGAAGGCGACCTGTCGGCGGTTTTGGCGGGCGGCATCAAAAACGGCCGCTGGCAGGGCGGCCTGTCGGAGTTGGACCTGAACACGCCGGATCAGGGGCGCTGGCGGCTGCGGGAAACCATGGCGATCGACATAGCGCCGCGCGAGGCGGGCGTCGATGTGGCTTTGCAACAAGGCTGTCTGGTCCGGCAGGCGTCTGCCGTTTGCGTGCAGGGGGACTATCAGGCCAGCGGCGACTTCCAGTTTGATCTGAACGTGACGGCACTGCCGCTGTCGCTGCTGCAGGCTTATCTGGGAGAGCAGGTGACGCTAAACGGCATTATCAATGCCGATGCCGGCATCGCGCGGCTGAAACAGGGCTTGGCCGGCAGTTACCGTCTTGAGATGCCGGCCGGAGCGAGCGTGTCGATGCAGGCGCAGGAAGCCACCACGACCATTCCGCTGGGCGCCTCGTCCGTGACCGGCACGTTGGACGGCGATAAGGTTTCGGCCGATCTGAACCTGGCCCTGGCCGGCCAGGATTTTGTGCGCGGGCAGGTGCAGGTCGATACCGGCGAAAGCCAGGCCATCGCCGGCCGCATTCAGGCCTCGATAGCTGAGTTTGCGCTATTCAATGCCTTTGTCCCGAATGTGTCCGGTATCGAAGGCCATCTCCAGGCGGACCTGACGCTGCAGGGCGTCGTGCAGCAGCCGGCCGCGGCCGGCACGGTCCGACTTTCCGGCGGCGCGGTCAATATTGAGGAACTGGGACTGTCGCTTCGCGATATCAAACTGCAGGTCGCCGCAACCAGGGACAATCCCGAGCGCTTGCAGATACAGGGCACTGCAAAGTCGGGTACAGGATTTGTCTATCTGGAGGGCTTTGTGCTGCTACAGCCCGAATCGGGCTGGCCGCTTGAATTGACGCTGACAGGCGAGGCGTTTGAGGTCGCGAAGCTGCCGGAAGCGCAGATTGCCGTTTCACCGGCGTTAAAGATCACTTATGCGAACGGGCAGGGCAAGATAACCGGCAAATTGGCGGTGCCGACAGCGATCATGCAGCTCAAGGAACTGCCGGAACAGGCTGTCAAGGTCAGCGAGGATGAAATCATTGTCGGCGAGGCGCCTGTTGAGGAAACAGCGCCCGCCGTGCCGGGCTTCGATGTCGATATAGACGTTGAGTTGGGCAAGAACGTGAGCTTTTCAGGGATGGGCTTGGAAACCGATCTCGAAGGTAACTTGAAGATTATCCAGCGAGCGGGAAAAATGACCATGCACGGCGCCATCGACATGAAAGAGGCCCGTTACAAGCAGTACGGGCAAGACCTGTCCGTGCGTAAGGGGCGTTTCGTTTTCAACGGCCCGGTCGATAATCCCTGGCTGGACGTGGAAGCCTCGCGCCTGTCGCGCGATGAAAAAGTCACGGCGGTGCTCAGTGTCACGGGGCCGCTGAAAACGCCGCAGACCCGCATCTATTCGGAACCTGCCTTGCCGGAAGCGGAGGCGCTGGCTTATCTGATTGCCGGCCGGCCGCTCAATCGGGTCAGCGAGTCGGAAGGCAATATGATCGCCAGCGCGGCCTTGTCTTATGGCGCCGGCAAGGTATCCTGGATTGCCGACAAGTTCGGTATTGATGAATTTGAGGTTAAGGAGGGGGAAACGCTGCAGGACACGCTGCTCGCCGTCGGTCAATACCTGACGCCGGATTTTTATGTCGGCACCAAGGTCGGCCTGTTCAACAAGCAAGCGGTACTGGTCTTGAAGCAGATGCTGACAGAGTCCCTGAGTGTTGAAAGCGAGGCCGGCGAGTCGCAGCGAATCAAGTTGAACTATGAGATTGAGGTCGATTGAGGGTGAAAGGCTGCCCTGCAAATGCGCCGTAGGGTCGAATTTATTCGACCAGAGACAACTCAATAAAAAATTGCCCATGCGCAACGTCAGATAATAATTAAGACTCAATCAAAACCTCTTCTATAATTTCCTTGGGATTGGCTGACTACCTGAATCGGATTTTTATTATGAACAAACCGGTAACGCGAGACCGTCCGGCATCGAAAAAAAATACGGCGTCGACTCAAGCCAAACCGCGCCCGCGCTCACGTCCGCGGACGGCACGGTCGGCGGTAAAAAAGCCGGCATCCAGGCCGACAGTCGATCAGTTCAAAAACAGGCTGTTGCTAATTTCGCTTGAAGTGGCGGCCCTCGTTATTACGGCGGTGTCGACGGTGATCGTGTTACTCGGCTATTCGGCCGGCAAATTTTCAGGCACACAGTTTTTCAGCAGTCTGCTGCCTTTTGCCATTGGCGTGGCCGCTTTGATCCTGGCCGCGGCGGTCTTGCTGATAGGCTGGTGGAAACTGCGGAGTCGGCTGCAGTCGGTCTCGGCCGTGCTGGCGCCGATGCTGGCAACCGGGCTGGCGCTCATGATCGGCTGGTTTGCGCTTCAGGGTGAATTCGCTCTGGCATACGGACATTTTAAGGCGTTGGTCGGAGGCCGGCAGGAAGCAGCCCGTATAACGCTGGCGCATCAGGTTTATGCCGCCTATCGGCGTTACGGCACCGCGCAGCTGCTGCATCTGGTGAAACGCGCGCAAGCTTATAATCCCGCTATCGAGGAAGCAGCCAAAGCGTTCGATCTGGACCCGAATCTGCTGCAGGGGGTCGCCGCGGCAGAGTCTTCATTCAAGCCACGGGACAGCCTGGATGGCGGGCACGGCCTGTTCCAGATCACGCGCGTGCCCAAACCGGTCCTGGAGCAGGTGGGCAGGCGCCTGGGCACGGAAAAACTGTCTTTGTTCAATCACCGGCACAACGCCTTCATTGCCGCCGCTACGTTGAAACACTATCTGGCCGAAATGAACGGCGATCTGTTTCTGGGGCTGCTGGCCTACAATATCGGGCCCGCGAACGGCGGTTTGCGCTTTATCATGCACAAATACGGCGTGACGGATTTCGTTACCATACAGCCTTATCTGCAAAAACTGCCGCGCGACTATCCGGTGCGCGTCCTTTCGTATGCCCTGGCTTTCAGGCTCTGGCGGCACGAAGGCCAAATACCGGCTTATGAAGAAGGCAAGAATGCCATTCGGATACAACGTATCGGCATACCGGGATTGCAAGCGGAGCTTTGAGTGGGAATAAAGCAGGCTATAGCGATCAGCTGTTACCTGAAAGCAACGGCTGCTGTGAAAACTGAGTTTTATTATTCACAGGCCCGCCTGAAAAACACAGTAGTGTACGCAGTGCGTACCTTTTCAATCGGTTCCGGTGAATGTCATCCCAAAAGGTACGCACTACCCTAAAGGGCATAAATGCGTACCCTACCGGGATTATGGAAACCTCTGGCGCCTTGTCGGCCAGTGAATAGCTTGTTTTCATGGCGACGTATGCCTGAAGGCGGTGATACGGTGCAACATCTTATCAATGCTGCACCGCACAGATATGAACTTAAGCCTGATCCGCCACTGTTACGCACAGATTGGTCGGTTTTTTATTGGCTTCCATTATCGGTTTCAGTGTAAATGAGACGACCGATTCCACGCCCGCATCGCCCAGATCCGCGACCGGCACTTTTTCGACGGAAATTTTACTGCCTTTGACTTTCCATTTGTAATTGGCGTCGAAAGCGGTGTTTTTACCGGAATTTTCCAGGTCGACTTCAAAATTGGCGCCCGCACAGGCTTCGGTGGGGTCTTTCAAGTCCAGGACGTGAGCATGAAAACCGGAAGTGGCAGCTTCATGGGAACTGTCGTCTATAGGCAAGTGCGTAGTCAGCACCAGCACATTATTACCGCCGTCGGTCAATACCGCGTAGCCGAAGGCGCCGGATTTTCCGTCAACAGGGATGTCCTGGTTGGTTTTGATTTCCACTTCCAGCATTTTTTTGTCGGCTTTGCCTTCCACTTCCACTTCCACATCCTTGATCGATAAATAGCCGGCGGTTTGAGCCAGAACTACGCCGCTGGCCAATGTCAGGCCCATGGCTGATGCAAGTAACGATGTTTTGTTAAAAAATTTCATAACTGATCTCCATTGAAAGAAGTATTGAATCGATATTATTTATACATTGTATCGATGAAGTAAGGCAAGTGTATATTTAACATGGCATCACTTTATTCGTTCACTTTAAGGGCTTTCTAGTTCCATCAGCTCTGAACTCTAACGATTTCATTGAGTCCTTGATCCTGATTCATGCATAAAATCAGATATTTGATTTCCTTGGATTAAAGAGGGTTTCTTCTTTGTCTCTCCGTGCGCGCAGCTGTTTTGGATCAGAGAGGGTATTTCTATGCAACATGTCTTGAAGTGGGTGGGAATAACTTTACTGGTACTGATCGTTGCTATCGCTCTGCTGCTGGCTTTCTTCGACTGGAACCGGTTGCGCGCTCCGATATCGTCCCAAATCAGCAGCCAGCTGGACCGGCGTTTTGAGATTCAGGGTGATCTGGATGTGAAGTTGGGCTGGACGCCGCGTATCACAGTCAACAAAATCGAACTGGCCAATGCGGAGTGGGGCAGCGAGCCGGAAATGCTGAGCCTGGATCGCCTGGTATTCAGCATCAGACTGCCGGATTTATTGAAAGGCAAGATCGTGCTGCCGGAAATCCACTTGTCCAGGCCCCGGGTGCTGCTGGAAAAGAACGCTGACGGCAAAGGCAACTGGGCGTTTAAAACCGACGAGGAAACGGAAACCGAGCGCACCGAATTTCCCAAAATTGGCCGCCTGACGCTCGATGAAAGCAAACTGGTCTACCGCGATCCGACCTTAGATACGGAACTGGATATTAGTGCGTCGGCAGTCGGGGCGGCGAAAGAACAGGCCGTCGAATTGCAAGGCCAGGGCCGTTTCGAGGGCGAGCCCTTCACGCTTAAGGCGCAAGGTGGCTCGCTGCTGGAACTGTGGGAAAAGCGCAAGCCCTATCCCGTCGATCTGGAAATGACCGCCGGTGAGACCAAGGTCGTGGTCGAGGGTACGTTTGCCGATCCGGTACAATTGCGCGAACCCAAACTGTCGATCGAGTTACAGGGCGACAGTCTTGATATGCTGACGCCTTTTATCGGCGTGCCGATGGCCAAGACCCCGTCCTATAAATTCAACGGCCATGTGACGCGCTCCGGCGAGAGTTGGCACATACACGATCTGGATGGAAAAATGGGCGGCAGCGATATCGCCGGCGAAGTTACCTATAGCACGCCGGAAGAGCGGCCATTTCTGCAAGCCAATATCAAGTCCAGACGACTCGACTTCAAGGATCTGGTGGGCTTTATCGGCGTCGATCCGACGCCGGAGGAGAAAGAGAGGCCACGCATCTTCCCCGATGAACCCTATAGTCCAGAGGCGATGCGCTCCGCCGACGCGGACGTGAACTTCTATAGCGACAACATCATCACGCCCAATCTGCCGATTGACGAATTCAGGACCCATCTGCACGTGGATCACGGCAAGCTGACGCTGGACCCCTTGAATTTTCGCATCGATATTGGCCAGATTGCATCCGTCATCACCATGGATGCCGGCAAGGATCTTATCGTCACGAAGGCGGATATCAAAATCCGCGAGGTGCCGCTCAAACGCCTGTTGGCCGATACACAGTTTGAGCAGGAAAGCGATGGCATGTTCTTCGGCCAGATCGGCCTCGACACGACCGGCAACTCGGTAGCCGAAATGCTCGGCCGCGGAAACGGCGATGTCACGTTGCTGATGGAGCAAGGCCATATCAGCAGTCTGCTAGTGGAACTGGCGGGCCTGGATGTGGCCGAATCGCTGGGCCTTCTGCTGACCGAGGAAAAAAGCACCCGGGTGCGTTGCATAATCGGCAACTTCAAGGTCAATGACGGCATCATGAAGACCGCGCCGTTCATGATCGATACTGCCGATACCAATATCAATATTACCGGGCAGATTGATTTGGGCAAGGAGACCGTTGATCTGCGGCTTGATGCCAATCCCAAGGATGTCAGTCTGTTAGCCGCGCGCGTGCCGGTCAATGTCACAGGAACATTCAAGTCGCCGACAGTCATGCCGGATCGGTCTAGTCTGGCTGCCAAGGCAGGGATTTCGGCCGCCTTGGGCGTGTTGCTGACACCGGTCGCGACCATTATTCCATGGGTTGACTGGGGATTGGGTGAAGATAGCGCCTGCCATGCCTTGATTGATGAAGCGCAAGCGGACGATGCGGCGGCGCAGCGGAAACCGTCGCCCGGTCGATCCGGCAATAAAGCGCCGGCAAAGCGGAATGCCGATTAGTTTGGTCTTCAGTTCCTGTCCAGACTTTTACCGCTTATTCATCCAATAGGAACTGGATTGGGCGCCCGAGGTTGTTCATTGAACCGGCATTGCCTATATAATCGCTATCGTTATCCGTCTATTCATGAGTCCAGTTTGAGCGTTGAACCCAGCGTTCCGGCGATTCTGACCGCGTAAGATATTAAAGAGGTGCAAATCCATGACAGAAGCACTAGCGATTACCCGTCTACTGCAAAATTGTAAAGAGCTGAGTGCCTTTTGCAGCCAGAACGGCGGGATCATCAATGAATCGATTCACTATGAAATCATCGAGCGCCAGCCCGAGAGCCTGTTGATCTATGTGACTTTTCTTGAAAGCATCATGGAAGGCTCCGGCTGCCAGGGCGATCAGAAACCCTGTTATGGGCGTTTGCGGTTACGATTGAATGAGCAGGGGGAAATCATCGGCATCGAGCCGGCCTGATCTTTACTTACCGCTCCGTGGACAGGATTTGGCCGCCTTAATCTTTCCACCAAAACAATCAGGTAGAATAACTCTGAACCATAATAGTGCATCACCATAGGTTAAAATTCTATGAATTCGGAAACGTTAACAATTCGTGTGGAATGTTATGCCGGTTACCGGGGAGAGGAAACGCCAAGACGTTTTTTCATGGGCGATAAAGCTATTGAAATCGAAGAAGTGATCGACCGCTGGTTAGCACCCGAATACCGTTATTTCAAAGTGCGCGGCAGCGAAAACGATATCTATATACTGCGGCATGATGAATTAGCGCAGCGATGGGAGCTGACGATGTTCCAAAGCGGGAAGTTGGATGGCAATTCATTATCCTCGACTTGAATAGGTCACATTCATCTGATTGCCGGCTATTGAGCACATTGATGCACATGGATTGTTTTTTCATCAAGGCGGCCCCTTTGACCGGTACTCAGGTGAGAGACGGGCTGGTTCTGGGAGATGATGCCAGGGCCATTAATCATGCTCGTTGCATTCATCGCTTTTTGTCGGCGGTATTTTTTCTGGTGGCCACGATACTCCGTGGGAACCGATACCGGGCTTTGAGAGCGGCATATCATATGGCCCGGTATGTGTTCCCAACGAGGAATTTTACTCGTCAGAACAAGGCTGACTAAGTACTAGCTTTGTTTAAACGTCGAATTGCAGGCTTGCGAGCCTGGCGTAAAGCCCGCTCCGTTGGCGCAAATCATCCGGCGCGCCAATTTCGACGATGCGTCCTTGGTCCATTACAATGATGCGGCTGACTTTTTTCACTGTAGCCAGCCGGTGAGCAATGATCAGGGTAGTGCGACCTTGCATGGCGACATTTAATCCCTCTTGCACGAGAATTTCGGATTCGGCATCCAGTGCGCTGGTGGCTTCATCGAGCAGCAGAAGTGGCGCATTTTTCAAAATGGCACGGGCGATGGCGATGCGCTGGCGCTGGCCTCCGGACAAGCGGGTGCCGCGTTCGCCAAGGAATGTCTGATAACCTTCCGGCAGGCGCTGGATGAATTCTTCTACCTGCGCCGATCGGGCGGCTGCCATGACCTCATCATCGCTGGCCGAGGGTCGGCCGTAACGAATATTTTCCAGCGCATTGGCCGAGAAGATCACCGGATCTTGCGACACGATGGCAATCCTGTTCCGCAAGTCGTGCAAAGAAAGCTGACGGATATCCTGTTCGTTGAACCGGACGACGCCGTCCGTTACCTCGTAAAAACGCAATAACAGTTGGAACAGGGTCGTCTTGCCCGCACCGGAAGGGCCGACCAGCGCGACACTTTCGCCGGCGGCGATGTCGAGCGAGATGTCATCAAGCGCCTTCGTCTGCGGACGCGACGGGTAACGGAAGGTGACATGCTCGAACTGTATTTCCGCTTTTTCGGGGGACGGCAGCGGTTGGGGCGGGTTGGCGTCGATAATGGCTGGCCTGGCATGGAGCAGTTCCAGCAAGCGCTCGGCCGCGCCCGCCGCCCGCATGACATCGCCCCATACTTCCGCCAGGGTGCCTGCTCCGCCCGCTACCAGGGCCGCATAAAGGATAAAGGAAGTCAGCTGCCCGCCCGTCATGATGCCTGTCTGTACCTGGTGCGCACCGACCCACAGCACGAAAACAATGACACCCATCACCGCCATGATAATTAGCGCGGTCAGCGCTGCCCGCACGCGGCTCCGCCGGATGGCGGTCATGAAGCTGACTTCCGCACGGTCGGCGAAGCGCCGGGCTTCCTGTTGTTCCTGGGTATAGGCCTGAACCGTCGGCACCGCATTGAGGATCTCACCGGCCAGCGCCGAGGCATCGGCGATTTTGTCCTGCGCTTCACGAGAGAGTTTTTTCACGCGACGGCCGATAGCAAGGATGGGCAGCATCAGCAGGGCCATAAGACCCAGATTCAGGGAGAACAGGTATAAATGGGTTACCGCCAGCATGATCATGCCGCCGGCCAGTTGAAACAAACTGCGCAAGCCCATGGAAATGGAACTGCCGATGACGGTCTGGATCAGGGCGGTGTCGCCGGTTAGCCGCGACAGCACTTCGCCGGTCTGCAGCGTTTCGAAAAATTGTGGATTCTGCGCCAGCACACGCGCATACACGGCACTGCGTAAATCCGCCGTCACCCGCTCACCCAGCCAGGTCACGGTGTAATAACGCGCCGCGACGGCCAATGCCCACACGCTCGCCAGCCCGAACAGGACCGCGAAGCGTCCGTTCAGGCTCAGCGAGCCCAGCAGCCCCGTGCTGGCACTCTGCCGTTGGCCAAAACCGAAGTCAATCAGGTCTCGGAACGCCAATGGAACCGCCAGGATGGTGGCCGAGCCAAGACACAGCAGGACAAAGGCCAGAGCCATTCTCCCCCGATAAGGGCGGAGAAAAGGCCACAGATTCCTAAGAGACGACAAGTGCCGGGAGGTATCAGGTTGCGTTGATTTCGAGATAAATCGTCCTGCTCGTGTTGGATGGGATATGATCGATTCTCTCATAACTTAGAATGCATCGAAATGGAAAATATTCGGGAGAATTGACAACCGCTATTGACTGTTTTGTCCATGCAAGCCAAAGTAGTCAGTCAATTTAATTATGACAGGTAAATTGTAGGTGCGAATTTATTCGCACTTTTTTGCAACCATAAAACACTTTGGCTTTATCCTGGCGAACGATAGTGGCGCCAATCTGATACGCCTGGGGTAATATAGACGACATTGCTTGTCCGGTAACGGCAATTAACCTTTCCCTGATTAACTCACGAGGTCAATTCATGAAATTATTCAATGTTTTGCCACTATTGATGTTAACGATGGTGACCAGTCAAACCTGGGCTTACGGCAGCAGTAGCAGCCAAAAAGCCTGCCAGAAACCGGGATTTAGTGATTTTGACCCGGCCGACAAAGCGGAAGTAGCGCCTGGAGCGCCGTTTTCTTTTCTGGCTTCCGGTGTTCTGGATCCCTCCAGCATTAGCGTCACGGTCAAGGGGCAGCCGGTCGAGGTCGCGGTAAAGGAACTGTCCTCCAAACGCTATGCGGTAACCGGCAATCTGCCTGAAGCGTTGAAAGGCGATTATGCCCGCATCGCTATTAGCGCCCAAGGTAAATGTAAAGGCAGCGATGGTTGGCTGGTCAAAATAACCGAGTAGATCCATTGAGTGATATGAAATACGCACCGATTTGCCATGCCTTTTTCAATACGGATAATCATAGTTGAATCGGTCTTACCGGGGCGGAAATTTTTGCGAATGCCTGAATTTGACGGCAATCCGGGGTGGAGTGGAGTGCGACTTGGTTGCGATTTCCGGCTTAATAAAGACTGATGCTGTGCCAGGCTGGTAAGCGGATTGCGAAGTTTAAACAGGGTTAAAATAAAAAACTCCCAGAGCCGTGAAGCGCTGGGAGTTTTTAAGTCGCTTGTTTAAGCTGTTCAGACAAGGCGGTTACTCGCATGTTAAGCGACCGTCATTGCCACGTTTACGGTTCGTGTTGACGTTACTGGCAATGGCCGCAGCCGCGAACAAGGTGGATGAAATAATGAATTCGCCAGAGATAAAGCCCAGCAGGCCAGTTAAAAACACTGCTCCGGTTAAGATGTCTTTGTAGAAGTCGCTCATGGTTAGATCCTCATTGCGGTGGAAAAGAATTTAGACTACGACTCAACTATAGGAGAGAGTAATAATGTTGACAATAGTACTATTTATAGATTCATTGTTTCATGATTGGCAACACTAAAAGTATTTACTCGCTGTAAAAACTGAGTAGAATAGTCAGGATTAGGTATCGCTCAGACATCCCGCATCAGACTGCAAAAAGCCCGTTATTTTGGCCTTTTTTCCTTTCCTACCCCATTCCCTTCGCTTGTATTGTAATTTGAATATCGTTTCATTTTCGGATGCCCAACTTTTGTCAATGCCTGCGTCTGTTATAAGCATGCCTTTCGTGAAACGCCCGGTGTGGGCAATGCTGGGCTGGGGCAGGGCGCCTGATTAACGTTAGAGTAATCAGCCGTTACTTGAAACCAACTGCTGTTGTTAAATAAAGTAGGGTACGCAGTGCGTACCTTTTCAAGCTTCCGATGCATGCAATCCCAAAAGGTACGCACTGCGTACCCTACCGAGTTTATGAAAATCCCTGTCGACCCGTGAATGGCTTGCTTTCATGGCGACGAAGCCTGGAGGCGATGTTTCTGGCTAATAAATAAATGCTCTAGTCCTTCGCTGGTTTCTGGCAGAGAGTTTTATCGGAAGGCTTGGGATGGCTCTTGCAAGGATTCGCTATGCTTCGGTAAGCGTAACTAGAGGTAAGAAAGTGGGGATGTATTTTTTAAGCCAATCGGACGAGTCACGGATCAGGCCTTTTCCGCGACAATTGCATATCGCCCCTTATCACGGCCCTCGGTCGGCAGATTCATGAATTCGCCAATAAGCGGGTGACAGCCAAGGTTTTCAATGATGTGCAGCGTTTTCTCCGGACTGTTGGAGTCGTAGAAAAATTCCTGGCCGAACATGAAGTCGGTAAACGCTGGATGCTCGGAACCGCCGACCGTAAGCATCACCCTTCCGCCAGATGGAAGCCTTTCTACAACCTTGCGCAGAATAGGCTCATGATACGAACGCTCGATGTGAAATAGCGAATCCCATATAATGGCAGCATCAAAGCCGTCATTGAACCCATATGCTTCCATGGATGAAAGCACCCACCGCTGTTCCGGGAATCTCTCCGCCGCTTTTTTGATCTGTTCGCTGGACTGGTCAATGCCGATTACCCGGTAGCCCCTGGAAATTACATCTTCAGCCATTGGGCGGCCCGTGCCGCAACCGAGATCTATCACCGAGGCGCCGCCTGGAAGAGCGGACAACAACACATCCAGGTATTCGCGTTCACGTCCATAGAACTTCCTACGCGCACTGTCCCATCGGTCTGAGATCTTGTTATATGCTTCACGGTTCATAGAATGACCTAGCGCCCTAAATCAGCCGAAGCGTGCCATGAATAATTCAGCCGACATCAAGAAAACAACGCTACTGCCCAATGTCGGCTGAAGTGCCATGGTATGCGCTTTACACATTGATTCTATAGTCGAGCTTGACTTCATCCCCGTGCATTCCTCTAAAGCCCCAATTGTGCGCGGGGCTTTCCTGAATGCACACTTCAATGTCCTGATGTGCAATCCCGACCTCATCCCTGATTTTATCGAAAAGCAGGCGGATCAGCTTTTTCTTCGCTTCAATGCTGCGGCCTTCGATAATTGTGATTTCGATGATGGTATAGGCATCGGTGCGCTCCGACGGGTAAAGCATATCTTCCTTCTCCATCATGAAAAAGCGATGCGCTCGCTTGTCGGCAGGGAACCGCAAGGCTTCCATGACGCATTGATGGATGGTTTCTGATAAACGCTCTCGTATTGGAGCGAGCTTTTCCCGAATGCCGTAAATTTTCACTTGAGCCATTACCTATTCCTTGTCTATTGCATAGCGCCAGCTAAGCGGCGAATTTTTTATGTTTGCCTGATTTGTTTGCCAAGCCTAGCCATGAGAATAAAATTAACCCGGTTAGAAGAAGCGAAAATGAAGAAGGCAAAGGGACAGGCGAGGGGGTTGAATGCGGAGATAAAGCCGATGTAGAAAATTTTCCGGATATATGGGAAGTCATGCGGCCCCATTCAGTTGTCATCAAGTCATATTTAAAAACACCTTTATCTGTAACAAATGAAGTAAGCAACAAAGTATTGACTGTAAATGATAGCGTTGAACCATCGAGCGACCAGGGCACTTCGGCAATAACAGCGCCCCAGCCGCCAGATCCTACATCACCGCTTGATGGCGCCGCTTTTCTGATTCTCAAAGTATCGGACGACAGATGCATTTCTCCGCCCCTGATAATAGCATCATAATTATTCGGATAACTCAGGGATTGGTCGCTGTAAATATAGTATTGAAATGCATTCGCCTGCCTGCCAAATTCGTCAACCGTGAAAAAATCCGGCGTTTTATTAAATTCCAGTGTGAATGTGCTTGTTCCCGAGTCAATGTCCACAAAAATATTATCATTAACGGCAAAGAAACTGGCCCAGGTTAAAGAAGGCAACATTAAAGATAAAAATACGATTAGTTTTTTCATTTAAATTTCCTTATAGCATTGGCTGAAAAGATATTATTCGCGTCTCAATATTCCATGATCTTTTTACACTTAAATTGAGAAGAATATCTTTCAAGACAATTTTTTCTAATTTGGATAACTCCAAAATTTGTCAGTTATTCAGCAATCGGTTGGTAATGAAAGACGGCTCGGCGGCAATTTTGAATGACAGGTGTCAATCGACTGGAGCCGGTAGTATTCAAATTATTTGCTTAGTCATCCTGCATCGAGATACCCTGAGCATACCAAGAACTGATTCCCTTGATTATCGCCACACTTGGCAATTCTCAAGACCATAGGCCTGCCGCATTGCGGGCATGAGTTCTCATCGATCGGGGCAGCTTGTTTTCGATATCGTTTTAACATGGCTTACATGATCCCTGTGTGATCCGATCAATGGCTTCAACCGGCCGAACTCGATCTTAGCACAGATAGCCAGAACGTCACTAGTGCTAAAAATCAGTTGCTTTTGATGGGCGGATATAACGGCTCGCATAAACCAGATTGTCCGGCATGGGCGTTGTGAAATTGCTGTCGTCGACGAGCATGTCACCGGGAAAACAATGGCACGATCGATTTGCGTATTGCCGCCTTCGGTCGGAAACGTACATTGCTTCACAGATCCGGCTCGGATGACCATGAGCCCGGCAACCGCTTCATCTGTCGCTCATGAAGAGCGCTGTTTTGCTGGATGAGCTCCGGTCAGATTTTGATCAATTTAACTAAACTGCTTTATTTACAAATAGATATAATGCATTGTTACAATTTAGTGACAAGGTTATCCACAGGTTTTCTGGATAATTGGAGTTAAGGCTACTGTTTTATTGGCGATAACAGCCCTGCATCTTCTCTTTTATTCGCGAAACGCGCTGCTTGGTTTTTGCTGACATCGCTCCGTCTTGCTTCAAGAGCGCCTATTTGCCGGCACGGCCCGACAGTTCCATCTTATCGAGCCATCGCTGTCTTTTTTCATTATTGACCGCTTCCACCATGCCAATCAGGGTTTCTTGGGTAGTTTTGATGCCGCAGAAGCCCAGGATATTTCTTTCCAGGCTTTTCAAACTATGGGCCATAAAATACCACCGATAAGCAAACGCGGGCATACCCATTGTAATGACAATGTGCGCGGTTTTGCCTGTGAGCAATTGTTTCCAAGGTCTGTCGCCGGCGTTTTTTGTGGCGGCAAAGCCCGGTCTGAATACCTGTTCAAAAAAGGCTTTCAAATAGGCCGGCATGGTTCCGAGCCATAACGGGTAAATGATGACAAGATGATTTGCTGATTGGATGATCTGCTGCGACTGTTTAATCGCCTCGGGCGCCTGGCCATGGTCAAAATCAGCCTGGGTGCGCAGTATAGGGAACTCGATTTTAGCGATGTTAATTACCTTGACCTCATATCCTGAAGATTCCGCACCTTTGCTATACGCGTCTGCCAAAGCATGGCAAAAGCGATTACCTGCCGGATCCGGATGTCCCTGGATAATAGCAATTTGTTTAGTCGCCATAGCTTCCTCCGCAATTAAATGTAGGCTATTGGATGAGTTTTGGGTGTCTTGTTGAGGCTGATGGTGGCCCGCGAAAATCGTACCGGTTAAATCGCCGAATTGGCGCTGACAGGGTTTGCAGCCATAGCGCTGTCGTTCAGGCTGGGCATCATCCTTGCCCTGCTTGATCATGGCTTCTGAACGGCACTGGGGCAAGACACTTTATTCGGCCAGCGCAAGGCGCGAATCGTTTCAAAACATTTGGCATTGTCGAATAGCTGATGTAGGGTAATCATTCGTCCTATGTCGGGATTATGAACCTCAAATTCAAGGTTTCAATAACATTTGGGATCTCTCCGGAATCCAATAAGAGCCACGATAAAAATATGGATTACAAAGAGTTAATAAAGGAAGGGCAAATTAGACAACAAAAAGAAAAAGAACAGTTGAAACAATGCCAGCCTCCGCGACTATCCATTGATGAACTCGGGTGGAAGTCGCTTTTAACACAATGGAATGACGAATACATGCGGGCGTTTATCAAGACCAGACTGGAGTTTGGCTGGTATCCCCGTTATGTCGCTCATACAAAACGAGAAAGGCAAGCCTTATTACAAGAATATGGTCTAGACGATTCTTATCTTGAAATTTTTGAGGGCGGACTAAGTGCTTCGGAAAATACTTCAGATGCAAAGATTAAGGATCGTCTTGAGAAAATCAAAACATTTTCAGCGGCCGCTCTTCAGGCGGCCGAGACAAGCCGTTCGAAATACACGCAAGAACTGATCGAGCAAGGCCAAAACGAAGCCAAGGCGGGCAAATTTTCATTTATCGCGGAAGCCGGCGAAAAGTTTACCCGCTTGGATTATGGCTTCGATATTGATGATGCCATTATCGTCAACGGGGGGCTGTTTCAAAAACCAGCCACAAAAGCAGCCATTGAGCAAGCTGAAGCACGGTTGCAGCAAAAACCCCCGCTATCTGTTTTTGGGCCAGGAGATATCTATATCAATGAGGCCAGAAGTTTGCTCGAAGGCAAGCAATTTTCCATGCCCAAGTCGTATCGGGAGTTTCTGGCAATCAGCAACGGCTGGTTGATGACGATCGCCCCGTTGACCTCTACAGGGTATTATGAACAGGATCTCGGCCAGATCATTTTACCCGTCGATCACTTGACTTATTTCGCCACCGATTATGATTCGGAAGATCTTTTCTCGGAAGCTTTGGACGATATTGAATACAAGCGAATTCCAACTAGTATTCTTATTTCAGCGAGGACTAATCATCCAAGTGCGGTCGTCACTCTTTTAGATTTTGCCAAAGTTAGGGATGATGGAGAACTTGAAGTTTATGTTCTGGCCAGAACGCCAATTCCCGTATTAGTAGAAGTATACCCAAACTTTAAAAGGTACATGGAAACGCAGTATGTTTACAGCATCGCCGATGTAAGATGCGAATACTCTTCATTGCAGGAAATGCGAAAAACAGGCGAATGGAAGCCGTTGAACCAACGATAATATTTCAAACATTGGGGCTGCCATTCCGAACGGTTATTCATCAACGACAAGCATCCCGGTGAAGCAATTTCACCGGTTAAAGACCGGTAAAAAGCCTGCGCCCAAGGTCGGTTATCTATCGCAGTAGAAAAGATTCAGCCTGATTATGTGCCGGTTATTGCGAATGCAGTAGAAGTTGACCCCGCGAATTGCTTAACACCTGAAAAAATACATTGGAAAATAAAGATGCTTAAAGATGGTTTAAAAGACAGCATTGTCTTTCGGACTTCCAGAAACATTGAAAGTTTTTGGGACTTTAGCAAAGATTTGATTGTGGATCCTGAAATTGAGGTCGATGAAATAAAAAAACGATCGAAAAACGATATCCGGAATTGCGATGGTCGGATGAAGGAAACGGAACCTATTTCGGGTTCGTGCCATGTGAAAAATTAATTGAAATTGAACATCGGTTTGCTGTCGAGGTGTGGCTTTATGAAAAGCCATGTTGTATCCGTATTGATGGAGGATACGCCATAGATGTGAAAGCGATCGCAGAAGATTTGAATATGGCGGCTTTTAATGTGCTAGGCGGTGATAGGATTTATCCATAAAAAGACATGATGTTCGGAAGATGAGAACTAATGCAAAAATTGCCTGATTAAAGGAGAGGGCACAAGTTAAGGCTTGAACTCGATATCCAAAATTCACTGATGAAACAGGTGAAAAGAGAGCGGAAAACATCAAACTGAAGGCTTGGCACCTGTATCTGACCGGCTTCTTTGTTAAACTGGTCCGATTTGATGGCCGTGAGTTATCCGAGACATGGAAAGACTGATAAAGCGGACTTTGAAAACTGAAAAATACTGGATGCGGTTTAAGAATTTTTGACTATGTTGCTCGATTTCTCGCTTGATCAAACGCTGATCATCGCCCTATTGTTCGTTTGGGCCGGTTTTGTCCGGACCGGACTCGGTTTTGGCGGCGCCGCATTAGGCTTGCCGCTGATGTTGTTCGTACACAATGATCCCCGTTTGTGGTTACCCATTATCGGGACACATTTGCTGTTCTTTTCCGGTTTGACATTGCGCACCCGCATGCATAATGTCGACTGGCAGTATTTACGGCGGTCTTCGATTTACATTATTCCCCCGGCTATCATCGGCGTATTCGGACTGGTGAGTCTGCCGATCTTGTGGTTGAACGTATTCATTTATTCAATCACCTTGTTTTATGGTTTGACCTGGTTATTCAATCGCGCCATTGAAAGCAGCCGAAACTGGGCAGACAAACTGCTACTGGTGTTAGGCGGCTATGTCGCCGGCACTTCCCTGACCGGCGCTCCCTTGATGGTAGCCGTCTATATGCGTAACGTCAGCAAGGATCAATTGCGCGATACCTTGTTTGTCTTATGGTTTATCCTGGTCAGCATCAAAATGACGACATTTATCGTCCTGTCGGTTGACCTGCATTTTCCAGCGGCGCTGACGCTGATACCGATCGCCGCTGTTGGGCATATGCTGGGCTTGAAAGCGCATAACGCCATAATGCGCAACGATCTATTGTTTAAACGCTGGGTTGGCGGCGGTCTGGTACTGGTTAGCGCTTTGGGGTTATGGCACTTGTAGCGCTATAAGTTTAATTTTATTTATGGTTTGCCTGTGCTTGGCTTATTATGGTCCGTTATTATTGTTGGCTAGTTTTAATCATAGCTTTCTGTCGTTCCGCTTACGCTGCAGCATCTGGGCGTTTTCCAAAAGCGTCATCGTTTCTGTCCAATAGCGCGCGCATAATTCAAGAAAACGAGTTCTTTCGGCATTATTTGGAAAGGCGGCCATATCATCAACCTCGGCCAGATGAGGGATAGTGTCTTGGTAGCTGGAAAGTGTTTCCTTGTAGGCTTGCCGATCCGTACTCGGTACCACAATAGGCGGAAACCCCGACTTCAACACTGGCAGGTTAGACAGCAATCGGGCCGGCCGGCCGTTGCCGTCAGAAAACGGGTGAATAGTCACAAAATCAAGATGCAGATCCGCATAGGCCTGCGAGGCCGCATCCCGAGAAAGTTCTTGTTTGAAAAAAGCATTAAAGTTATCCAGCCACTGCGCCATCAATTTTGGGGCGTATTGTGGTGAGGGATATTCACGCACTGATTGCTTTCCATTCTGATCGATATAAGAGGTGTAATTAGGCGCTTTCTTCCAGCCGCCTACCGGCTTGTAGATGTCCCTGACGCGCTCGGTCAGTATCGCCTTGTGTAGGGCGAATAACTCCGTTTCCGTAAACCTGTCGAGGTCCAGCAATTGATAGACCAGATCGATGGCTTTGGCATGTCCAACGACTTCTTCATGGTCTTTAAGGGGTTTTCCGGAGACTGTTAAGCCTTCCTCGAGTACGAAAGCAGTATCTTCTAGCGATAGGGTATTGCCTTCGATCGCCGTGGAAGCGTGTGTCCACAAATTCCGAATCTGGTTTAATAAGATGACTTTGATCTCATCATCAAGCCCGTCATAAAAACGCTTCACATTACTTCTCCATGAAACATCCGATATTGATGTAGACCTGTTGTCCGCAATAGCTTTTATCCTGCTGGACCACTCGGATTTTATTATGCCTGACACTTGGCCAGTTTGCACCGCCGCTTACTGATTGTTAACCATCAATATCCACGGTATCCATCAGGGTGATTATGTTTATGAGTTAGTCGCTATGGCCGAATATCTGTCTTATGTCAAATGTGAAAACTGTAGCGGTCTAGGGCAACATTACCTCGGAGGCTATGTGGGCACATTCTATGAAAAGCGCTGGGATCAGAAGCGGCTACAGATTGGCACTCAGGCAGAGCCGTCCCATGGTTACCGAACAATCGGGTCGGCGCAAGCTGACAGCGATTGTTGATGTTTCTGTTTAGGCTGATAGAAAGCATCATTAAGCATGATCAAATGCTTGTGGTGGAATTTCAGGTATCGGATCGGTGGAGGGTCAACTGGTCATTGATTATCGCAGTTGCAATACAGCAAGGTGTGATCAAGCACACATGCTGATCGACTATGTCCAACGAGCGATGAGCAAACAGGATTTGTAAAAACGATGATGCGCTAGCCGCATTGGCATAGCTACTGAATCGGAAGAGGGAGATATTTGAAAGAGGTTTTTGTGATGTGGGGCAATTAGCATTCTCTAGAGAGCTACAGCTTTCCCTCGAAATCCTAACCCATACCTAACCCCGGTACAAACAAAAAAGGCTTGCATTTCTGCAAGCCTTTGATTGTATTGGAGCTGGCGATGGGAATCGAACCCGCGACCGGCTGATTACAAATCAGCTGCTCTACCGACTGAGCTACACCAGCGAATGAGGAGTATTATACATAATTATTTTTTCTTGCCTAGTACTTTTTTTAAATTTTTTTTCTTACGCTGTGTTTTATTTTTGTTGCCGGCCGGCCTTTGGCTTTTTTCGCTGCGTTTACTGTCCAGTCCGGTGTATTTGGTTTTAAAACGTTGGATTTTCTGTTCAGCGGGCTCGACGGTGCCCTTGGGCTGGAATGACGGCACCAGGTGATGTTTGCCGTTGCCGATCAGATCGCTGCGGCCCATGGCTTTCAGCGCATCGCGCAGCAGCGGCCAGTTTTTCGGGTCGTGATAGCGCAGGAAGGCTTTGTGCAGGCGGCGTTGCTTGACGCTTTTGGGGATCGGAATGTCGGCGACGGTACGGCTGACTTTGTGCAGGGTGTCCTTGCCGGAGTGATACATGGCCGTGGCGATGGACATCGGCGAAGGCAGGAAGGCCTGCACCTGATCGGCTCTGAAACCATTGCGCTTCAGCCATAAGGCCAGGTTCAGCATATCGTGGTCGGTGGTGCCGGGATGCGCGGCGATGAAGTAGGGGATCAGGTACTGCTCCTTGCCGGCTTCCTTGGAAAATTTGTCGAATAGGGTCTTGAAGCGGTCGTAGGTCCCCATGCCCGGCTTCATCATTTTCGACAGCGGGCCTTTCTCGGTATGTTCCGGGGCGATTTTCAAATAGCCGCCGACATGGTGCGTGACCAGTTCCTTGACATATTCCGGCGATTCCACGGCCAGATCGTAGCGCAGGCCGGAGGCGATGAAGATTTTCTTGATGCCGGGCAGGGCGCGCGCACGCCGGTACAGCTTGATCAGCGGCGTGTGGTCCGTATTCAGGTTGGGGCAGATGCCCGGATAGACGCAGGACGGCTTGCGGCAGGCCGCTTCAATTTTCTCGTCCTTGCAGGCCAGTCGGTACATGTTGGCGGTCGGTCCGCCCAGGTCGGAGATATGGCCGGTAAAATTGGGCGAAATATCGCGTATCGCCTCGATTTCGCGGATGATCGAATCCTCCGAACGGCTCTGGATGATGCGGCCTTCATGCTCGGTGATGGAGCAGAAGGAGCAGCCGCCGAAACAGCCGCGCATGATGTTGACCGAATGCTGGATCATCTCGAAGGCGGGCACGTTGGCGTTGCCGTAGGCCTTGTGCGGCAGGCGCGAATAGGGCAGGTCGAAGACGCCGTCCATTTCCTTCGTGGTCAGCGGAATCGGCGGCGGATTGACCCAGAGCAGCCGCGAGCCGTGCATCTGCACCAAAGGCCGGGCATTGCCGGGGTTGGTCTCGCCGTGCATGACGCGCGAGGCGTGGGCGTACAGGATCGGATCGTCCTTGACGTCCTCGTAGTCGGGCAAGCGGATCACGGTCTGCGCGCGCCGGCCTCTGATCAGGTGCTTGTCGAACTGGATGACCTTCTCGCCGTCTGATCCGGCCGAATTCTTGATCTCGCAGGCGGGCTGTTCCTGATAGGGATTCTGCGGCGGCGCCACGGGGCCGGGCATGTCGATATGCGTGGAATCCTTGACGATCCAGCCTTCGGGAATCTGCTTGACGAAATGTACGGTGCCGCGGATGCCCTTCAGGTCGGAAATGGTTTCGCCGCTGGCCAGCCGGTGCGCGATCTCGACGATCTGCCTTTCGGCGTTACCGTACACGAGCAGGTCGGCTTTGGAGTCGAGCAGCACCGATTTGCGGACCTTGTCGGACCAGTAGTCGTAATGCGCGATGCGGCGCAGGCTCGCCTCGATGCCGCCGATGATAACCGGGACATCCTTGTAGGCTTCGCGGCAGCGGTGCGAGTAGACGTTGACGGCGCGGTCGGGCCGTTTGCCGGCGGTGCCGTCCGGCGTATAGGCGTCGTTCGAGCGGATCTTCTTGTCCGAGGTATAACGGTTGACCATCGAATCCATGTTGCCGCCGGTCACGCCGAAGAACAGGTTCGGGCGCCCGAGTTTTCGGAAGTCGCCGGCACTGGTCCAGTCGGGCTGCGAGATGATGCCGACCCGAAAGCCCTGCGCTTCCAGCAGACGGCCGATCAGCGCCATGCCGAAGCTGGGATGGTCGATATAAGCGTCGCCGGTCACGAGGATGATATCGCACGAATCCCAGCCCAGATCATCCATTTCCTCCCGGCTCATCGGCAATGCCGGCGCTACGCCGAATCGCTGCGCCCAGTATTTGCGATAGCTGAAAAGGTTGGGTACGGAGGGTAAAGCGGAAGACATCATGGTTTTATCAGGTTGTTAAGCGTGCTGGTGTTATGGGTATTGAGATCTCTCAGGAAGACCGGAAATTCAATTTGATAGTGCTCTTCAAGAGCCGATGCTCTCGTTCTTAAAGCCCGCATGGAATAAAGGGTTGAATCGTCATTAAAAGCAAAAGCGATTATATTGCCTTTGCAGCGAACCGGCAGAAATAAAATTCTCCATTGAAAGGCACGGCCCAGCCATCGGGCGACTTTAGTAAACAGGGCTTTGTCGGTGCCCCAAAGATTCATGACCAATATGCCGTCTTTTTTTAACAGCGGCTTGCAGGCCTGAAAAAACGTTTCGTTGCAGATGGATTCGGCCATGCCTTCATGATCGAAGGCATCGACAAACAGCAGGCTGTATTGTTCCCGTTCGGTTTCGGTCCGCTGAAGAATATAGCGTCCGCCGTCGTCGACTATGATTTTCAGGCGCGGATCCAGCGGCAGGCCGAAATGGCTGCGCGCGATTCTGACCACGCTTTTTCGGTATTCCACCACCCTGAGTCGACAGTCGGGAAAATGATGCAACAAATGCTTGGTAAGTGAACCTCCGCCTAAACCGACAATCAGAGCTTCGTCAGCCAACGTTTGCTTGAACAACAGCCAACAGGTCATGGCGCGCACATAAGCCAATTGCAACTTGTCGGGAGCGGCGACACGCATGCTGCTTTGTCTGGGATAGGAACCGAAATGCAAGGATCTGACGCCGTTGAGCTCGACCACCTCTATAATGCCGTCATCATCGTGGCTTTGGTGGATCAGTCGGCCATCATATTTGTACATAAAAGATTGCTAGTGTTTAATGGGCTGATCATTATACAGGTGAATAATGTCCAGCGGGTCGGAGGCGCGGGCATTTGAAGAGCATTTGGCTTCTATTTTGAATAAACAGTCATTCCATCATACTATGTTATTTATCATGGAAGTATTGAAAAAATGACATCCGCCCCGATTTCGATGTTCATTACATATTTTTTAACCAGTTCGCGTAAAATTAAACGTTTAATATTGAGGACTATCATGAAAAAGCTTTTTTTCCTGACTATGTTGCTGTCGGCAGTAACGGCTTTCGCTGATGATGCGAAAAACGAATGGCATAACACCGTACTGACTGAAGCGACGATGAAAAAAATTCAGGAAGCCAAATACAACTATAAAAAATGCGCCGTGGAAGAAATGAAAAAACCGGCGTACCAGCAACTGGAAAGCCGTAGGGCAACGGAAAGTCTCATCAAACAATGCGAGCCGGTCCTGGCGAAAATGCGCGAAGTGTACACGGAAGAAAAAGTGCCCGGCGTAGTCGCCGACCGCCACCTGAAACAGACGCGCATCCAAACCACTCGTGCCGTGCTTCAGGAGTTGATGTTTGCCGAAGCCGCCCGCAAAGCGGGTCAACAATAATAACCCAATGAGCTCCTAATTGAATGAATACTAACTACGCAATTGATTTGACGCGGGTACCGACCACGCTCGACTTGTGGCATGTGTATCTGGCAGGCGCCGTGGCGCTGTTGTCGCTGATTCTGATCATTTTGCTGCTGGCCATGGTGATCAGTCTGGCCCGCGGCCGCAAAAAAGCGGTAGCGCCGATTGTCGCACCGGTCGCGCCCGCACCCGCGCCAAAACCGGAAGTTAAGATCGTCGAAAAAATCGTCGAGGTCGAAAAACTCGTCCCCGCGCCGGCACCGGAACCTGTGGTATTGAAAGAAGCGACGCCCGACGCGGCCTTGCAATTACTGGGTTTACTGCAAAAAGAAGCGCGCTTTATCGATTTCATCAAGGAAGATATTTCCGCCTATGGCGATGCCGATATCGGTATCGCCGCGCGTGTCGTGCACGAAGGCTGCAACAAGGCCATCAACGAGCATTTCAGCCTGGCGCCGGTACGCGGCGAACAGGAAGGCACGAAAGTGACCTTGCAGAAAGGTTTTGATGCCGCCAGCGTACGCTTGACAGGCAATATTGTCGGCGCGGCGCCGTTTACCGGCACATTGGTCCACAAAGGCTGGAAGGTGACGGACATTCGCCTGCCTAAATTGACGCAGGGCCATAATGCCCAGATCGTTGCACCAGCGGAGGTTGAATTATGAAAAAGCTGTTTGGCCATATAAAGTCGGATGTATTGAAAAAAAAGGAGGAGGCTGCCGCCGCTGAGCCGGAAAACGCCGCTACTGATTTAGAACCTACAGAGAGCGAAATGCCGGAATCTGAAAATCCTGAAAACGAGAATCAACCAGCGGGCGAAGAGCAACAAACAAGCACTGAAACGGAAGCCAGACTTGAGAGCACTGAAACCGCCGTTCATGATGGGCCGCGGTTCTCGGTCGGCATCGATTTGGGCACCACTCACTGTGTGCTGTCCTATGCCGATCTCAGCAAAATAGAGGATGAATTTTCCCAGCAGGTCATGCCCATACCGCAATTGACCTCGCCCGGTGAAGTCGAAGATAAGGAGCAGTTGCCGTCATTTATGTATCAGGCGCATGAGTCCGAGCTTGCCGAAGGCTCTACCTCGCTGCCCTGGAATCCCAAGCCGGACTATCTGGTCGGCGAGATCGCGCGCAACCTGGGCAGCAAAACGCCGATCCGCCTGATCGCCAGCGCCAAGAGCTGGTTGTGCCATGCCGGCGTCGACTGCAAATCGGCCATTCTGCCGGCCGAAGCGCCGGACGAAATCGAGCGCGTCTCTCCTTTCCAGGCGACCACCGCTTACCTGCGGCATCTGCGCGATGCCTGGGAAAACCAGCACCCTGGCGCGTCTCTGGATAAGCAGGACCTGGTGATTACCGTGCCGGCCTCGTTTGATCCGGCGGCACGGGAACTGACCGTCGAAGCGGCGCGCTCCGTTGGGCTGGAGCAGGCGATTCTGCTGGAAGAGCCGCAGGCGGCCCTGTACAGCTGGATCGAGAAAAGCCATGGCGATTGGCGCAATTATGCCAAATGCGGCGACATCATCCTGGTCGTCGATATCGGCGGCGGCACCACTGACCTGTCATTGATCGCCGTCACCGAACAGGACGGCAATCTGGAATTGACGCGTGTCGCGGTCGGCGATCATATCCTGCTGGGCGGCGACAACATGGACCTGGCGCTGGCCTATACGGTCAAAGCCAAGCTGGAACAGGACGGTAGGCGTCTGGAACCGTGGCAGATACAGGCGTTGACGCACAGCTGCCGCGATGCCAAGGAAAAAATCTTCAACAATCCCGAGATCGATACGATTCCGCTGGTCGTCGCCAGCCGCGGCTCGTCATTGATCGGCGGCACACTGCGCAGCGAGTTGACGCGCGATGAAGTCAATCGCGTCCTGGTCGAGGGCTTTCTGCCCAGGGTGGCGGCCAGCGACCGGCCGATCAGCCGTACGCGCGGCGGCCTGAGAACCACGGGCCTGCCTTATGCGCAGGATGCGGGCATTACCCGGCATCTGGCGGCGTTTCTGGCCAAACAGCAAGGCGCGACCGAGGATTTAAAAGACATCAATCTGCCCGAAAATGCCTCGTTTCTGCATCCGACGGCTGTATTGTTTAACGGCGGCGTGCTGAAAGCCCAGGTGCTGGCCGACCGGCTGATGGAAGTCCTGAATTCCTGGCTGGCGGCCGAACAGGCGCCCGAAGCCAGACTGTTGCAGGGTGCCGACCTCGACCTGGCCGTCGCGCGCGGCGCCGCTTATTACGGCTATGTGCGCAAAGGCAAAGGCGTGCGCATTAAAGGCGGCACGGCTGCGTCCTACTACGTCGGCGTGGAAAGCGCCATGCCGGCCGTACCCGGCATGCCTCCTGAAATCGAGGCACTGTGCATCGCGCCGTTCGGCATGGAAGAGGGCACCCAAGAGGAGTTGCCCGACGACGAATTCGGCCTGGTGATCGGCGAGCCGGTGCGTTTCCGTTTCTTCGCCTCCAACACCCGCCGTGACGATGTCGTGGGCACGAGCCTCGATTACTGGGCCGAGGGCGAGCTTGAAGAACTGGACGAAATTGAAGTCACGTTGCCGGAGGAAGGTCGCCGGCCCGGTGAAGTCATCCCCGTTCATCTGCTCGCGGCCGTGACGGAAGTCGGCACGCTGGAACTGCAGGCCGTCTCGCAAAAAGACGACGGCCGCTGGAAGATCGAGTTTGATGTCCGGGCGGGCGAAGAAGCAAAAGCAGAAGCAGAAGCATAGGACTGACAGGGCGGCCGCTTGGCCGCCCGACGCCAAGGCATAAATTCTCCAGGTACAGGCATATATTCCTGATAAATAGCCACCTCAATGATTCATGCAAACAAATGCATTCAAGCGCCTGAATCGATTGAACTCTTAAAATCACAAAATTACCGTGCAAAATCAATCCGCCAGTTATTCAGTCGGTATCGACCTGGGCACAACGCATACCGTTGTCGCCTATGCGAGAGCCGATAAACCCAACCCCGAAATCGAGATTTTTCAGGTTGAGCAATTGGTCGCCCCCGGTCAGGTAGCGGCGCGGCCTTTGCTGCCTTCCGTGCGTTATCATCCGGCCGCCGGCGAGCTGTCCGAGGCTGATGTCGTTTTTTCGCCGGCCGGCGAAACCGCCGTGATCGGCGAGGCCGCGCGCCTGTTGGGCGCCAAGACCAAAGGCCGGTTCGTGACCAGCGCCAAGAGCTGGCTGTCGCACCCGTCGGTCGACCATGGCGCGGAAATCCTGCCCTGGGGCAGCGGCGACGATGTCGACAAGGTGTCGCCGATCGATGCCAGCGCCAGTTATCTGGCGCATATCCGTACGGTCTGGAGTCACCGGTTTCCCGACGCGCCCTTGGAAAAGCAGGATATCGTCATTACCGTGCCGGCTTCTTTTGATGAAGCGGCTCGCTCGCTGACCCTGGAAGCGGCCCGAATCGCTGGCTTTTCCAATGTCCGTCTGCTGGAAGAGCCGCAGGCGGTCTGCTACGACTGGCTGAGGCGACATACCGGCTCCATCGGTCAGGCGCTGGCCGATGTCCATCTGCTGCTGGTCTGCGACGTGGGTGGCGGTACGACCGACCTGACGCTGATCAAGGTCGAGCAGGGCGAGCAGGAGCCTAAACTGACCCGCATCGGTGTCGGCGAGCATCTGATGCTGGGCGGCGACAATATCGACCTGGCCCTGGCGCACCTGGCCGAAAGCCGGCTGGTCAGTGACGGCAAACGCCTGTCGCCGGCCGATCTGTCGCAGTTGATCGAGCAATGCCGTCTGGCCAAGGAACGGCTGCTGGCCGAGGATGCCCCGGAGCAGGTCAACGTCACCTTGCTGGGGGGCGGCTCCAGGCTGATCGGCAGCACGCGTTCCGTTTCCCTGAGCCGGGACGAAGTCAGGGCGATTGCGCTGGACGGATTTTTTCCGCTGTCGGGGCTGGATGAACTGCCGGACCGGAAGCGCAGCGGCGTGGTGGAATTCGGTCTGCCTTATGCCGCCGAGCCGGCGGTTAGCAAGCATATCGCCGCGTTCCTGAAACTGCACCGCGAGGCCTGCCGTGAGGCATTGCAAGGCGAGGGAGTCGTGCCCGATGCCTTGCTGCTCAACGGCGGCGTGTTCCGCAGCCGGCCGATCACGCAGCGCACCATCGAACTGATCAATTCATGGGCCGACAAGCCGCCGGTGTTGCTGGAAAACAAGCATCCCGAACTGTCGGTGGCCTTGGGTGCGGTCAGTTACGCCATCGCGCGCCGTGAAAAGAAACTGAAAATCGGCGGCGGCGCGGCGCGCAGTTATTTTCTGCTGGTCGATACCGGTAAGGCCGTGCAGCAGGGCGTCTGCATCCTGCCGCGCGGCAGCGAGGAAGGCGACGAGGTGATCCTGAAAGACCGGCAATTTGCCCTGCGTCTGGGGCAGCCCGTGCGCTTCCATCTGGCTTCGATGACCGGCGATACGCCGTTCAAGCCCGGCGATCTGACCGACATTACCGACCAATTTCACTCGCTGCCGCCTTTGGCCGTGGCCTTTGAGCATGGCGAAGAGCAGGGCAACCGCGAAGTCATCGTGCAGCTGGCCGTGACCCAGACCGAAATCGGCACGCTGAAAATCCAGTGCGTGTCCGTGGCCGACAGCACGCAGCGCTGGGATGTGGAATTCCAGATCAGAAAGAAAGGCCTGGCCGGACTGCAAACCGATGCGGCCTTGCCGGCTCAGTTCAATGCCGCCGTCGAAAAGATACAGACGGTCTTTGGATCAAAGTCCAAGCAGGTCGATCCCAAAGCGGTCAAGAATCTGCGCGCCGACCTGGAAAAACTGCTGGGCAGTTCGCGCAATGAATGGGAAACGCCGCTGCTGCGCGCCATGTTCGCGGCGCTGTTGGAGGGCCTGAAATATCGCCGCCGTTCCGAAAACCATGAACGGGTCTGGCTCAGCCTGACCGGTTTCTGCCTGCGTCCGGGATTCGGCTATCCGCTCGACGACTGGCGCGTGGAACAGCTCTGGAAAACCTACCCGCAGGGCATCCAGTTCGTCAACGAAACCCAGAACTGGAGCGAATGGTGGACGTTATGGCGCCGGATTGCCGGCGGGCTCAGCGGCGAGGCGCAGGAGCAGATCTTCAGCGATATCGCCAAGTACATTGATCCGGCCGCCGCCCGGCAGCCCGGAGTCGCCAAGCAACTGAAGACCCGCAGTTATGACGACATCGTGCGTCTGTCGGCGGTGCTGGAACGATTGCCCGTCGACAAGAAAACACAGCTGGGCGAATGGCTGCTGAAACGCCTGCAAAAAGCCAGCGAATCCAGTCAGACCTGGTGGGCCGTCGGGCGCATCGGTGCGCGCATGCCGTTCCACGGCAGCAGTCATAACGTGATCCCCGCCGATACGGTCTGCCAATGGCTCAAGCAGTTGATGGCCGAGGATTGGAGGAAAATCCCCCAGGCCGGTTTTGCCGCGACCCTGATCGCGCGTATGAGCGGTGACCGTGCCCGCGATATCGACGAAGCCCTGCGCAGGCAAATCGTTGAAAAACTGAAAGTGAGTAAAGCGCCTTCTTCCTGGGTGGACATTGTGGAACAAATCCGGGAACTTGATGAAAAAGAGGAAAAACAAATTTTTGGCGAGGCTCTTCCGCCGGGGTTAAAATTAATCAGTAATAATTAGAATTAAGATAAAAATGAAAGCGATTGGTTTTGTAATGGTGCTGGGGTTTACCCTGCTTTATTTTGTAAATGCGGCCTTTAAGGTTGATATCTGGGAGACTGAACTTCTGATTCACAGCGGCATCCGTTTTTTTGCCGGCTTCATCGCCATCGGTGTCTGGGTGTTTTCTCAACATAGAATCAAGTTCCTCCACCTGTTCTATTTTGTCCTGGCTCTGGTGTTGGCCGATGACATCTGGGATTACTTCAGAAACATCAACAGCTTTAAACCGGAGGTCATGCTGCATAGCAGTTATATGCTGTTGTGGGGTTCCGTGACGGGCTATGTATCGGCAAGATACATCAAAAACAAAATAAATAATCCGTATGGCGACTAGTGCTTAGTCAGTCTTGATCTGACGAGTAAAATTTGCAGAGTATTCATAGAGTGTGAATAGTGCGAATAAATTCGCACCTACAATTTACCCGCCATAATTAAATTGACTGACTACTAGGCGGTCGCCTTCACTTTATCCATTGAGCAGCAGCTTTTTTTGCCGCTGATGCCTTCAACGCTTTAATGGCTTGCCTGGACTGCGTTTTTAGCGGCCGCTTCTCAATCTTTTTTAAGCAGTGCTTTTGCCCGTAGTGAATCAAGATGCATGCAAGAAGTCATTTAATTACCCGTGAAGGCCGTACAAAATTGGAACAAGAGCTCGATTACCTCTGGAGCGTCGAACGCAAAGCCGTCACGCAAGCCGTCACGGAAGCCGCTGCCCATGGCGATCGTTCGGAAAATGCCGAGTACAAGGAGGGAAAGCGTCGGTTAAGGGAAATAGACAGGCGGATTCGTTTTCTGACCAAGCGCTTGCAGGTGTTAAAGGTTGTGGATTACTCGCCACAACAGGAAGGCAAGGTTTTCTTTGGCGCCTGGGTGGAGCTTGAAAATGAGGCAGGGCAGATCGCTCATTACCGGATTGTCGGTTCCGATGAGTTCGATCCGCATAAAAATGCGATCAGCATCAACTCGCCGATGGCAAAAGCGCTGATCGGCAAATCCGTCGACGACGAGATTTTTGTGCACACGCCCGAGGGCGTCAAGGAATGGATTATCAACGAGATCCGGTATGAGCCTTTTAATTGAGAGGGTTGGCTAAGGTGACCTCGTCAAAGCCTTACGCGGCGAACTGACCGCTGACTTGGCGCGCGCAAAACCCCGGCCAGATCAGCGGCGAAAACCGCCGAGGCGCTACTGGCGAAAATCAAAGCCGAATGTGAACAAATAGCGGGTTGGAACACGCCGAAGGAAGGTGAGAAAATCGAGTGCCGCGGGATGATGAAATGGCGCTTACCTTACGGTATTCCGGGGTCCTGGTTTGTCGCACAGACTTAAGCCCGGCCGCTTTTTTTTCAGACAAATGCGAGATAAATCTATATGATAGTCGCCTTTTAATCACGAAAAAGGTTTCATCATGCAAATAGCAGACAATATGGCTGTTTCCATTCACTACACTCTGACTAATGACGCCGGCGAAGTGCTGGACAGTTCGGTTGGGGATGAGCCGTTGGTTTACCTGCAAGGCATGGGGAATATTATTTCCGGCCTGGAAAAAGCCCTGGAGGGCAAAACGGTAGGCGACAAATTTAATGTCCACATTGAGGCGGCCGACGCTTATGGCGAGCATCAGGACGGTATGGTTCAGGTGATTCCTCGGGCCATGTTCGAAGGTATAGATACCGTCGAAGTCGGCATGCAGTTTCATGCCGATGTCAGTTCAGGTCCGGGCGTGGTCACGGTAGTCGATGTCGATGGCGATGATATTACCATCGACGGCAATCACCCGCTGGCCGGCGAAGCGCTGAATTTCGATGTCGAAGTAGTGGCGGTCAGAGACGCGACTCAGGACGAACTGGCTCATGGTCATGTTCACGGCGCCGGCTGCAATCATTAAGTGTTAGCCACACACCGGTTCCGGCTTTGGCGGAACCGGTCCCTCCAAGCTAAAGCCAGTCTTTTTTCTTGAAATAGCCGAGTAAAAAAACCGATATCGCGATAAACAGCATCCACAAGGCCGGATAGGCCCACTTCCATTTCAGTTCCGGCATATACTCGAAGTTCATGCCGTAGACGCCGGCGATAAAGGTCAGCGGAATGAAGATGGTGGCGAACACGGTCAGGACTTTCATGGTCTCGTTCATTTTGTTGCTGACGCTGGACAGATAAATGTCCAGCATGCCGGCGATCAAATCGCGGTAGGATTCCATCGCTTCAATCACACGGATGGCATGATCGTAGACATCGCCGAAATAGCGTTTGGTGCGCTCATGCAGCAAATGCGAGTCGCTGCGCTGTATGGCGACCAGCAATTCCCGCAGCGGCGAGACGCTTCTGCGTAAAAAGATCAGTTCGCGCTTGATGGTCTGGATGGTCTTCAGCGTTTTTGCCGTGGGCGTGGACAGTAATTCATCCTCGACGTTTTCAATCAGTTCATCGAGCGCGTCCTGCAAGGCGAAATATTCATCGACGACGGTATCCATGATCACATACGCCAGATAATCCGTGCCGAAGTTGCGCAGGCGCCCTTTCTCGTTGCCGAGTTGGGCCAGAATGGGATCAAATATAGCGTCGGGTTTTTCCTTGAACGAAAAGACGAATTTGTCGAGTACCAGTAAACTGACCTGTTCATAGTCCACGTCAAATATGTCATCGCTGAGAGACAGCGCCTTAAGGACAATGTACAGGTAGTCGTTAAAGTCCTCGAATTTGGGCCGTTGATGGGTATTGAGAATGTCCTCAAGCACCAGGGCGTGAATGCCAAAATGCTTGCCGATGGCATCAATGATCGAAATGTCCGACAAGCCTTCGATATTGACCCAGGTTACTGTATCGGTCTGCTTATACGGCAACACGTCTTCAATCGATTTAATGATGCGTTTTTCCAGCATGGACGGATTGTAATCAATCACGGTGATGCGGTTTTCAATGCCGTGCACCTCGCCGACGTGCACGAGCGAGCCGGAGGGCAGACCTGATTTTTCCGAAGCGTAACTTAATGATTCAGCCATGATAAAAAATAATTAGGGTCAGTGGGAAAGACAATTACTCCGCCAGCACCGGAAACAGGCCTTTCAGTCCGCTGGCGATGAATTCGACGGCAAGCGCCGACAGGATCAGTCCCATCAGCCGGGTGAAAATATTGATGCCGGTCTGGCTGATGTGCCGGATCAGCCAGGGGGTCGTTCTCAGTACGATCCATAAAATCGCCATGACGGCAATGATATCGAGGCTCATGATCAGGTAATGATTGATGTCGGTGCCCCGGTGCGAGTACATGATAACCGTACTGATAGCGCCAGGCCCCGCCAGCAGCGGCATCGATAACGGCACCACGGCGATGGACTGCCTGGCTTCGCCTTCCTCGGCTTCTTTTTTCGTATGTACGGTTTTGCTGATTTTGGCTTGCAGCATGGAGAGCGCCATCAGCATCAGCAGAATGCCGCCGCTGACCAGGAACGAATTGATACTGATGCCGAAAAAAACCAGCAGGTTTTCCCCCAGAAACAGCGCCAGCAGCAGAATCGTCGTGACCGTTATCACGACGGTATTCTCGATGTTTTTGAGTTCGGACGCTTTCGTATGAGCGGTCAGCGCGGCAATAATGGGAATGATGCCTATCGGATCGACCACGGCGAACAAGGCGATAAATATTTTTATATAATCCGTATATTCAAGCATAATATTTTCCGGCAAGCGAAGTGGATCACAGGATTCGGCTGGCTACAGGCATAACTCTAAACCGATAACAGACTTGCAGGCAAAGATAATTCATGACAGACGTATCCATACAGTTACCGATGCTAGGCTGGCGCGAGTGGGTCGCGCTGCCCGAACTGAATATCGGACAGATCAAGGCTAAAATCGACACCGGCGCGCGTTCGTCGGCTCTGCATGCTTGCGCAATCGATCCTTATCGAAAAAGCGGCCAGCGCTGGATCATGTTTGCCATTCATCCCAGCCAGATCAGTACCGATGTGCTGGTCGAGTGCCATGCGCCGGTCAAGGATCGCCGCCTGGTGTCGGATTCGGGCGGGCACAAGCAGCGGCGCTACGTGATAGAGACCGAGATCGTCCTGGGCCGTACGATGGTCAGAGCCGAAATGACGCTGACCAATCGCGACAGCATGCGTTTTCGCATGCTGCTCGGGCGCACCGCGATGAATACGCGCTTTATCATCGATCCCTGCGCCTCGTACCTGCAGGGAAAACCCGAGCTTTATCGGGATGCGCGCCTGTCGGAGCAGGAAATAATAACCCTGTGATATTTTAAGGAAAGCCTTTGCAAGGCATGGACTGCAGTGACCGGCTTCAGGAAGAAGCCGGCAGGCCTTGAAAAATAGTCACTTACTCATGCAGTTCTTTATTGAGCGAGATGTACAGTTTGGGCGTGATGATTTCGTCCTCATGCAATTGTTTCAGAATATCGCCTTGTAAAGTATGCAATACCCTGTCAGCCGACTGCCGGTTCAACTGCTCCAGCAAGGCCTGGTTGGATTCGATTTGCTCGTTCATATGTACTTCGGTTTGCGCTTGTAAAGCCCGATAAACCGAGAGCACATTTTCTATCGCCTGCTTATCATCGAAAATTTCGCTCAGGTGCGACTGTTCCAGCGTGGACAGTTCGCGGATCGCTTTCGATATCAGTTTATATTGCGTGCGGTAATACAGATAAACTTCTTCCGGAGCCGGCGCTTTGGGCGACAGGAAAAGCGCCCGGCGGATGGTGTTGATAAAGCGAGTGTATATCCAGTCGCTGAAATGCTCGTTCGTCGCCTTCAACTGCTGTCTGCCGCGTTCAACCCGCTCAATTTGAATTTCCAGAATATCGAGAATTTTCTTATAGCCGGCTTCATTGATTTCCTCGCGCCGGAAAATCTCTTTCAGCATGGCTTTTTCCAGGCCTAGCGCATACAGGCGCAGCATGTTTTCGATTAAACGGTCGGAATCATCGAAATTTTGCCTGGACAGTTTGCGCTGTTGCTGATGCAGCGCGCGATAGTAAGAGGATAAAGCCTGATGCTGGTGCTCACTGATTTGTTTGTTGCTGTATAAATCATCGAGTTTATCGAGCAGGTCCTTGTAAATCAGCGCCTTGCTTTTGAGGTAGCTCAATTCCTCTTGCGGGGAGAAGGCATCGATATTCAACCGGCGAATGATTTTGCCGATCGTCGTGGCTTTGATCAGCAGGGTGAAATAAATACAGCCGATAGTGATGGCGGTAATGAACTCTTTAATGGAAAAGGAATAAGTCCAGCCGGGCAGGCTCAGATTGTCCGGAATCAGCAGCACCATGACGATCGCCAAGGCGCCGCGCAGACTGCCCCAGGATAATAACTGCTGCCAGCTTTGCGGAATTCTTTCTTCCAGCTTGAGGGCGTGAATAATCGATATCGATGTATAAACGGACGCGATACGCGCCACGGCAACCACGATGATAATGGTTATGATCGGCAGGATGGCAATTTTTAAATCGATGGAAAGGTTGGCGAACATCAAGCCCATCAGGATAAAGACCAGTGAGTTGGCCACGAAGGCAAAATAGCTCCAGAATTTTTCCATGTATTCCTCGACGCCGTGGGACATCTTGTAACGCCCGTAATTGCCCATGACCATCGAGGCGATCAATGTGGAGATGATCGAAGACAGACGGATTTGCTGACCGAACACAACCACATGCTCTGAAATCAGCTCGGTCAGCAGGAAGGTGAAATGCGCAACCAGTAAGGTCAGCGTGATTTCCAGATGTTCATTGCCTTTCACCAATTGGATCAGTTTCGAGAACATGAAGCCCATCAGCAGACCGAAAATGACGCCGCCGACCAGCATGGTCGTGAACGAGAAAAGCCCCGACAGCAGGGTCGGAAAACCGGTGTAGCCATGAATGAACAAGTCCAGAAACACCAGGAACAGAGCGAAGGAAGTGGCATCGTTAAACAAGCTTTCGCCTTCGAAGATCAGGGTCAGGCGATGCGGCGCGCCGTACTCCTTAAACAGCGACAGCACCGCTACCGGGTCGGTTGAGGAAATGATGGTGCCGAACAGCAGCGTGACCAGCAGCGGAACTTCCAGGCCCAGCAATCCGAAAGCCCATTGTCCGACAAAACCGATGAATACCGCCGATATCAGCAAGCCCAGGACGGCCAGTATGCCCATCGAGTACTTGTTTTCCTTGACGTTGCGGAAATTCATGTTGTAAGCCGATTCAAAAATCAGAATAGGCAAAAACACAAAGAACAGCGATTCGGGCGTTAACTGGAAGCGGGTGATAAAAGACAGTGATTCGATGCGGGATACAGGGACTAACAGTGAGCCGACCACTACCAGCAAGACGGTATAGGGTATACGGATTTTAATCGCCAACACATTTACGCCTAATGCGATCAACATTAAAGTAAAAACGGATAAAAAGACGTCAAGATTCATTACTGTTTTGGAAGGTGTTAAATGGATGGATGGGTGGAGAAAAAGCTGTATTGACTCGCCATTATATCGGAAATTACTAATATCAGCGCCAATAAATCAGCCACGGTTGCTTGAAAGAAGCAGGATACAGGCTATTCCCCGGCCAATTTTCGGACCCGGAAAAAGCCCGCGCCGCTCTCGCCCAAAACGTCCGCCAGCCAGGGCAGGACGCGCTCCATGTCCGGCGTTAAGGTCCAAGGCGGATTGATCACAATCATGCCGCTGGCGGTCATGCCGTGCTCGCTGGTATCGGCCTGAATGCCCAGTTCGAATAACTGGATATTCTTTATGCCGCTGTTTTGCAGGGCCTGTTCCAGTGCGTCATTGCGCCGGCGTTCGACGACCGGATACCAGAGCGCGAAAATGCCGGTGGCAAAGCGCTTGTGCATTTTTACCAAGGTATCCACGACTTCCTGGTAATCGCTTTTCATTTCATAGGACGGGTCGATCAGGACCAGGCCGCGGCGCTCGGCCGGCGGCAACAGGCCGATGGCGTTTTTCAAGCCGTCGTCATGGAAGACTTTGATGCGCCTGTCCCTGTTGACGGCTTCCGTCAGCAAGGCGATTTCCGTCGAATGCAGCTCATATAAGAACAGCCGGTCGGCGTCGCGCAGTAACTGTTGCGCGATCAGGGGCGAGCCGGGATAACGCCTGAGCGGCTCCTGGCCGTTGAATTGCCTGATCAGTTCGACATAGGCGGCTACGCCGTCCGGCAGGTCATGCCGTTGCCATAGCTTGCCGATACCATTGTCGAATTCCCTGTTTTTCAGGGCGTAGTCGCTGTCCAGCGCATAAGCGCCGGGGCCGGCATGGGTATCGACGCAGCAGAACGGTTTGTCTTTTTTCTTCAGGTATTCAAGAATCCGGATCAGAATCAGGTGTTTCAGCACATCGGCGAAATTGCCGGCATGGAAGGCGTGGCGGTAACTGAGCATAAAAAGGGTTTTTGTAAGAAGGATAAGGGCGGTTGCCGGGTTGCTCAGACTACTTTTTCAAAAATAGTCATGGCGATTTCGAACGCAATCAGCCAGATGATAATCCATTCCAGTGCCGAGGAGTGCCGGTGCTTTTGTTCATCGGCCAGCATTTCGAACAATTCATGGATAGTTTCGAGTTTTTTGGACAGAACCTCGATGCGTTGTGTTATTTCCAGGTATTTGGCGGCGACGCTGTAAAAAGGTTCGTATTCCGGGTATTCCCAGAAAAAATCGGGAATATCGAGCAGGTCGTAATTCAGAATGATATCGCTTTTGGTCAGGAACAGCTGGCCGCGGATTTGGGCTATTTCCTGGCGGTTCAGGTTGATGCGCCCATCCTGGGCCAGTGACTTCGGAATGTAATTGGTATTGGTGATCGTCCTGAGGGCGTGGGTCTCGAAATAGGCCAGCTTGATCGATTGCGCCATGCCCTGGGACAGTGCGAACAACAGGATGGGGTCGGAAGATTCGACTTCTATATGGTCTTCAACAATACGGGTCGTCGAGCAATTGAGCGCGTAGGTGAAATTGTCTTCCTCGACGATCTCAAGCGGGTTATCCGCATGCTCCAGCAGTAAATGATGGAGCCGGGACTGTTGCTCCGGGCCGATGTTCCAGTGCACGGCGGCTCCATACGCGAAAATAACCGACAAGGTCTGATGATCCTCAATCAGCAGGGCGCCTTTAATGATCCTGACCTGTTTTGATTCCGAAATGACTTTTGACAGTTCGGCAATATCAAAACGTTGCGCCAGGCAATAGGCAACGCATTTTTTGATGGACGGATTCTCAGGCATGCGGCATTCTTAAAAGCTCATTCGGGGGCGGTGTGCGGCTGGTTTCCAGCCTGGCACGACTTGCCCTTGAACAGGGTTGATTTATTCGGTTATTTTGACTAACCATCCGTTTTCGCCATCGCAGCGCGGCGATTTGGCATTGACCTTGACGTTAATTCTGGCGGTGACATTTTTCAGTTCGGCCGGCAATTTGCCTTTTACCAGATAGAAGCTGTCTTTATCTTCGGCCGTGATTGCCACCGGGATCGTTTTTACCGTGACCACAACCTGATCGGGGCTTTGAACCCCGGTGGCCCTGAAGGAAAATTCCGATTCGGGCGCAACCGTCGCCAAATGGGCCGGTTGGAAGTTGCTGACCCGGGCTTTTACACAGGATCCGCCGCTATTGCCACCGCCAACGCTATGGCCGGCATGACCGCTGGCACCGGCCATCGCATCGGTTATAGAAAAAAAAGAAAGACTCAATAAAATGACGAGCAGTTTTGATGTTCTCATGGTTTCCTCTCTAATTATTATATTCAGCATTCGAAGCGATGCTGTGTTTTATAGCCCGGATCGTATGTTGTCGCGTTCCGGGCGGCCGCGGATGAGAGTGTGAAAGGGTTCGATACTAAATTTTTCACAATCCCGGAAGCATGACGACCAGCACGCCCGCCTTGCGGATAATGCGCCGATTATAGAACATTCGCGTAGTCCTGCTCCAGTTGCCGGAAGTTCATCGAGGACATGAAACGGCTAAAACTCAGCCAGGCCGACAAGCCCATCAGGTCGGTGAACTGGGGCGGCAGGAAACGCGGTGCGATGACCGTGCCTTCCTCAACCAGGTCGGCCAGCACTTTCATGTCCTCGATCATGGTTTTGCCGCAAAACAGCAGCGGGATGCGATCAGGCTTGCCGGTGCTGACCGCCAGTCGCATAAAGTTATAAGTCAGCACGAAACCTTTGATATAAGTCAGGTCCTTGGTGAAAGGCATGCCGTCCGCGCTGCTGCCCCTGAACACCCGGCTGCTGAGCGTGTAGCTTTCTTCCGGGTCCAGGCCCTTGTCCCTGAAGAAATGGAAGATATCCATGAAGTCCGCGCCGTCTTCGGCCAGCGTGATCGCGCGTACCCGGTTGATCAGGCGCATCAGCCGGTTAGGCGTGGAACTGAGGGTCAGAATCTCCATCAAGACCGCCAGCCCTTCCTGCGTGACCGCGGATGAAGGCGGCCCCTTGCCCAGAAACGTGCAGTAAGGCTGGGCCAGGCCGTTCAAGGTCGTGCCCAGATGCACCCAGATTTCGTGCACTTCGAGCACGCGCAGGTCGCGCATATTGAACAGGGCGTCCGCGCGCAGTTTGACGTAGTCGGTGCCGGCGGCGGCATCGGCGACGATGCCGTCACTGATCATCGCGCGCAGGCCGTCGCCGGGAAACAGGTTTTCAATCCTGTCGTTGAGAATGGCTACCGCTTCCTTGGCCGTAATGGTTTTGGGTTCTTCAACCAGGAAGTCCAGCTTCAGCAGTTGCGTCAGCGTTTCTTCCATCATGCTGCCGAGGCCGGCGATAGTCGGGTCGCCGACATGAAACACATCGTGGGAGGAGCCGTACAGTTCCTGGGAAATATCGGAAAAGATCGGCGTGCCCCGGGACTCCAGCATGCGCACGACGGATTGATACTCGCGGCAAATCTTGCGCATGATCACGCTGAGCGGATTGAGCTGGCCCAGTGTGCGCGCCAGATCGCGTTCGATCTGGTAGAACTCGCGTTTTTTCTCTATCGGATCAAAGCCTAACGGCCGCTGCGAATAATAATCAGGCGACACGGCCGGCGGCTTCCTGCATTTGGCCTCGAAAAAAGCCTGCTTGACGTTGTCGTCCCATTTGATCGCATCCAGAATGCGTATCGGCTGTTGGGCCTTGACGATACGGTCCGAAAGCATTTTGACTTCAGTCAGGTAAGTGGAGGGTTTGGTTGTCTTTTTGCTCATTAAGTGTCTGCCAGCGCTGCAACGGGTCGGGAAATCTTTCAGGCCGGGCCATACCAGTAGCGCAGCCAGACCCAGTATATCAACAGATTGATAAAGCCCAATGGAATTCCAACGCGGGCAAACTCGAAAAAACCCAGCGTCGCTCCGTGTTTTTCGGCATGCTGGATAATGATGACGTTGCTGGCGGCGCCCAGGATCAGGAAGTTGCCGGCTATCGTGCTGCCGGCCGCCAGGGCCATCAGCGAGGCGCTATCGCCATGGGTCAGCATGGGCAGATACAGTGCGACCAGCGGCACATTGGAAATCAATTGGCTGAGTGAGGTGCTGAGCAGCATGATCGCCGGCACTGATGTCAGGTCTATGGCTAACGCATCGACCTGCCGCTGCATGATGCCGGTCTGCCAGACGCTGGCGGTCAGTACAAAGAGAGCGGCAAAAAAGACCAGGGTCGCCCAATCCAGGCTTTTTAGCAGCGACAGCCGGGCGGGGCTCAATAGTATCGGCGGCAAGGCGGCGATCAGTGCGATATGGCTCAAGTTGATCTGGATCGGGCTGCGCAGGCTGACCAGGATGATTTTGACGATGATAAGGCCGATCAATAAGCACAGCGACAACCGGGCGAGCCGCGCCAGTTTCGGGTCCAGCAGTTCGACGGGGTTATGGACCAGCGGCAGGGCGGTGCGGAACTGCGCTCGATAAACCCATCGCAGTATCAGGTACGTGACGGCCAGATTGAGCAGCGTCGGCACGGCCAGGGCTTCGAAAAACGTCTGGAAGGGTGCCGCCAAGCCGGCGTGAGTGGCGATGAGCAGATTCTGCGGATTGCCGATAGGGCTCATGACGCTGCCGAGCGTGATGGCATAAGCCAGTGTCAACAAGAACAGTTTACTGTTGAGGCCATGCTCCCGCGCCAGTCGCAACACCAGCGGCGTGCCTATGATGGCAAGTGTGTCGTTCATTAACAGGGCCGAGCTGAAAGCGGCGCCGAACAGGATGCCCATGAGCAATTGCTGCGCTGATTTGAACCGGTTGAACAAACGATAGGCCAGGTAATACAGATAGCCGCTGAGAACCAGTGTTTGACCTACAGCGAACATGCCCAGCAAAAACAGCATGACATCAAAGTCTATCGCCGTTAAGGCATCGCGCCAGCTAATCTCGCCGGCGGCCAGCACAACCACGGCGCCGCCGGCCACCGCTTGCCAGATTTTAATGGTAAAGCGGCCGATTTTGCGCAGGGCGATCAGGATAAACACCGCGATAAGCACGATTAAGGATAGATTCATGGGTTTTGGTGGCCTGCCAGTTTGTAATGATGAGTTTACGAAGCATTTTACCGCTTAACGTGATGCCGCCTGTAAATGCTTGCGCAGCGTCAGTACGAATACCTATTTAAGATTCATTTAAGGCGGGTGTAGGAGAATGCCCTCGATAGCGTTACATAAAGAAAAACCATGAACACTATATCGAAAGACCTAGAAATTGATGTGGGCGGGTTTGTAGCATCAAGGCGCAGGTTTCTGAAGACGATGGCATGTGGTTCTTTGTTAACACTCGGCGGGACCGGAATCGCAAACGCGGCACTCAGACCTTTCCCTACGCACAAGACGCTTTCCCTGCTACACGTTCATACCGGCGATAAGCTGAAGCTGACCTATTTCGAGCAAGGCGATTATCTTCAGGACGCCCTGCACGAAATCAGTTACCTGATGCGCGACTATCATACCGATGACGTTCACCCCATAGACCCGGAACTGCTGGATCAGTTATATGATCTGACAATGGTACTCGGACTCAGGAAACCTTTCCATATCCATTCGGGCTACCGTTCTCCGCGCACCAATGCCAGATTGCGTAAAATGTATCGAGGCGTCGCCAAGCACAGTCTGCATATGAAAGGCAAGGCCATCGACATTCATCTGGACGGATTTGATACGCGTAAGATCAGGAAAGCCGCGCTTGCCATGCGTCGCGGCGGGGTCGGGTACTATCCGCGAGCTAACTTTGTGCACCTGGACACAGGCGATTTTAGGTACTGGTAGATCAAATTCTCATGACGATACGCTTTAGCCTCGAAGCAGTTCCGCTTTTTGATTCATGAGTGCCGCTACCGGCAGCAAAATTCCACCGGCCTGAAATCCGAAAAACGCAATCGCCCCGGCACTTCAGGGATTGATCCATTTATTGTTTCATCCGTTTTCGTGCTACCAGTACCCGCTCGCGGAACCAGACTACCCCAAGTCACTGTGCTCATTGTGAAGGTCCGATACCAAGCGTCCCGTTTTTCTCAAGTAATTGACTAAAACAGACAAGGCCACTGCCAACAAAAATACCACAGCCAGGACAGCGAAGACCGAGTGACTATTTTCGAACCCATAGAGGGCATAGGTCTTCCATGCGACCAGTGCGACGCCGATGAGCAGTGCCTCGACTATCGTTCCGGTTTCCTTATCGAGAGCCTTGCGCCAGTTATAATGGTCGAATTCCCGTAAAGTTCGACTCAGGCCGCGCAGATTGGGCCAGAAGCGATTGACGGTTTTCGTATAAGTCTCAAACTCCTGACCAAACTTTTTCCTGAGAAAATCCTCTTCCGCCGAGATGACAGCAAGATAGACAAACCCGAAGGACAAGAAGATCAACGAGGAAAGCAAGGGCGAACCGTAGAGTAGGCTCAACCCCATCGTTATCAGAAAATTCCCTACATACATCGGATTCCGTGTGTGTGAATATAATCCTTTCACGACCAGCTTGGTGGCATATACTTGCCGATTTTTTCCGCCACGATGAATGTAGGCAAAGCCGATGGTCGCCAGGCGCAATACCTCACCAGCCAAGGCAATCATAATCCCAAGAATCACCATTAACTGGTCGAGTGAGTGGCTTCCTAGGAACAAGAACGGTTTAATCATGATGATCAGTGCGATCGCGATTCCCGGCAACAACATCTTGCGCGCGTGATATAAGACGTTACCCGTGGAGACCAAGAAACGGCTGAGTGGGGTGATACTAGCTGACTGCATGATAATAAACTCCCTTAAAAAATTGAGTGAGATATTGTACCCCTCACTTGGCGTCTGCGGAAATCTCCAGTAAAATCAAGGTTTCCGGTTGGTGGCGGGGGATTGAAATTTCTGACTAAGGCTCCGCATTTTAGCCAACTCGTTTGAGGTCCACAATGGTCCCTAAAAGACTGTTAGTGCCGGATTTATTGCATCTTGCTTTTTAGTATCGTCACATTCAAAACCGCCGCATGAGTTACGAGAACAACAGAAAGATTTTGCCGGCAAACGGGATTATTTCGTATTGTCGCAGTGACCGTGCAATGAGCGATGCTGGAAAAACGGGTAAATTTTACACACTTTATTAACACGCTTGGAGAGTGTGCCATGCCTATGATTTGAATGCGAAAGCGTGGACGCAGTTTATTTTTCGCAAGTGAGTGGAAATCATATGCCACAGTGCTTCGAGTAATCGTCTGGGCCCTGCAATTACTGTCTCCTCCAGAGCTTACTGTAAAGCGGAATTATAACCCTATGCTAAGGTTTAAAATTTTTTTGGGATCGGTAATAGACCTGTCCAGTCAACAAACAAGCTTTTCCGAAGCGATTAATTTTTTGGATTTCCATGTGCAAAGATCAAGTTTTTAAGGAACAAACTCAAAAGGCTGCAGATTTTAAATTCGGTACCGCGGTTGCCAATGTATTTGATGATATGGTGAACCGTTCGGTGCCTTTTTACGGAGAAATTCAGCGCATGATGGCGGAACTGGCTGCCGACTATGCCACTGCAGGTACAGATGTCTATGACTTAGGCTGCGCTACTGGGACTACTCTAATCGGTATGAACACCTCGATAGCCGAGGATATTCGTTTTATTGGAATTGATGATTCCCCTGAAATGTTGAGCAAATGCCAAAACAAACTGGAAGAAGCCGGTTTTAAACGCTCTTTTGAATTACGTATTGCGGACTTAAATAAAAATGTCGAAATTTCCAACGCATCAGTCGCGATCTTATGTCTGACACTCCAATTTGTCCGTCCCATTAATAGGGAAAAATTGTTGAAATCCATTTTTGATGGTTTAAACGGCGGCGGTGTATTGATTCTGGTGGAAAAAATATTAGCTGAAGACAGCATCTTTAATCGGGACTTCATCAAGTATTATTATAACTACAAGCGACGCAACCATTATAGCGAGATGGAAATTTCACAGAAACGTGAAGCTTTGGAAAATATTCTTATCCCTTATAAACTCAGTGAAAATATCACCTTGTTGCACGACACGGGTTTCGCACATTGCGAAGTGTTTTTTAAGTGGCATAACTTTGTCGGACTCATTGCGGTGAAACAATAAATGGATCAGTCCCTGGGGAGCCGGGGCGATTGCGTTTTTGCGGATTTCAGGCCGGTGAGATTTTGCCGCCGGTAGTGGCACTCATGAATCAAAAAGCGGAAGAAGCGTTACCCGAGTCGTCTGATCGATGGAGTGTGGCGTTAACTGAAACTCCTCGGCGGGTGCTCGATGCCATCCTCTATAACCTGAAAGCCGGTTGCCAGTGGGCAAGACCAGCGTGCTCGCTGGTTGGAGTGTCAACTGCCGGGGAGCCGCTCTCCTGTATCCCGCCGAATATTCACGGGGCACAAAAGAGCTGGGGTGCTCAGCGCATTAAACAGAATGAAAGCGCCCGTACGTAATCAGCCAATAATTACCGGATTGCGCTTACCTGACTAATTGGACCGGCGCCGGACTTTTGCTGATGAAAAGCGACTGATCGGACAGGTCGGCCGGTTTTTCCAGGGCGCTCTGCAAAACCGGGTCATGATCGTAAATATCCTGGTAAAACACCAAATTATCATGCTGATCGAGAAACGACGTCGTGTAAAAGAACAGAACCGGGATCGGCTTTTTCAGGAGCACGCGTTGCGTTTTCGGCGTCTGCATGGCTTCCTGTATGGTTTCCGGGCTCCATCCCGCCTGGTCTTTAAGGACGAACTCCGCCAGCCGCCGAGGATGTTCAACCCGCACGCAGCCGTGGCTGAAATCCCGGCGCGACCTGCCAAACAAGGCATTGGCCGGCGTGTCATGCAGATAGACGTCGCTCTGATTGGGGAAAATGAATTTTACCTTGCCCAGGGCGTTTTTGTTGCCGGGGCGCTGCCGGGCTTTTAATGTGCCTTTTCTCAACCGGGAAATTGATTGGTCGGTCAATGGCACGGCCTTGATTTCATTGCCGAAACTGGGGACCAGTTCGATATTCTCCTTGGCGAGATAATTTCGGTCTTTGATTATTTTAGGCAGTACTTCGGTTTTCAGAATGCTGTAGGGAATATTCCAATACGGCATGAAATCAATAAACCGCATTTCCGCCATCAACACCGGTGTCTGGTTTTCCAAAGCCTTGCCGACCACCACTTTCATATTCAGCGCCTCGGCATCGATTTCCCCTTGGGCGTTGAACGCCCATAACTGGAAGGCGGGAATATTAACGATAATCGACGGTCCGGCCGGGAGTTCAGGCAGCCAGCGCAGCCTTTCCATGGCTAGTTCGATTTGCGTGACACGCTGTTTTAGCGGCACGTTGAGTGCCGCGGCGGTATTTTTGCCGATCACGCCGTCGGCATCCAGGCCGTGCCGATACTGGAATTTTTTAACGGCCTCAACGATTTCGCCCGTATAAATCGGCGCGGCTTCGTCGTTGCCGCCTTCGTCGGCTTTATCTTCAGGCAGGTCGCCGACCGCGATCAGGAACCGGCGCAGCTCCGCCATTTTCGGCAGCTTATCGCCGGACCGTATGGCTTTAGTGTAGGCCAGTTCATAAGGCCGGGCTTCGGCGGCCAGTCGGCGATAAGCGGCTAAAGCCTGCTTTAGCTTTTGATACTGCTTTAATTTCGGCTCGACCAACAGGGGCAGTTTGGCGATCGTATCTTGCGCCAGACTGTCTTTAATCAGCGCCGGCAAATCGGTCAGTTTTTTTGCCCTTAGCTTCAGGTTGAAATTGATGCCTTGCGGATTAACCCGGCCGTAATGCAGGTCGTGCAGGAAACGCAGCAGGGACAGGCTCAGCGCCGTATCATACAAGGCGAGCGAGTGATGGTTTTCAGGATCGGGCTGCAAGGCCGCCGGCAGTTTCCGCTGTAGCGCCTCGGCGTCATAATTCGCCGGATTCAAGCCGTGTACCGAAGCTTCTTCCAGCAACGTCAGGGCTGTGGCGATATTTTTTTCCGAATGATCATGGCCCAGCCATAACAGCTGATGGCCGCTGAACCTATAGAGATTCTCGAGGTCCTCCGCGCGATTGAGGAAGCTGGACAGTTTCAGGTATGGATGCTGTTTTGCCGCGATAATGGCGATGATTTCCTGCTCCACGCCGGATGGCTGGCCGTCCGTCTCCTCCGCGTGCCCCCACGGCGAGGATACCATCAGGGAGAACAGCATCAACAACCGGCCGGCATAGCGCCTGCTCCGCCGTTTTAGGTCTGTTTGCGATAATTTCGAGATGCCGGAAACATAATGAATCCCATAACTATAACCATTTGCCAATATAATCAGCCGCATGCAATGTAACACCTACTTATAATCCAGTTCTAAAACCCGACGACGCCGACGTACCGCTATCACGCCGCGCATTCTATCATAGAGCCGAAGCTTGACAGTTATTTACATGAGCTCATTGAAATTTAAGATTACTTTGGTAGTTTATAAAACGGATGTACTGTTCGGATTATGTCGGGCTGTTTTTTCAGGCGCTCCACTATTATTGGTTTAATAACTGATGTTACGCAGTAAGTTGAATTCAGATCGGTTTAGCAAAGTGTCGCTAGCGCGACGATTGTTTGAATCGGGTTTATCGCACCCGAAGGCGAGTTACTTTCTTTTGCGCGGCCAAAAGAAAGTAACCAAAGAAAAGGCCGCCCGTTGCCGCTTTTCCCTTGCGCTCCTCGCTTTCGACGAGGGTTGCCAAAAGGGACTTCCTGTCCCTTTGGCAACGCGCTGCATCCATGCAGCGCCCCTTTGGGCTGCTCACTCGGCACATCCCTGTACCTCGCCCTTTGGGTGCGATGCATGCAAATCGGCTATCCTGCCGATTTGTCTCGCCGAAAGCTGCGGTGCTCGGCGCGGCAAACGGGATAAAATCGTCCGTGCGTAACATCAGTTAATAACGACCCGGA
>NZ_JQKS01000023.1:0-104502 GCF_000746145.1 Methylobacter sp. BBA5.1
TGAATCGAAGACCTTGTGGGTCGCTTGATCCGTTGAATAGAAATCGGTGCGCGCCGCCCGTCCCCCACGACGGCGGCTGGCGCGGGCGTTCCGGCGGCGCCGGACGCCGAGCGTTATTTAGGCCGGGTCCGGTATTGATGCACGGCCGCGGCAATCGCGGCGATCACGCCGGCGTCCATGCCCTTCCCGCCGGCCGGTGGCGCGTCCGGGAAATAGCGCTGCACCAGCGCCGACATCAGGTTGATGGCCAGCACCAGCATGGCCAGAAACAGGAAGACGAGGCCCATGCCGACCATCATTAGCTCTATCCCGCTTGTCATCAGTTCTGTCATGATCATTCTAAAATTTTTTAAACTCGGCATTGTATCATAGGCCTAAATCGGTACTAATCGAGTTTTGATCACTATGATAACGGCATGATAATGGCGAAAATCGAAATTATTGAGACTGATATCACAAAGCTGGCGGTCGATGCCATCGTCAATGCCGCCAATCGTTCGTTATTGGGCGGAGGCGGCGTCGACGGCGCGATCCATCGGGCGGCAGGCCCTGAACTGCTGGCCGAGTGCAAAACCCTGGGCGGCTGTGAGACGGGGCAGGCGAAAATAACCCGAGGCTATCGTCTGCAGGCGCGCTATGTGATTCATACGGTCGGGCCGGTCTGGTCCGGCGGCGAACAGGGCGAGCCGGCCTTGCTGGCTTCCTGTTATCGGGAATGCATGGCGCTGGCCAGGGCTCATGACATCAGGTCGATAGCTTTCCCGGCCATTTCCTGCGGCGTGTACCGCTTTCCGGTGTCGCTGGCGGCTGAAATTGCCATCAGGACCATCAGCGAGTGTTTAAAAGACGCTCATGATCCGCAAGAAGTCTATTTAGTCTGCTTTGGCGATGCGGTTTTGAAAGCGTACAATGAGCGGTTTTACCAATTGATGCATGACGGATAACATTATGAATGACGAACAATGGCGCGAAAAACTGACGCCCGAACAATTCAATATCTGCCGCCATAAAGCCACCGAAGCCCCTTTTACCGGAAAATATACCGACTGCAAGAAAGACGGCATTTATCATTGCGTGTGCTGCGGCAATCCCTTATTCGATTCCGAAACCAAATACAATTCAGGCTCGGGCTGGCCGAGTTTCTGGGATGTCATGTCCGAAGACAGCGTGGCCCGCCATACCGATCTCAGTCACGGCATGCGCCGCGTTGAAATAACCTGCAAAGCCTGCGGTGCGCATCTGGGCCATGTCTTCGAAGACGGCCCGCAGCCGACAGGCTTGCGTTACTGCATCAATTCCGCATCCTTAGACCTGAAAGAACGATCATGAGCGCGCAGGCACAGGTTCAGGACTTGCTGGCGTTTATCGATGCCAGTCCCAGCCCCTGGCAAGCCGTCAGCACTATGACGGTCAGGCTCGGGGCCGCAGGGTTTGCAAAACTCGATGAAACCGAAAAATGGATGCTGAAGCCCGGCGGGCGCTATTATGTCGTGCGCGGCGATTCCTCCATTATCGCGTTCGTGCACGGGCAAAAGCCGCTGGTCGAGACGGGCTTCAAAATCATCGGCGCCCACACCGACTCGCCAGGCCTGCGGATCAAGCCCAATGCCGCCGGTTGGGTCGACGGTCTGGTCAGGGTGGGCGTCGAAGTGTACGGCGGGCCGATACTGGCGACCTTTACCGACCGCGACCTGAGTCTGGCAGGGCGCCTGAGCTATAAGGATGAGCAGGGCCGGATCGCGAGCCGGCTGATCCGGTTCGAGCAGCCCCTGCTGCGTCTGCCCAACCTGGCGATCCACATGAACCGCGGCGTCAACGAGGACGGCCTGAAGCTGCACAAGCAGCTGGAGCTGCCGCTGATCCTGTCCGCGATTGCGCAAGAGCAGTTGCCGCAGCCGTATTTCCTGTCGTTGCTAGCGCAAGCGTCAGGCATCGAGGCCGAGCGTATCCTGTCCTGGGACCTGAATGTCTACGATACGCAGAAAGGCGTGATCTGGGGCGCGCAGCAGGAGTTTTATGCCGACAGCCAGCTCGACAATCTGGCTTCATGCCATGCCGGTTTATCGGCGCTGCTCGATGAAGCTGTGCTGCAGGCCGACAGCACCTTGGTCTGCGCCTTTTTCGATCACGAGGAAGTCGGCAGCGAAAGCCATAAAGGTGCGGACGGCAGCTTCCTGCCGGACGTGCTGCAGCGCATCGCATCAAACATTGACCGGGACGATTACCAGCGGGCCCTGGCGCGCAGCTTCATGATCAGCGCCGACATGGCGCACGCCTATCAGCCCAACTTCCCGAATGCTTATGACCCCGACCATAAAGTCATCGTCAACAAAGGGCCGGTGATCAAGGTTAACGCCAACCACCGCTACAGCACCGAGAGCGTTTCGGAGGCCATGTTCGCGGACTGGTGCGAACAGGTCGGCGTTGCGTACCAGAAATATTCGCACCGGACCGATCTGCCCTGCGGCAGCACGATAGGCCCGATGACCTCGGCGCGGCTGGGCATCCGTACGGTCGACGTCGGCAATCCGATGTGGGCCATGCACAGCATCCGGGAGAGCGCCGGCGTGTCCGACCATGACGCCATGATCCGCGTTATGCGGCGTTTTTTCCTCGATAATTGAAGATGGATGCCGGAGCCGATGCGTTGCACGATAATGTCGTTGGCTTCGGCGACAATCTGCTGCCGTTCGACGGCGGGCTGTACCTGATCCGCCAGTTCTATGCGCCGCCCGAGTCCGATCGGTTGTTCGCTGCGCTGATGACTGGGATGGCCTGGCAGGCGGAGGATATTTTCATCTTCGGCAGATGGGTCAAGGTGCCGCGTCTGATGTGCTGGTACGGCGATGCCGATGCGCATTACCGCTATTCGGGCGTCGACCATGCGCCGCTGCCCTGGACGGCCGAATTGCAGGCCATCAGAGAAAAGGTGGAGCGGCAGTGCCGGCAGCGCTTCAACAGCGTCCTGGCCAACCTGTACCGCGACGGGCGCGATTCGATGGGCTGTCATGCCGATAATGAAAAGGAACTGGGGCCCGATCCGGTCATTGCCTCGTTAAGCTTCGGCGATGAGCGCCTGTTCAGGCTGCATCATAAAAAACGCAAGAAGGTCTCGCTGGATATCATGCTGGGCCATGGCGATCTGCTGTTAATGGCCGGAGCTATGCAGCATCACTGGCTGCATGCGCTGCCGAAAACGAAGCAATTGAAAACGCCCCGGATTAACCTGACGTTTCGCAGAGTTGTTGCCTAACAATATGTGGGGGCGACTTTAGTCGCCCCCACAGGCTTATTACACAAGCTTTGTAGATACGCATCGCGTACCATTTTCAAGCCCAAAAGGTACGAGACTGTGAAAGTATTCAATTTAAAGGGTTTAACCACGAAGGACACGAAGAGCACGAAGTTTTAAGTATTTGATTAACTTAATTTTTTCTTCGTGTCCTTCGTGATCTTCGTGGTGAATAAGGCTTTTTATGACGTTTTTCACTAATTCTTTCACAGCCTCGTACGCAGTGCGTACCCTACTTCGAAATAACGCTACTTTATCGCCTTGAATCCGATATCGGTGCGGTAGTAGACATTGTCCCAATGAATAGCTCGCGTTAACTCATAGGCCTTGCTCTGCGCTTCCTGAATGTCGCGTCCCAAGGCGCAGGCGCATAATACGCGGCCGCCGGCCGTGACGATCTTGTCATCAAGCTGCTGCGTGCCGGCATGAAACACCTTGCGGTCCTCGCTTTCCTGCGCCGGCAAACCCGAGATCACGTCGCCTTTGCGGTAGGCGTCGGGGTAGCCGCCGGCCGCCAGCACGACGCCCAACGCCGCGCGCTCGTCCCAGTCCGTGTCGATCTTGTCCAGTTCGCCGGCCAGGGCCGCCTCGCACAACACCACCAGATCGCTTTTCAGACGCATCATGATCGGCTGCGTTTCAGGATCGCCGAAGCGGCAATTGTATTCCAGCACTTTGACGGAACCATCCGGAGCGATCATGAGGCCGGCGTACAGGAAACCGGTATAGGCATGTCCGTCGGCGGCCATGCCTCTCAAGGTCGGCTCGATGACTTCGCGCATGACGCGCGCATGAATTTCGGGCGTCACGACCGGAGCCGGCGAGTAAGCGCCCATGCCGCCGGTATTGGGGCCATTGTCGCCGTTGTCGCGGGCCTTGTGGTCCTGGGAAGTCGCCATCGGCAGTGCGTGCTTGCCGTCGGCGATGACGATGAAGCTGGCTTCCTCGCCGGCCAGAAATTCTTCGATGACCACGCGGTGGCCGGCCTCGCCGAAGACATTGCCGGACAGCATATCTTCAACGGCCGCGTTCGCTTCCTCCACGGTCTGAGCGACGATGACGCCCTTGCCGGCGGCCAGGCCGTCAGCCTTGACCACGATGGGCGCATCTTTTTGCTGAATATAGGCCAGCGCCTGTGCTTTGTCGGTAAAGGTCTGGTATTCGGCCGTCGGGATGCGATGACGGGCCATGAAATCCTTGCAGAAGGATTTGGAGCCTTCCAGTTGCGCGGCTCTGGCGGTAGGGCCGAAGCATTTCAGGCCGGCGGCTTGGAAACGGTCGACGATGCCGGCCACGAGCGGCACTTCCGGACCGATGATAGTCAGCCCGACCGCTTCTTTTTGGGCGAAAGCAAGCAGGGCGACGATATCGTCGACGGCAATCGCCACGTTCTCGATGCCCGGTTCCAGTGCCGTGCCGGCATTGCCCGGCGCGACAAAAACTTGCTCGACTTTGCTCGACTGCTTGGCTTTCCAGGCCAGCGCGTGTTCTCGGCCGCCACTGCCGACGATCAGTATCTTCATGGTGATTCTCGTATGTTTTGTGGGGGCGACTTCAGTCGCCAGTGTTTTAAAGGGCGGCTGAAGCCGCCCCCACAGTCTGTTTCTTAATTAATGCCTGAAATGGCGCATGCCGGTAAAGACCATGGCGATGTCGTGTTCATCGGCCGCCTCGATGACTTCCCCGTCGCGCATTGAGCCGCCGGGATGGATGATGGCGGTGATGCCGGCTTCGGCGGCCGCATCGACAGTGTCGCGGAACGGGAAGAAGGCATCGGACGCCATGACCGAGCCGGACACGACCAGTCCTTCATCGGCGGCCTTGATGCCGGCGATTCGGGCCGAATAAACGCGGCTCATTTGCCCTGCGCCGACGCCGATGGTGCGGCCGTTCTTGCAGTAGACGATGGCGTTGGATTTGACGAATTTGGCGACTTTCCAGGCGAACAGCAGGTCAGCCAGTTCCTGTTCCGTCGGCGCGCGTTTGCTGACGACTTTCAGGTCGGCGGCAGCGATTTTGCCGAGATCCTTGTCCTGGACCAGGAGACCGCCGGCCACGCGTTTGAAATCCAGCACGGTTTCGTCCGTGCCGGCCCAGTTGCCGCATTCCAGGGCGCGCACGTTTGCTTTTGCGGAAATTACGGCCTGGGCATCGGCGCTGATGGACGGCGCGATGATGACTTCGACGAACTGGCGTTTGATGATTTCGGCCGCGGTTTCTTTATCAAGGTCGCGGTTGAACGCGATAATGCCGCCAAAGGCCGAGGTCGGGTCGGTGGCGTGGGCCAGATCGTAGGCGGCCAGCAGCGTGTCGGCTTCGGCAACGCCGCAGGGGTTGGCGTGCTTGACGATCACGCAGGCCGGCTTGTCGGTGAAGGACTTGACGCATTCCAGCGCCGCGTCGGTATCGGCAATGTTGTTGTAGGACAGTTCCTTGCCCTGCAGCTGTTTCGCAGCGGAGATCGTGCCCGAAGCCGGCGCTTTTTCGCGATAGAAAGCGGCCTGCTGATGCGGATTTTCGCCGTAACGCATGGCCTGGCTTTTGTAAAACTGCAGGTTCAGTGTTTCCGGAAAACGCTCGCCGGTCAGATTGCCCAGATAGGTCGAAATGGCTGTATCGTAGCGGGCCGTATGTTCGAAGCTTTTCAGGGCCAGGCTGAAGCGGGTCTTGGCGGACAGGCTGCTGTCGGTGTTTTTCAGTTCGGCTATGATGCCGGCATAATCGGCCGGATTGACGACGACGGCAACGTCGGCATGATTCTTGGCGGCCGCGCGGATCATAGTCGGGCCGCCGATATCGATGTTTTCGATCGCGGTGTCAAAATTGCAGTCCGGCCGGGCGATGGTCTGCTCGAACGGATACAGGTTGACGACCACCATGTCGATCGGCTTGATGCCGTTCTCGGCCATGACCGCATCGTCCACGCCGCGACGGCCCAGAATGCCGCCATGCACTTTCGGGTGCAGGGTTTTGACGCGGCCGTCCATCATTTCCGGAAAGCCCGTGTAGTCGGAGACTTCCGTGGCGGGAATCCGGTTATCGGCCAGGGTTTTGGCCGTGCCGCCGGTGGACAGGATTTCTACGCCCAACTGGCTCAGTTCCCGGCAGAAATCGACAATACCGGATTTATCCGAGACACTGATTAAGGCGCGGGTGATTTTTTTGTTCATGCGGACCTCTGATGCAAGGTAAGTTAGATAAATTTAAAATGGCTGGGCAGCGAGGCTCAGGATAGTCCGTATTGGTCCAGTTTTTTACGTAGGGTACTGCGGCTTAGGCCTAACGCTTTGGCGGTTTTGGTCTGATTATGGCCTGAATGCTCCAGAGCCGCTTCCAGCAGGGGTCTTTCGACTTCGCTGATGACCATGGCGTGCAGGCCGACCGCGTCATGACCGTTCAATTGCGATAAATAGATCTCTACTGCTTTCTTGACATAAGCGGACAGAGGGATAGAGGCATTTTTTGTGCTATCTAAATCAATGATTTCAGCGCTTTTTTGAGATGCTTTCATATTATGCAGCATGATCGATTGTTAAAAGATTAAAAGCCGAATTAATCAGCGCTAGTTGTTGCGACGGTACTTGAGCCCGGTTGATCTTGTCTTGTAGGGACGGGGGCATCGTTCCGAGCTGCTTGAAGTACCAGCCGATGTGTTTCCGCGCTATTCTAACACCGCTTACATTGCCATAGAAACCGTATAGCTGTTCCAAATGCGCCAGCAGTGTTTCGTGTACGTCGGCAAGCGACGGTCTTTCAAGGAATTTTCCGTTTTTTAGAAAACAATCGATCTGATTGAACAGCCACGGGTTGCCTTGAGCGGCCCGGCCGATCATCAGGGCATCGGCGCCGGTCGAGCGCAGAACCGATGCGGCTTTTTCAGGGCTGTCGATATCGCCGTTGGCGATCACCGGGATGCCGATCGATTGCTTAACTTTTTTGACGGTTTCATGTTCGGCCTGACCGTTGAATTTACAGGCCCGGGTCCGTCCGTGCACGGTCAGGGCTGAGATACCGGCGTTTTCCGCTATTTTTGCGATTTCGACCGCATTGCGGCTGTATAAATCCCAACCGGTGCGGATTTTCAGCGTCACCGGCACATCGACCGCGCCGACGACCGCATCAAGAATTTTTCCGACTAGGGCTTCATCGCGCAGCAATGCCGAGCCCGCCGCCACCGAGCAGACTTTTTTAGCCGGGCAGCCCATGTTGATGTCGATGATCTGGGCGCCGCGCGCCACGTTTATTTTCGCGGCCTCGGCCATTTGTCGGGGATCGGTGCCGAGTATCTGCACCGCACGGATGCCCGTATCGCCGCTGTGGTCGGTTTTCAGCAAGGTCCGTTTATGCTGGCTCAGCGCCGGATTGGAAGCGACCATCTCCGATACGGTCAGCGCGGCGCCGTGCCGGCGGCACAGTTCCCTGAACGGGCGGTCGCTGATGCCGGCCATGGGCGCGAGTATCAGTTTATTGGCAAGTTGATAGGGACCGATTTGCATGAGCTGCCACGTGTACAAAAAAGGGCGCCTATCATAACCTAAAAACCGCCCGGAGGGGCATGGCAATGAGTTTTTTTAATGAAAATTCAGCGACGGGACGCGGCGCCATGGGAAGAGCACGAAGAAAAATCCAGGCTTCGTGCTCCTGGGGCAAAAATTACTTAATACTGGAACTGGCCGCGAGCGTGTTATCGAGGTTTCCTTCCGATTGGGACTGGTCGTCGACAGGCAAGTCGCTGGCATCATTCCAGATCGGGTTGTCGCGGTCTTCCTTGTCCAGTTTGCTGAGATCTTCCGGGTATAAATGCCAGAATGATTTATCGATCATGGCATTTTTATAGCTTTCTTTTTTCTCGTGCGTGAACGGACACCACCAGTTCTCGACGATCTTGACCATATAGGCATGCCATTCGAACAGTGCCACGCTATAAGGACAATACCAGGTGCAGTTCAAGATCCAGAACAGCTTGGATTGCGCCATGCTGGCCTTGAAAGTGGGCTTCATCGTGATCTGGCTTTTCAGGTCATAACGGTGGCTGGCGCGGTCGGGAATGAAATCGGAATAGGTTTTGATGTTTTTGCCGCCGACCATGCGCAAATGATAGTAAGTCAGATAGGCGCTGATGAAGACGAATGGAAAAGTCAGGATAGGCAGATAGATTAAAATCATGCCGATGCCGCGCTGCAGAACAGGGATTTTTCGGTGGTTTTTGGCGATTTCAACGCGGCTGGCGCAGGATTCACAGGCTTTCATTTTTTTGTGTCCTCTTTATTATTAAGCTGAGTGGTGGAGGTTGTTGTTGTCAGTTTTTCTTTATTGACGAGCTGATAAATACTCAGGCAGCCCGTGCAGCAAAAGTGCAGTCTAGCCGTTGGCGTATTCAGGACATAGTCCTGAATTTCCACCGGTTGACCGCAAAGGGGGCAATATTCTTTAGTTTCTGGCCGGGTCATACAAAAAACCTCAATACTACAGGCTTGAGGATACCGAACAAAAGAATGTTTTTAAATACTCTGTTTCAGGCGCGGCCGGATCGATTGGATGATCAGGTCCCTGGCCGCCGCCGGCGATAAAGACCAGGTGGCGGTCGATGTGGCGGCCCGATGAGCGCAGAATTTCCTGCAGATTGTCGCGGCTCAGGTGATGCGAGCAGGAGGCCGAGACCAGGATGCCGTTCTTGCTCAAGACCTGCAGGGCCAGGTGATTCAGGCGCCGGTAGGCTTCGTAGCCTTGCTTGAAGTCCTTTTTGCGCTTGATCAGGGCCGGCGGGTCCAGCACGACGATGTCGTAAAGCTGGTTGTCCTGGCGGGCCTGCTTCAGGAATTCAAACACATCGCTGCGGATAAAGTGCATGCGCTCTTCGACCCGGTTGAGCCCGGCGTTTTCCCGAGCCAGCGCCAGCGCGCCCTCCGAGGCGTCAACGCAGGTGACTTCGCCGGCGCCGGCCATGGCGGCCGGAACGCCCCAGGCGCCGGTATAGGAAAACAGATCCAGTACGCGCCGGTTTTTCGCCATGCCGGCCAGCAGGGCGCGGCTGCAGCGATGATCGTAAAACCAGCCGGTCTTCTGGCCGTCCAGAATGTCGACTTTGAACTGGGCGCCGTTTTCCTCGATGATCAGGCGTTCAGGCAGCTTGCCGTAGGCGATTTCCGATTCCAGGCTCAGGCCTTCCAGTTGCCGCTGGCTGTTGTCGTTCTTCAGAACAATCGCTTCAGGATTCAGCAGTTCAATCAGCGCCGAAAATAAAAATTCCTTGCGCCGGTCGATGCCGGCCGTGGTGATCTGCACCGACAGGACGGGTCCGAAACGGTCGATCACCAAGCCCGGCAGGCCGTCGCTTTCGCCGAAGACCAGCCGGTAGTAGGGCCGGTCGAAAAGTTTTTCCCGCAGGGCCAACGCGGTAGTCAAGCGTTCCTTGAAGAAATTGGCGCCGCATTTGACGGACTTTCTCGACAGCAGGCGCGCGCAGATCAGCGCCCTCGGATTGATGTAAGCCGTGCCCAGCGCCTTGCCGTCGTCGTTTGTGACCTGGACCAGATCGCCCGGCGCGAACTGCTCGAGCGGCGTGCGCCGGATGTCGATTTCATTGCTGAAAACCCACAAATGCCCTTTGCGCAGGCGTTTGTCTTCGTTTTTCTTTAAATAAATTTCCGGATGGGACATAGCTTATATGAGTTTAAACGTATAACCGCCAATTTTGCTGGCGGGGCGCGCGATAGTCAGGCGTATTTCCGTTACGGCGTCAGGCGCCATGGCGGTTACGCCGGCGGCTTCAGGCAAATAATCCTGTGGTTTAAATACCCTTTGCGCGAAAGGTTTTTCATTATAATCCAATAACGTCAATTTAATAGTCGGATAGGCCTGGGAAAAACTGGCCTGGTTGACGATGATGGCCCGGAAGGCGTAATTGTGATCCGGCTGTAAGGTAAACGAGCCTTCCAATACGCTGAACTCGTCGAGGTTTTTATAGACGGGCAGCCGGCAGTTCAGGTAACGGCAGAATTTTTCCAGACCGGGCCGGACGTCCGGATTCTGGCTGAAGGCATAGCCTTCAAAATAGACGATCTGCGCGGTCAGCAGCAGCAGGCCGATGATCAGGCCGACATGCCAGTAGGCGCGGCCCGTTTTCTTTTCCGGCTCCCAGGGCAGACGCTCGGGGGGGGCTTTCTGCTCCGCCTGCTTGCCGGTAACGGCCGGCTTCGACTCGCTGATAAACTCCAGCACATCAAACAAGGACGAGCAATGAGTGCAACGCATCATGCCCCGGTCGGAGCGCAATTGCGCCAGCGTCAGCTTGTGAACGGTCTGGCAATCGGGGCAGAGGGTGTACATGGCTTTCAATGCTTGATGCCTTGCAGCCGGATCCAGTCCTCCTGTTGTGTGGGAGGATCGAAGTCGATATAGGGCTGGTAGGCCTGCATGACCGACTCGGCCTGTTCCTGAAGGATGCCCGACAGGATCAGCTGGCCGCCCGGCTTGACCAGAGCGGCTATCTGTCCGGCCATGTCGATGAGCGGCTTGGCCAGGATATTCGCCAGCACGATGTCGGCCTGAAAGGGCGCGAACTGTTCGGGGAGATAGCTGTGGATTTTGTGCTGGACCTTGTTTTTCAGGGCATTGTCCTGGGTGGCGGTGATCGCCTGCGGATCGATGTCGACGGCATGCGCTTCACTAGCGCCCAGCAGGATCGCGGCAACGGCCAGGATGCCCGAGCCGCAGCCGTAATCGATGATGGTTTTGCCGGTCAGATCATGGCTGGCCAGCCATTCCAGGCACAGTGCCGTGGTCGGATGCGTGCCGGTGCCGAAGGCCAGGCCCGGGTCCAGCGTCAGGCAGACCGTGCCGGGCTCGTGCTGTTCCTGACCGGTCGGGCAGACCCAGAGCCTGTCGGCGAACTTCATCGGATGATAATAGTCCATCCAGGCGCGCTCCCACGGCTGGTCGGCAATTTCCTCGGCATGCCAGCTGTGCAGTTGTTCGGGCGGAAACTGCTTGTAGACCTGGTCTTTGACCAACTCCGGGTCCGCGTCGAGCTCATAGAGCGCAATGACCTGAGTGTTGCTCCATATTTTCGTTTCGCCGATCGCGGGTTCGTAAACCGGCTCGTCTTCGGCATCCATGTAAGTGACGGAAACCGCGCCGAGATCGCTGAACAAATCGGCAAGTTCGGGGGCGGTGTTTTCGTTGGTGATGACGGAGATTTGATGCCAGGCCATAAAAAAATCGGACTTGTGTAACGAGAAAAAACACAGGGCGGCTTGGCCGCCCTGTCATTCAGCCGGGCTTAATAAATACCCAGTTTCTTTTCCAGATAATGGATGTTCTGGCCGCCGGCCGCGAAAGCGCTGTCAGTCATGATATCGTGCTGCAGCGGGATGTTGGTCTTGATGCCTTCAATGATGATCTCGCTTAACGCGGTGTTCATGCGCGCGATGGCGCTTTTGCGGTCTTCGCCGTGCGCGATCAGCTTGCCGATCATGGAGTCATAATACGGCGGCACCTTGTAACCGTTGTAAATATGCGTTTCGCAGCGGATGCCGGGACCGCCCGGCATGTGGAACTGCTCGATCGTGCCGGGGCTGGGCATGAAGGTTTTCGGATCTTCCGCATTCAAGCGGCACTCGATGGCATGGCCCTGGATTTTGACCTGGTCCTGCGTGATCGACAGCGGCTCGCCGGCGGCGATGCGCAGTTGTTCCTTGACGATATCGAAGCCCGTGACCATTTCCGTGACCGGATGCTCGACCTGTACGCGGGTGTTCATTTCGATGAAGTAAAACTCGCCTTTCTCATACAGGAACTCGAAGGTGCCGGCGCCCAGATAGCCGATATCGACGCAGGCTTTGGCGCAGCGCTCGCCGATGAACCGGCGCTGTTCCTCGGTGATGCCGGGGGCCGGCGCTTCCTCGACGACTTTCTGGTGGCGGCGCTGCATGGAGCAGTCGCGCTCGCCCAGATGGATGGCGTTGCCGTGCGCGTCGGCCATGACCTGGAACTCGATGTGGCGCGGGTCCTCGAGGAATTTCTCCATGTACACGGTCGCATTGCCGAAGGCGGTGCTGGCCTCGGCCTTGGTCATGGCGATCGCGTTCAGCAGGGCCGCTTCGGTATGTACCGTGCGCATGCCGCGGCCGCCACCGCCGCCGGCGGCCTTGATGATGACCGGATAGCCGATTTCCTGAGCCAGTTTCAGGTTCTTTTTGGCATCATCGGTCAGCGGCTCGCCATTGCCGGGCACGCAGGGAATGCCGGCTTTCAGCATGGCATTTTTGGCGGAAATTTTGTCGCCCATCAGGCGGATGGTATCGGCGTTGGGGCCGATGAACACGAAGCCGCTTTGCTTTACTTTTTCCGAAAAATCGGCGTTTTCGGCGAGAAAACCGTAGCCCGGATGAATGGCTTCGGCATCGGTCACTTCGGCGGCGCTGATGATGGCCGGAATGTTCAGGTAGCTGTCCACGGAAGCGGCCGGGCCAATGCAGACGGATTCATCGGCCAAGCGCACGTGTTTCAAATTGCGGTCCGCCTCGGAATGGACGGCCACCACCTTAACGCCTAATTCTCTGCATGCGCGCAGAATGCGCAGTGCGATTTCGCCGCGATTGGCGATCACTATTTTATCGAACATGAGTTTCCCGCTTTTTTGTATTATTCAATGATGAATAAGGGTTGACCGTATTCGACAGGTTGGGCGTTTTCAACCAGTATTTTAGTGATGACGCCACTTTTATCGGCTTCAATCTGATTCAGGATTTTCATTGCCTCGATGATGCACAGCGTGTCGCCGACTTGCACGGATTGGCCGACATCGGTAAAGGCTTTCGAGCCGGGCGAGGCCGAACGATAAAACGTGCCGACCATGGGCGATTTAACGACGTGGCCGGTAATTTTTTCTTCCGCGGGTGCCGCTGCCGATACAGCGGCCGGCGCCGGAGTCGGTGCCGCGGGGGCGGGGGCATACGCTACCTGCGCGGGCGGCGCGGAATAACGGCTGATGCGGATGCATTCTTCCCCTTCCTTGATTTCCAGTTCGGCAATTTCGGATTCTTCAATGATCTCGATGAGTTTTTTTATTTTTCTAATATCCATTACTTTATAGTCTCTCGTCTAGTATTTGATGTGCGGCCGTTAAGGCCAATTCATACCCTGTTGCTCCCAATCCGCAGATAACGCCCTTGGCAATGTCCGAGAAATAGGAATGTTTTCTAAAAGACTCCCGTGCGTGCACATTGGATAAATGTACTTCTATAAACGGGATTCTGGTCGCCAGCAAGGCATCGCGAATGGCGACGCTGGTATGCGTGAAGGCTGCTGGATTAATAATGATGAAATCGACGTGGTCGGCATAGGCTTGATGAATCAATTCCACGATTTCGTGTTCGGCATTGTTTTGATGAAAATCCAGCTGATGGCCCAGGTCGGCCGCAGTCTTTTCAAGCGAATTCTGTATGTCGGCGAGTGTCTTGTTTCCGTAATGGCCGGGTTCTCGGATGCCCAACAAGTTTAAATTGGGTCCATTTAATACGGTAATATTGGCCATTAAAGTATTTTTTTCAGTCGGGTTAAAAGGGCTTAATGAACCCCTAATTTTGCCTAATTTGTATGGGTTTGTCTAGGTATTCCGTTTTTCGGTACAGTTAGCGACAAAAAACGCGGATTTTGCCGTTATTACTTTCATTATCGGTCATTTTCCTGGCGAAAGCAGGCTCCGGAAACAGGCTGCGGTTGTCAGGTTTAATCTAGCAGCGGTGTAATTATTTCCAGTATCCGGTCCCTGGAAAATTCCCCGGGCTGGCGATGAATAATCCGGCCTTCACGATCGACGACGACCGTAAACGGAACGGCATTGATGACATTGCCCATTTGCTGGGACAGGGCGATGGCGTCATCGCCGCCAATCAATATTGGATAATTGATCGCAATCGATTGGAGATACTCGTCGACCGGTTCGCGCTCCTCGATGGCAATACCAACAAATTGTAGACCTTTATCGCCATATTGCTTCTGCAGCGTGATAAATTCAGGGATTTCCTCGCGGCAGGGCGGACACCAGGTGGCCCAGAAATTAAGGACCAGGATCTTGCCCCGCCACTCGCCGCCACGGCGCACCTTTCCTGAAGCATCGGGAAAGCTGAAATCAGGCAAAGGCGCGGATGCGGACGGGCTGTCTTGCGCGGCGGGCGAAGATAGGAAATGCCGGACGGCAATGCCGCCGCCCAGCGCCAAAACGGCGGCGATGATAATGATAAAGGCAGGTCTCATGATTGAATCCGGGTCAATGTCTTAAGGAACGTATCGGCATCCTGATAGCCGATGACGCGCAAGGCGGCCTGTTCCTGGCCGTCCGTGTCGAAGAACAGCACGCCGGGCGGCCCGATCAGGTTGAATCTCGCCAGCAGCGCCTTGTCGTCATTGGAGTTTTGGGTGACGTCGGCCTGCAGCACGACAAAATTGGCTAGCACCTGTTTGACTCTGGAATCGGTAAAGGTATAGGCCTCCATTTCCTTGCACGAGGTACACCAGTCGGCGTAAAAATCCAGCATGACCGGTTGATTGTTGGCCTGGGCCTGGCGGATTCTGGCGTCCAGTTCCGTCACCGAAGCCACACGCTCAAAGGCAATGCCCTGCGTCGTCGCGGCTTGCAGGGAGCCCATGCCCAGGCCGTTCAGCGGTTTTAACGGATTGGTATTACCGATGCTGAAGCCGATCAGTACCAGCACGCCATAAGAGAGCATGATCAGACCCACGCCTTTCCAGAGCTTGCGCCAGCCGGTCGCGTGTTCGGGCAACGGGTCGATCGCGCTCAGATAAATGGCCGGGATAATCAGCAGCATGGCCCAGAGCAGCATGGTGACCGGCGCCGGTAAAATGCGGTCCAGCATCCAGACCGCGACGGCCAGCATGATGACGCCGAATACGGCTTTCGTGGAATTCAGCCAGCCGCCGGCTTTCGGCAGCAGCTTGCCGGCCGAGGCGCCCAGCAGCAACAGCGGCACGCCCATGCCCAGGCCCATGGTGAACAAGGCGCTGCCGCCCAGCACGGCGTCGCCGGTCTGGCCGATATAGATCAACGCGCCGGCCAGCGGCGCGGCCACGCACGGGCCTACGATCAGCGATGACAGCGAGCCCATGATGGCCGCCCCCCATAATGAGCCGTCGCGATGTTTTTCGCTGGAGTTGTGCAGTTTGGCCTGCAGCGACTTCGGCATTTCCAGATGGTAAAAATCGAACATCGACAGTGACAGCAGTACGAATACGGCACTGAACAAAGCGATGATCCAGGGTTGCTGGAAGGTGGTTTGCAGATTGCTGCCGAACAGGGCCGCCAGGATGCCGAAGACCGTATAGGTCACGGCCGAGGCGACGACATAACTGAGCGACAGCAGGAAGGCCCGGGCGGTCGTGATGCGGTTGCCGTGACCCACGATGATGCCCGACAGGATCGGAATCATCGGGAACACGCAGGGCGTGAACGACAGCAGCAGGCCGAAGCCGAAAAAGCTCAGCAGTGTCATCCACAGGGTATCCTGCTGTAGCGATTGCACGATACGGTCCTGTTCGGACAGCTCAGGAGACGCTGCGGCGTTACCGGCCGACGGGATGCTTTTGACGAGCGCGGCATCTTGCGGCGATGCCGGCAGGTCAAGGCTGATTTCCTGGGTCATGGGCGGATAGCACACGCCGCGGTCCGCGCAGCCCTGGTATTTGGCCCGCAGGGTAATGGTTTGCGCTGCCGGGTTTGAGCGAAGCAGGGGCAGGTCAAAGCCCAGTTCGTTATGGAACGTTTCCACCTGGCCGAAGGCTTCGTCATATTTGGGCATGCCTCTGGGTATGTCGTAAGCGCCAAGCTGGGCGCCGGCCGCGTCGATCAGTTCAAGCTGGATTTTTTCCCGGTAAAGATAATAGCCGTCCGCGATCCGCCAATCGGCCCGCAGCGTCCGGGCGTCTTTTACCGACGCCAGAAACTGGAACGCCTGATCCGGCGGCAATAAGTCGTCTTCGGATAGATTCAAGGTGATGCCGCGATTGCTCTTGACCAGTTGCTGTATCGGGTTGGCTTGAACGGCCGGCGCTGCCGCGGGCAGCGTGATGTCCAGCACGGTTGTTTGCGGCGGATAGCAAATGCCTTGATCGGCGCAGCCTTGATACCGCACCCGCAGTTGAAGGGATGAGGCGCCGTCGCCGACCGTCAAAGGTACCGGGATGGTCAAGGCGTGCCGGTAAATGACCATTTCGCCGAAGAATTCGTCATGCTTGATTTCGCCGTCCGGTAAAGCGGGCGGCGCCGTCCGGATGGCCTCGGTCCTGGACTCGAAACGCATCTTGTCGCGATACAGGTAATAGCCTTCGGCGATATCCCATGAAACTTCAAGCCGGTCGGCGGCAGTGGCCCGGCCGGAAATCCTGAAGGCTTGCTCGGGCGGTAAAAGTTCGTCATTGCCCAGCGCAAAAACGGGCAGATGAGCCAGTGATAAAAAGCAGAAAAAAATTATTTTGAAGATAGGCATGAGTCAATCCAATGCAGGTATTCAGGTAAGCCGGCTTCAACAGGGACGGCTATGATTTCAGGAACGTCGTAGGGATGGTTGTCGCGTATTGCGGCTTCAAGCGCCTGATAGCGATCTTTACTCGATTTGATCAGCAGCAGATGCTCCTGCGCTGACTCAACTTGCCCCTGCCAGGTATAGACAGACAGGATGCCGGGCAAAATGTTCACACAAGCGGCTAATTGACCGGTCACCAGCAGGCGGGCGATTTTGTCGGCCGTGTCTCTGTCAGGGCACGTGCACAGGATTAGTTGATGATGAGTCGGCATGTTGGCGAATTGCTCCACTGAATCCAATTAATATCTAAAAATTAAAGCGTGTTCGTATTGTATACGATCGACCCTTCCTAAACCTATTCCGAACATTTTGTTGCCGCGCCGTCATAATTTTAAAACGTTTATCCCTGCTTTCAACGCTGTGAATGAGTTTGTTCAGGCCAGCCGAAAAGCGCTAACAAGCGGGCATATACCCCGAACTTCCGCGGCAAATAACACAGTTTTTTAATAGGTTTTTGGAAAAACATAAAAATTACTTGTTTGTTTTCAATGCCTAGCGTTCATGGTATGGCGATTGCTACCGTTCTGAAAACAATGTGCCTGAACACGGGCAGCCTGTGGGTCAAGTACTAATTTAAAGGTGTCGAGGCGGTTGGCGAGTCAATTGCCGGGCTTTGTGCGCCTGGATGCGATGGCGGCCTATAAATGGGCGCTAGGGGAATCTCGCGTTACGGCCCAGGTCAATATCCGCAATCTTCTGGACAAGCAATATTATGAATCCACCGATCCCGATGCCAATGTCTCGCCGCGCGTCGGTGTCTATCCGGGCGCGCCGCTGATGGCGTTCGGCTCGGTGCGTGTGGAATATTAGACACATCTTTTTTGGAGAGAACACATGAACAGATTGATCGCCAAGAAAGCCGCGGCAGTGTTGCTGCTGTTCCGGCTGGTTTTTCCATCGGCAATGGCGGCGGAGCTTTCCGTGCGGGAGCTGTCGCTGCCTACGGTTGCGCTTAACCAGCAGCATCATCTGGCGCAAATGCAGGACGGCCGGCTGATCGTCAGCTGGGTGGAAACCTTCGGTCTCAGGAACGATATCCGCTTCGCGACTTATGCCCATGGCCGCTGGTCGCCGGCGCAAACGGTCGTCAGCATTGACGACAAATTGGCCGCTGCGCCGGTTGTGCTGGGTTTGAGCGACGGCACGCTGGCTACGGCCTGGATGGCAGCCGTGCACGATAGCGAGAACCCTTTCGCCGCCGATATTTATCTGGCCAGATCCAGCGATGGCGGCCGGACCTGGAGCGCGCCACTCAAGCCGTACCTTGATCCGGCCCGCATCTATGATGCTCAGATGTCGCTGGCGCCCTTGCCTGACGCCGGCCTGGCGCTGGTGTGGACCGATGGCCGGCATGTCGGGCAGGCGCCCGAGAACCATTCGGACAGTCGCTTCCAGCTCATGGCCACCGTGCTCGACAAGCACTGGCGGCCAGGGCCTGAATTTCTGCTCGATAACGATGTCTGCTCCTGTTGCAGCAGTTACACCGATGCGCGCGGCAATGAACTGATCACCGTTTATCGCGATCACCTGGAGGGTGATGTCCGCGACATTGGCGCCGTGCGCTGGAACCGCGGCGGCAATTCGCGTTGGCAGCCCGTGCATGACGATCACTGGATCCTCAATGGCTGTCCCAGCAACGGCCCGGCCATCGATTTAGCGGACAAGGGTGGTGTGGCGGCCTGGTTTACGGCCGCCGATGGTAACGGCCGCGTGAAAGTGAGTTTTATGCAGGACCCGGCCGCCGGCTTTCAGGCGCCCATCGACATCGACGATCAGGCGATCGGTCATGCCAGTGTCCTGCTGCTCGACGACGGCTCGGCAATGATAAGCTGGCGGCACAATGCCGGTCCTGAGGAGGAGTTGTGGCTGGCACGCGTCATGCCTGACGGCCGGATAATGGACAGGACGCTGGTCTATCGGGGCGGTTTTCCCCGCTGGCCCAGCCGGCATGTGGATATGGCACGCATAGGCAATGACGTCTTCGTGGCTTGGATGGACCCCGTCCAGAAGAAAGTCCGGCTGGCGGCCGTGGCGCTGGAATAAGCCGGCGGAGCCAGTGCTTCCGCACCGCATTTTTCCAGGCTGTCAAACACGGCATTGCCGGATGGCGTGTCGAGATTATTCTAGAAATTAAGGATCATTGCCCTTATATTGTATGGTCAATGATTGTATTTCAAGAGTGTTTAGATGAAAGTATTCCGGATTTTATTGCTGTTTTTTCTGGTCGTGCCTTTTGTGGAAATTTATTTGCTGCTGCAGGTAGGCGGCATCATCGGCGCTGCCCCGACCATTTTTCTCGTGGTTCTGACGGCCGTAATAGGCGCCTGGTTATTGAGACAACAAGGTCTGGCCACGCTGCAGCGGTTTCAGGCCAGTCTGGCGCAAGGCGTGCTTCCGGCCTATGAAATGGTTGAAGGCCCGATACTGCTGGTCGGCGGCGCCTTGTTGCTGACCCCGGGCTTTGTTACCGACATCATGGGCTTCGCCTGCCTGATTCCGCAACTGCGCCGGAAAATCGCCCGATATGTGATTGAAAAACACCTGATCCAGACGGGCGGTCCTTTTCAGCCGGCCCAACCCGCTAATAAGGATGTGCTGGAGGGTGAATATCGTAAGGAGGATTAAGGAACGTGAATTTTATAACTCCCGCAACTGACTTGTCTTTCTGTCCCTCTTCGGCGTTGCGCAAACAGTTACATAGCTGGCTATGCGCCTGTTTGCGCGCCTCGGCAACTGCTCCATGCGTTGCTCTACCTCCTGCATCCATGCAGTCGTTGAACATGAACAGAAAGCCTGCCTCAATCGCGGGTCTTATTTCATTCCCGTTCCTAAGTGGTCGTGGTCTTGATCAATTTATGAATGCGCCGGATGCCTAACGCGACAGCGACCATGATGAACGGCAGGGACAGGCCGACAGCGAGTTCGGGATCGATCGGCCAGCCCGCGGCGTTAAGGGCTTTGGCGATAATGCCGACCAGGCCGGCACTGTAATAGGTAATGGCGACGACAGAAATGCCCTCGACCGTTTCCTGCATGCGTAATTGCATTTTTGCGCGCAAATCCATCGAAGTCAGTAATGCCTGATTCTGGCGCTCTATCATGATGTCCACGCGCGTGCGTAATAAATGACCGGCATTGCTGACCCGTTCCGATATCAGCGTAAAGCGGTGCGCGGTCGACTGGCAGGTTTTGATCGCCGGTTCCATGCGCCGCCTTATGAATTCGCCCAGGGTCTGTATGCCCTGAATCCTGACTTCGCGCAAGTCGTCGAGGCGCTGTTCCACGATTTGATAGTAGGCATTAGCCGCGTCGAACCGGAAATGACTGCTGGAAATGTGGTTTTCAATCTCGGCCGCCAAGCGCGTCAGCTCATCCAGTAGTTCCGCATCATTGCTGTCCGGTTGCGCCATGACGTTGGTGATCGTATACAGTTGCCGGTCGGCTTTCTTCAGGGCCGGCGTCAGCCTGCGCGCTATCGGAAACGCCAGCAAGGCCATCATGCGGTACACTTCGATTTCAAACAACCGCTGTAACAGGCGTCCGGCTTGTTCGGTTTTAAGATGGTTATCGATAATCAGGAAACGGCTGAAACCGTCCACATGAATACGAAAATCGGTGAACGCGAAAGCCGCGCCTCCCATGACTTCGGAGCCAATTATCGGGTTGCCGTCAAAGAACCCGGACAGCGCATGCAGGTCAGGATGCGGATCAGCCTTTTTGCCCTCTTGGTCCGGTTTGGCCATGATGGCCGCATGGGCCGCCACCATGACTTTTCCGGGCAGCATGGCCAGCCAGTCGACGGGCACTTTTTCCAATGCCGGTTGCGCGAACGGATCTTCGGAGTTGTCCTGAACATAGAACGTGTAGGTGCTGAATTCGCCGTGCTGTTCCCAGCGAATCTGGAACGGGTCAAACGCCGCGTTGAAATGGTCGACGTCCCGTTTCGGCGGCGTGATGCCGAAACGCTCGCACAGCGCCGCGAGGTGTTTGCGTTCCAGTATTTTCTCGTCAGCGGCTAACAGCAGGGCCAGATGGCTGGCTTTGACGGGCAAGTCCAGAATCAGCGAGGAACGGGCATGGACTTCGTTATGCAGTATGAAGCGTTGCGGATGGTTATCAGGAATGGGGAATAAAGTAGCCACGATTGATACTCTCCTGTCAAATGCCGGTCATACGATAACAACGCAGGGAGCGGGCATGGATTCTTTGATAATTTTTACAGGCATATTTGATCATCTGAGGGGCGAATACAGAATTACGGGTAAACCCTATGGACCGCGATGGATTTGGCGGTCATAATGGCGCCGGCTTTACGTTTGGTTTGAACTATGACTGATGACACATGATCGGGGCACCAGATTGGGAAACTACGTCCATGTAGTCAGACAGGATTGGCTCAGCTGGCTGTGGCGTCGCTGCCGGTATCGCGGGTGTTTTTGTTGAAGCTTGAATAGACAGGGCACCAGCCTATGTAGCCGGTGGCAATCAGAACCAGGCCCGCAAGCAATAAAATAATTTTGGCGGTGAAAATTGAAATTACGATCAGCACGGCGCCGCCTGCCATACGGTAATTTTTTTCCTTGTCGCCAATATTATATTCAAACTTAATTAAACGCTTATAGTCAAAACTCATCTTGAAAACCTTTTGTGTGTAGTCATTATTTTTAACAAGGCAATGATTTAGCCCGCCCGTACTAAATCCGAGACAATATACACAGCTCCAAAAAATGTGCAAGCGATAACACATGGATATTACTAAAATTATAGATCCTTTAAATGATGCCCAGCGCCAGGCGGTTTCGGCGCCATCCCGGTCCATGTTAGTGCTGGCTGGCGCCGGCAGTGGTAAAACCCGGGTTCTGGTGCATCGCATCGCCTGGCAGGTCCAGGTCGAGGGCTTGTCGCCGCATAGCGTTCTGGCCGTCACGTTCACTAATAAAGCCGCCCGGGAGATGCGCGGCCGCATCGAGGACTTGCTGAATATGTCCGCCCACAGCATGTGGATAGGAACTTTTCACGGTCTTGCGCACCGTCTGCTAAGACGGCACGCCCAGCAGGCCAAACTGCCGGAGACGTTTCAGGTCATGGATTCGGCCGATCAGTTAAGACTGATCAAGCGGCTGCTGGCGACGCTGAATCTCGACGAAAAGAAATGGCCTCCGAAGCAGATACAGTGGTATATCAATGCGCAGAAGGACGAAGGCATCAGGGCCCGACACATCCTCGAGACCGGCGATCTGTATCAGCGCCAGATGCTGATCATTTACCGCGCCTACGAAGAGCTCTGCGAGCGTTCCGGCCTTGTCGATTTCGCCGAGTTGCTATTGCGCGCGCATGAGTTGCTGCGCGACAACCAGGACGTGCTGGAGTTCTATCAGCAGCGTTTCAGGCAGGTGCATGTCGACGAATTTCAGGATACCAACACGATCCAGTATGCCTGGCTGCGGTTGCTGACGCAGGGCAAGGACAACCTGTTCGTGGTCGGCGACGACGATCAGTCCATTTACGGCTGGCGCGGCGCCAAAATCGAGAATATCTACAATTTCCAGAAACACCATCCGAATCACCAGGTCATCAAGCTGGAGCAGAATTACCGCTCGACCGGCCATATCCTGAAAGCGGCCAATCAGGTCATTGCCAACAATGACGGCCGCATGGGCAAGGAGTTGTGGACCGATACCGGCGACGGCGACCTGATTTCATTGTATGCGGCCTTCAATGAGCAGGACGAGGCTTATTTTGTCGTCGAGCGTATCAGGGCCTGGATCAATGAGGGCGGCGCGCGCAGCGATGTGGCCATTTTATACCGTTCTAACGCCCAATCCCGGCAGTTTGAAGAACGCCTGATGGCGACCGGCACGCCGTATCGTGTCTACGGCGGCTTGCGGTTTTTCGACCGGGCCGAAATCAAGAATGCGCTGGCTTATCTGCGCCTGACCTCGAATCGGCATGATGATGCGTCGTTCGAGCGTGTCATCAATACGCCGGCGCGCGGCATAGGGCCGAAAACCCTGAATGATCTGCGCATGATAGCGCGCAATCGGAGCATTTCCCTTTGGGCCGCGGCCGAGGAAGTGCTCGGGCAAGGGCGTTTGCCCACGCGCGCGGCGAATGCCTTATCCGGCTTCATGCAGTTGATCAGGCAGATGGCGGAGCAAGTCGAAGGCCTGGAGTTGTTCGAGAAAGTCAAACAGGTGGTCGAAAAAAGCGGCTTGATCGCGCTGTATCAAAACGAAAAAGCCGACAGAGGCGAAGAAAAGGTCGAAAACCTCGAGGAACTGGTCAATGCGGCGCGCCTGTTCGATTTCGATGCCGACAACGAGGAAAACCTGGGCGAACTGGATATGTTTCTGGCGCATGCGGCGCTGGAAGCCGGTGAACTGCAGGCCGACGATTTCGAGGACTGCGTGCAGCTGATGACCCTGCACTCGGCCAAGGGGCTGGAATTCAAGCTGGTGTTCCTGGTCGGCATGGAGGAGGGGTTGTTTCCGTCCCTGCAGTCGATTGAAGACGCCGGCCGTCTGGAAGAGGAGCGCCGGCTTTGCTACGTCGGCATGACGCGCGCCATGAAACAGCTATATCTGACTTATGCTGAATCGCGGCGTTTATACGGCCGCGACTCGTATCCGAGGCCGTCGCGCTTCCTGCGCGAGATTCCGCCTGAGTTCATTCAGGAAGTCAGAATGCGCGCTAATGTCAGCCGGCCCGTCACGGCCGTCAAGCCGAAAGCGCCTGGCGTAATGACGGAAGGACAATATAAACTGGGGCAGCGCGTCCGCCATGAAAAATTCGGAGAAGGCGTAGTGCTGCAAATGGAAGGCGAAGGCGCGCATGAACGCGTGCAGATTAATTTCAAAACGGCCGGCATGAAATGGCTGATGCTGGCTTATGCCAGGCTGGAAACGCTGTAGGCGGCCCGGCTTAAATGCGGATTGCTGCGGAAGAGCGCTTGCTCAGAGCGTTTTGATTAACCACAAAGGACACGGCAAGCAGGAAATCCTTGATCGAGAGTTCCAAGGTGTCCTTCGTGGTTATGCATGAAGCTGATGCAAAAGGTCAGCCGAAGTTTTAATTATTATAGAGAATCAACGGCGTTCAATTCCTTGAAAGCCTGTTCCAAACGCGCGACCATGCTGAGCTGAGCAGCCCGGATCCAGACCCGCGGATCGTAGTATTTCTTGTTCGGTTTGTCGTCGCCATCGGGATTGCCGATCTGGCCTTGCAGGTAACCCTCATTGCTCCGGTAGAATTCCCTGATACCGCTCCAGTAAGCCCATTGCGTGTCCGTGTCGATGTTCATCTTGATGACGCCGTAGCTGATCGATTCCTGGATTTCCGCCGCGGATGAGCCGGAGCCGCCGTGGAAAACGAAATTCAAGGTGTTGTGAGGCACACTGAATTTTTCCGATACATACTTTTGCGAGTTGGCCAGAATGGTCGGCGTCAATTTGACGTTGCCGGGCTTGTAAACGCCGTGCACGTTGCCGAACGAGGCCGCGATGGTGAAATTCGGGCTGATTTTGATCAGCTCTTCATAGGCATAGGCGACATCTTCGGGTTGTGTGTACAGCGCCGAATGATCCATATTCGTGTTGTCGACCCCGTCTTCCTCGCCGCCGGTGCAGCCCAGTTCGATTTCGAGGGTCATGCCCATCTTGGCCATGCGGGTCAGATAGCGCGCGCAGATTTCGATGTTTTCTTTTAGGGGTTCTTCGGACAGGTCCAGCATGTGGGAACTGAATAAAGGCCTGCCGGTTTCGGCGAATTGCTTTTCGCCGGCATCAAGCAAACCGTCGATCCAGGGCAGCAGTTTTTTCGCGGCATGGTCGGTGTGCAGAATCACCGGTACGCCGTAGTGCTCGGCAACCGTATGCACATGCCGGGCGCCGGAAATCGCCCCCAGAATATGGGATTGCTGGCCTTCCAGTTTAAGGCCCTTGCCGGCCACGAACTGGGCGCCGCCATTGGAAAACTGGATAATCACGGCTGACTTGGCCTTGGCTGCCGCTTCCAGTACCGCATTGATCGAGTCGGTGCTGATGACATTGACGGCAGGCAGTGCAAAGTTGTTTTCTTTGGCAATCGCGAAGATTTTCTGTACATCCGCGCCGGTTACCACGCCAGGTTTAACTACGTCTAAAATTTTCTGAGGCATATCTTGATCCTGTTTCGGTTTGATGTTTATTACCGCACTAGCGTGCGGCAATGATGGAGCAGTATTAGGTAAAGTTTAAACTCATTATTCCGAAGGAAAAGTATATAAACAAATTCTGGCTCGGCTTACAAATGATTCTGCGGATATTCGACGTGGGCTGTTTTTCCCCGATAAAAAATAAGGAAATTACGTCCATTGAAGGCTAAAGCTGGAGTATTATAATGAAAAGTTTAAGACTTCGGCTAAAAGCATAAGGATTAGGAGTAGCTTTGTGAATGTAACGCTTAGGCAACTGAAAGTGTTTGAAATGGTGGCGCGGCATTTGAGTTTTACGCGGGCCGCGGAAGAGCTTTTTCTGACTCAGCCGGCGGTATCGATGCAGATCAAACAGTTCGAGGATGCGGCAGGGCTGGCATTGTTTGAGCGATTGGGGCGCAAAATCTATTTGACCGAAGCCGGGGAGGAAATGTACCGGCTGAGCCGGGATATCATGTCGAAAATGTCCGAGGCCGATCTGATTCTGGATGAGATCAAAGGCTCGGAAGGCGGGCGTTTGTTGGTTTCTGTCGCCAGCACGGTACAGTATTTTGCCATCCGGTTGCTGGCCGGTTTCTGCAAGCAATATCCGAAGGTCAATGTTAATCTGAAAGTGACCAACCATAAGGGCCTGATTCAGCTGTTGGAAAATAATGAGACGGATATCGTGTTAATGGGGAAGCCCTCGGAAGGACTAGATCTGGTGTCTGAGCCTCTGCTGGAAAATCCGTTGGTTGTCATTGCGCCTCCCAATCACCATTTAAGGGATAAAAAAGGCATTTTGCTGAGCGAGCTAAAAAACGAGACTTTTTTGATGCGCGAGCAAGGCTCCGGGACACGGACCTCAACGGAGCGATTTTTCGCCGAGAACGGCATGAAAATTTCAGCCAATATGGAATTGAACAATAACGGCGCCATCAAGCTGGGGGTGGAGGAGGGCCTGGGTCTTGGGATCGTGTCTCAGCATACGATCGATAATGAAGTCAAGACGGGGCGGCTGGTTATTCTGGATGTGCAGTTTTTTCCGCTGGTCAGAACCTGGTATATGGTGCGCCGCGAAGGGAAACGGCTGCCCGCCGTCGGCATGGCATTTGAAAATTTTGTGCGTCAGGAAAAGCTCCGTTTTGTGCGCTTGCCATAGCCAGGCCGGCAGTCGACTCAGTGCCGGGCTTTAATCCCTGACGCTGAGTGTCAGGGCGTTAAACCTTGTCCAACCGTCACGACTTTCAAGGCATTGGTCCCGCCTTGCAGGCCGGTCAAGTCGCCTTTGGTGATGATGAATTTGTCGCCGTCCTTGACATGCAGGTATTTTCTTAACTGATCGATGATTTCGCGGTTTACTTCGGCATGGTCCTGCGCTTCATGCGTGAAAAAAACAGGAAAAACGCCACGGTATAGTGTTACCCGCCCCAGGGTTTTCTGGTGACTGCTGAAGGCGAAAATAGGAATGCCCGAGCTGATTCTGGACATCCACAAGGCCGTGGCGCCGGACTCCGTCAATGCGGCAATGCCGGTGATCTTGGTATGGTTGGCCATGTACATCGAGGACATGGCAATGGCTTCGTCGACACGCTCGAACTGGATGCTGACCCGATGGTCGGAGACACGGACGCTGGGCTGTTTCTCCGCTTCCAGGCAGATACGGTCCATCGCTTCGACAGCTTTGATCGGGTATTTTCCGGAGGCGGTTTCAGCCGACAGCATGATCGCGTCGGTGCCATCGTAAACAGCATTGGCCACATCGAAGACTTCCGCGCGCGTCGGAATCGGATTGTCTATCATCGACTCCATCATCTGCGTGGCTGTAATCGCGACGCGATTCAGTTCCCGTGTGCGTTTGATCATATGTTTTTGCACGGCGGGCAGATTGGCATCGCCTATTTCAACGCCAAGATCGCCCCGGGCCACCATGACCGCATCAGCGGCCAGAATAATCGCGTCTATAACCTCCAGGGCTTCGGCGCGTTCGACCTTGGCCACGATGCCGGCTTCACAACCGGCTTCGCGCAACAAGCGGCGGGCTTCGTACAAGTCATCAGCCGAGCGCGGAAACGAGATGGCGACATAGTCGGCGCCCATTTCGGCAATGGTTTTGATGTCTTCCTTGTCTTTGTCCGTCAGGGCTGCCGCGGAAAGTCCGCCGCCCAGCAGGTTGATGCCTTTATTGTTGGACAGCACGCCGCCTACGATCACGGTGCAATTAACGCGCATGTTTTCGACATTGATCACATCCAGCACAATGCGTCCGTCATCCAGCAGCAGACGGCTGCCGGGTTTGACTTCCAGGGCCAGCGGTTCGTAAGTAATGCCGACCTGCGAATGATCGCCCGCGTTCTCATCAAGATTGATGTCCAGCGCGAAATCCTGACCTTCGTTCAGGAATACGCTGCCGTTTTTAAAGCGGGCAATGCGAATCTTCGGCCCCTGAAGGTCCGCCAGAATGCCCACAAGTCTTCCTGTTTTCCGGCTCAGTTCCCGTACGGCATGGGCTCTGTCGATATGATCTTGAGCCGAGCCGTGCGAGAAATTCATGCGTACCACATCGACGCCTGCGTGAAACAGGCCTTCAAGTACGCCGGGCTTATCGGTCGCAGGTCCCAGTGTCGCCAGTATTTTGGTTCTTCTTAACATGTGGTTATTCGGCATTGATCAAGGCAATAGAAGTGTCCAGCATGCGGTTTGAGAAGCCCCATTCGTTGTCATACCAGGACAGGACTTTGACGAAATTACCGTTCATGACTTTAGTCGATGGCGCTTCATAAATCGAAGAGGCCGGATTGTGGTTGAAATCGATCGAGACCAGTGGTTTCGTGTTGATTTCCAGAATGCCTTTCAAGGGACCGTCCGCGGCGGTTTTCAGGATATCGTCGATTTCTTCCTTGCTGGTGTTTTTGGAGGCCTGGAAGGTTAAATCAACCACGGACACGTTAATGGTCGGCACACGCATGGCGAAACCGTCCAGTCTGCCGGCCAGTTCAGGCAGAACCAGTCCTACAGCCGCGGCAGCGCCGGTTTTGGTGGGAATCATCGATTGCGTGGCCGAGCGGGCGCGGCGCAGGTCGCTGTGATAAACGTCGGTCAGAACCTGGTCATTGGTATAGGAGTGGATCGTGGTCATCAAGCCGCTGACAATGCCCAGGGCATCATTGAGCGGCTTGACCAATGGCGCCAGGCAGTTGGTTGTGCATGAGGCATTGGAAATAACCGTGTCCGATGCTTTCAACACGTTATGGTTAACGCCATACACGATGGTGGCATCCACGTCATTGCCGCCCGGTGCTGAAATAATCACTTTTTTGGCGCCGGCATTAATATGGGCCGATGCTTTTGCCTTGCTGGTGAACAAGCCGGTGCATTCGTGTACGACATCAATGTCCAGGTCCGCCCATGGCAATTTGGAGGGGTCTCTTTCCGAGAAAACTTTGATTTTGTCGCCGTTGATAATCATGTCGTCGCCATCGACGCTGACTTCAAAGGGAAATTTTCCATGCACGGAGTCGTATTGAGTCAGATGGGCATTGGTTTCACTGCTACCCAAATCATTGATTGCAACAATTTGAAATTCATCGTTACGGCCTGATTCGTATAAGGCGCGCACAATATTGCGGCCAATACGGCCATAACCATTAATTGCAATTTTAATTGGCATAGAATTTCTCCAGATAGTTTGAAAGGCTCAATTGAAACGGATACACCGAATCTCCGTGGTTTTTTACGACTATACCAAAAGCCAGGGCGATTAGTCTATTCTATGAAAATTCGGTCATGGCAAAGTGGCGCGGGCATTTAATTTGGCCTCTATGCTTTGTTTGTAATTCAGGTAATGGATGGTTTGCAACTGATCCGGACTGACGAGATGAAATGCGGAAAGCGGCAGGTCTATATCGGTAATATAAACCGGATAATCCAGCTGGTCGCGCCGGAACTGCAGGATATGCTCATGGACGGCCTGAAAAAGCTGGTTGCCGTATGTTCGTGATGAGAATGCCTGTTTGTTGCAATAAATCGTGTAAGCCAAACCATTATCGGCAATTTCGCCGCTGATGCGCACGGTCAGCTGCTTGCCGGCCGAGGGCGCTTTCAGCTGCAATGGACTGCATGACAAAACCCCGGCGGAATTTTTCTGGATTTCGTAATACTCAATGGATAGCAGGGGCTTTAACGCATTGTGATTAAGCACCGCTTCCAGAAAAGCGGCATATTGATTCAACAATTGATTGGGGTCTGAGCGGTTGTGCGTTTGCCTGTACAAGGCCCCTTTTTCATCGACGATATAAACCATGATCTGCGTCAGGCTGTGTGCATAAAATAGTTGAATGGTCTGCGCCTTATTTAACGTATAGATCAGCGGAATGGGCGTGTCTTCAAGGATGCCCTGATCAAAAACGAGATGGCCGAATTGCGCCTGAGGGCGAGCCAGCTCTTTAAGAAGCAGGTCCTTTGTAGCCAAACTTCGATAACCTAAAAAATTATTGCTGCATTGGAAGACATAAAATGTCGCGCCGCCGGACAATAGGTAGCGTGTCGAATTGTCTTGTCCGGGAAACAGCGTTATCAACATATTGAAAACGCTCTTAATGCGCTGCATGATGCTGTGGGCGCGAATCGGCGTATGGCAGATCAGCGTTAAATCATCCGGCGACAAGGGTTTTCTGTGTTTGTTGATAATCCGCGTCAGACAATCAAGCAGGCCTTCCATGCCTTCATACCGGCAGGTCGTGATTTCATTCCAGTTCGAGATTGAGACACTGTCCAGCGTTTGCACGAAACATTGTCGGTCATGGCCGTAACTTAAAGGGTCGGAGCGATCGCTCATCAGATGCAGGCCTGCTTCCCGGCTGTCGGGCATTGACAGGCCCAAATTCAGAACAATCAGCGAGTTAAGCAGGGTTTTTAAATGCCGGTAGGTATCCAGCGAGTTCTCGCGGTTAAAGTGGGGTGTTAAAAATTGGTCCAAATGGCTCAGGATGGCATGCAATTCGCCTCGTGGGAACTGCAGCGATGTCGAGCTGAAATGGAGCTGTAGCTGTTTATGGTAAAGTCGATTGACGACCAGCCAGCAGCAGACTTCAAGCAAGCTGCGACAGGAGATCAGCGGATCAAAATCCGCTGCCTCGCTTATCTGAACTTTTTTCAGAAACAAAGACCATCCGAAACCTGGCGTTTCGACAATGGATAATTCCTGTTCCTTGGCATGAATGGCGGTGCGGGTTGTGATAATTTCAATCTTGCCGGTCTTTTTTCTGAGAAATGAGTAAAGCTTTCTGCCGATCAGCTTCAGATCATTACCGACCTCATAGTTTTGCTTAACATGCTCTCTGGCAAAACCCATGATCATGCGGAAACAATGGGTCAATTGCCGGAGAATAATGGCATGTTCCTGCGTCGCTTTCCGGATATCCCAGTATTTCTGCTGTTTAAGATCGGCGATCGTCGAAGTTGGCCAGTGCCAGGCAATGGCAATATCCTGTATATAGTGTTCCTTGAAAGCCCGGCTTTGAGCATCCAGGGTATTATCGGACAAGCCCATGATTTTCAGGTAAAAGCATTGACGCGCCAGAGCTAACCGGCCGGTGCTGCCGGCCTGTTGCAGATAAGCTTCAACCTTGCGGTAGATGAGCAAATAGGGGTCCAGGTCGGCGGTGACAAAATTTCCTTGATAGATGATTTTTTTTATCGTCTGGCAAAGCCACTCCGGCTGGGGATATTCGCTGGCATAGCACTCCATTAATAACAGCTTCAGCAGCGATTTGTGCGGGGCATGAATGGACTTGTAGATGTGCCAGAGGGTTGCGCTGATGAACTCTTCGGCGGGCACGGCTTCCAGGCCTCCCAAATCAATAAAGTCATGGTCATAAATGAAGCGGCCCTCTTTCAGGTGCTTGACATATTGGGTGTAATTGTTCTCTTCATGGGGCGGGACCAGCCACCAGGCCAGGCTTTTGCCGGCAATATAAATAGCGGTTCGATAAAACTCTTCCAGCAGCAGGTAATGCTGGGTTTTGCCGCTGCTTTCCGTGGACAGCGGCGTGTCATGGCCAAGCCGGAACTGTTGGCTGTCGATCAGGAAGAAATGTACTTCCAGCCCTAATGATGCCGCCCATGTTTCCACGGCGGCGGCCTTTTTTTGCAGTTCATCAAGTTCATAAGCCAATAACCCGGCCTGATGGCAAAGCCAGATATCCATGTCGCTGGTTTTGGAAAAGGCTATGCTGCCGGCGCTGCCCATTAGAAACAAGCCTTCGATAGGATAGCTGTGGAGCATGCGGCGCATGCTTTTGAAATTTTTTGAGAACTGCTTGGCCGCTTTTATGGTCTGGCTGGAAGGGCTGTAGTCAGGTATGCCGGCTGGCGTTTCCGAGGAAATAAACCCCGGCAGCAACGGGTAGTTATGATGAAAAATCAGCGGTAACAGATCCAAAAACAGGCGTTGCCGGGGCTGCAGAAAATTCTGGACGCACTGTCTCCGATACTGGTGCAGTTTTTTAAAGCGCTGTTTGATCGCCTGAAGATCCCTGACCGAAATGTCTTCGCCGGGCGAGCCCAGGCGGATAGGCGGCAATTGATAGTGTTCTGTCACAGTGATGATATTCAGTATTGATACCCGTCAAGTATAGAACAAAGCGTGAATGAACACTGATTATCAGTCCGGTATTAACACCGGTGAGTCAAGGCGCAAAGCGCGAGCGGGCCTTGCACCTTGAAACTGGGCGCTATCAGGCGGCCGAGATGCTTTGGCGCGCGGCCTGGATGGCCTGCCTTACGGTTTCAGGCGCCGTGCCGCCGATATGTTTGCGGGCCGCGACCGAGCCTTCCAGCGTCAACACCTCGAATACATCGGCCGTGATCATGGCTGAAAACTGCTGCAACTCCGCCAGCGAGAGCTCCGATAGATCACGGTTGCTGTCAAGGCCCAGGCGCACGGCCTGTCCTACCACTTCATGCGCATCGCGGAAAGCCATGCCCTTGCGCACCAGATAATCGGCCAGGTCGGTGGCCGTGGCGAAGCCGCGCTTGGCTGAATTGTACATATTCTGCCTTTTGGCAACGAGATGCGGCACCATGTCGGCAAAAGCGCGCAGGCAGTTGATCAGGGTGTCGGCCGTGTCGAACAGCGGTTCCTTGTCTTCCTGGTTATCCTTGTTGTAGGCCAGCGGCTGGCTTTTCATCAGCATCAGCAGCGACACCAAATGGCCGGCGACGCGCCCGGATTTGCCGCGCACCAGTTCGGGCACGTCGGGGTTTTTCTTCTGCGGCATAATCGACGAGCCGGTGCAGAAGGCATCGGGAATGTCGATGAAGTCGAATTGGGCGCTGGACCATAGGACCAATTCCTCGGAAAAACGCGACAGATGCATCATGATCAGGCTGCCGGCCGCGGTGAATTCGATCGCGAAATCGCGGTCGCTGACCGAATCGAGCGAATTGGCCGACGGGCGGTTGAAGCCGAGCAGGTCGGACGTCATCTGACGATCGATCGGGTAACTGGTGCCGGCCAGCGCCGCGGCGCCCAGGGGCATGATGTTGAGACGCTTGCCGCAGTCCCGCAGTCTTTCATGGTCGCGGCTGAGCATTTCGAACCAGGCCATCAGGTGGTGGCCGAAAGTGACCGGCTGGGCGACCTGCAGATGCGTGAAGCCGGGCATGATGGTATCGGCTTCTTGTTCGGCCAGATCGAGAATGGCGGTTTGCAGGCGCGTAAGCTGGACGCTGATGTTGCTGATCTCACTGCGCAGGTAAAGGCGGATATCGGTCGCAACCTGGTCGTTGCGGGAGCGGCCCGTATGCAATTTCTTGCCGGCGATGCCGATCAGGTCGGTCAGCCTCGCCTCGATGTTCATGTGCACGTCTTCCTGCTTGATCGACCAGGCAAACTTGCCCTCCCTGATTTCCTGCCCGATCCGGGTCAGGCCGCCGATGATGTCGTCGCGTTCCTGCTCGGTCAGAATGCCGATCTTGCAGAGCATGGTGGCGTGCGCGATGGAGCCTTGTATATCCTGCTCCGCCATGCGCCGGTCAAAGTCCACCGAAGCGGTAAACACCTCAACAAAGGCATCGGTCGCTTCGGCGAAACGAGCACTGGAAAGTTTGTCGGAATTAACTGTAGTCATGGCGTTTTTTTAATGCGGTTAACTGAAAATGCCAGATTATACAACTAAACTGTTGTTGATGAATTTAAAAGCAGAGATGAATTTTTTACCGGATTTTTGCTCGGTCAGGATGCTGTTGGTCGTATTCTTTCTGGCCGAATTGCTGGCGTTTTTACTGACGCTGGCGGCAGATACCTCGGCGTTGGGTTTTTTGTCCGAATTCGGGATCAGGTCTTTGCTCGCGCTGTGGATCGCCCTGATGAGCGCGGCCGCCTTGTGCTGGCTGGGGAAAAGACTGGCGCGCGGCAGCGACTTTTTTGCCGGGCTGGCGGCGTTTAGCATCATCCAATTGATCAGCGCTCTGGTTTGTTGGCTGGTGGTTGATGCGCTGCCGAAGGCGAATCTTTTATTGCCATTGGTAAGTCCGGCGCACAAAACCGAATTTTACTGGCGTACGGTAGGTATCAGCAGCCTGGTCTCATTGGCTGTGTTGCGCTATCTGTTCGTTCTGCATCAATGGCAACGTCAGGTTGAAGCGCAGGCCGCCGCCAGCCTGGATGCGCTGCAGGCAAGGATGAGGCCGCATTTTCTGTTTAACAGTTTAAATACCATTGCCAGTTTGACCCGGATTCAGCCCGGATTGGCGGAAGAGTTGATAGAAGACCTGGCGGAACTGATCCGTGCCAGCATGCGGGTCGATCAGGCCCGCTTGATCAGGGTGGACGAGGAAATCAAGCTGGTGAACCTGTATCTGGCGATCGAGTTTCATCGCCTGGATGAACGTTTAAAAGTCAGCTGGGATATTGACGACCTGCCTCGGGATGCGCTGCTGCCGCCGCTGAGCTTACAGCCGGTGGTTGAAAATGCGGTCTATCACGGTGTGGAACCCGATCCGAAGGGTGGCGAAATTGTCATCAGGGGCGCATGGGGCCTCGGCGGGATTGTGCTGTCGGTGAGAAATACGCTGCCGCCTGACGGCGCTTACCGGCAGCGTAAGGGCAATCAGGTGGCAATGGATAACCTGGCGGCCAGAATAGCGGGGTGTTTTGCGGGCAACGGCCATGTCAAACGCTATAGGAAAGAAGGAAGCTATTACGTGGATATAATGATTCCTTATCAAATCAAATCATGAAAATTTTAATCGCCGATGATGAGAAGCTGGCCAGGCTGCGTTTGAAAAGCCTGATCAACGAAATAACTACTGAGGATGTCCAGATCGTTGCGGAGGCTGAAAACGGTCGCGTGGCATTACAGAAATGGCAGGAGACCGGGGCCGATATTCTGCTGCTGGATGTCAGAATGCCGGATATGGACGGATTGAGCGTCGCGCGGGAGGTGGCGAAAATAAAATCTCCGCCGGCCATTATTTTTACCACCGCCTATGATGAACATGCGCTGCAGGCTTTTGACGCGAATGCGATCGACTATTTATTAAAACCGATTCGCAAGGAGCGCCTGCTTAACGCCCTGCAGAAAGCGCAGGTGTTCAATCGTGCAAAATGGGACGATCTAAAGCAATGGCTGCCCGAGAACTCGGCGCGTTCTCATCTTTGCGTACAGGTGCAGGCGGGCTTGCATCTGGTTCCGATTAAAGATGTTGTGTTTTTTCAGGCCGACCAAAAATATGTCATCGTCAAAACGCCTGAAAAAGCCTATTTGCTGGATGAGTCGTTAAAAGCGCTGGAAGACGAATTCACTGGGCTATTTATCCGGATACATCGCAATGCGCTGGTTTCCCTGCGCCATATTGAGGTCCTGCAGAGACAATTGGATGGGCGGTTGTCGATCCAATGCCTGGGCATTGAGGAGAAACTGATAGTCAGCCGCCGGTTGGCCGCGAAAGTGCGCAGTTGTTTTAAAGAATTTAAGGCCAATAAGACGCCATTGCGTTAATGGGAGTACAATGTGCAATTTATATTCAAAATGAAGGGTTTATTTTGGCTGAAAAAATTATTCGTATAGCCACGCGCAAGAGTCCTTTGGCGGTGTGGCAGGCAGAACATGTTGCAAAACGTTTGGAGCAGGCTTTTCCTGGCCTGAAAACCGAACTGGTAAAACTGACCACGCGCGGTGATAAATTCCTGGATGCGCCTCTGGCCAAAGTCGGCGGCAAGGGTTTGTTCGTCAAGGAACTGGAGCAGGGCATGCTGGAGGGAACAGCCGATATTGCCGTGCATTCGATGAAGGATGTGCCGGTAGAGTTTCCGGAAGGGTTGCATCTGGCGGCTATTTTAACGCGGGAAGACCCGACCGATGCCTTCGTGTCGAACCGCTATGCGTCATTGCTGGATTTGCCGGCTAATGCCAGAATCGGCACGTCCAGCCTGCGCAGGCAATGTCAGGTAAAAGAGCGCTACCCCGAGGCGGAAATAATATCGCTGAGAGGCAATGTCAATACTCGGCTGGCGAAACTCGATGCCGGTGAATTTGATGCCATTATCCTGGCATCGGCGGGGCTGAAACGGCTGGGCATGGCTGACCGTATCGCGGAATGCCTCGACCCCGACATCAGTCTGCCGGCCATAGGGCAAGGCGCTATCGGTATAGAATGCCGCGCCGATGATAGCGAAGTCAACGCGATGTTGAGAGCCCTGCATGATCACGATACCGAAATTTGCGTCAGTGCCGAAAGAGCGATGAATGCGCGTTTGAATGGCGGCTGCCAGGTACCGATCGCCGGTTTTGCGCAGTTGCAAGGCAATCTGCTGGTCATGCGCGGATTGGTCGGCAGCCCCGACGGCACGGTGATTTACCGCACCGCGCAATCAGGTACTCCGGATCAGGCCGAAGTTATCGGATGCTCGATCGCGGAAGATTTATTGGCCTGTGGCGCGGATAAAATTTTGCAAGAGTTGTTCCATTGATCAAGCAATTAAACGGTGCGCGGATTTTAGTCACGCGGCCGGCCCATCAGGCAGAAAATTTAAGCCGTTTAATTCAAGAGCATGGCGGCGAGGCCATTCGTTTTCCGGTGCTCGATATTGTCGCGCGCGACAATATCGGCGAAGTCAGGAATACGTTAAAAAACCTCGAAAAATTCCAGTGGGTTGTTTTTATTAGCGCAAATGCAGTAAATTTTGCACTGAAAGCGAATGATGGCAAAATAGATCGATTAAAGACCGTGCGTTTTGCCGTTGTGGGGCAGGCAACCGCCCGGGCATTGGAAACAGCCGGAATGGCTGTCGATGTGGTGCCTGAACAAGGCTATACCAGTGAAGCATTGTTGGCCATGCCGCAAATGCAACAGGTCAAGGGACAGGCCTGTTTGATCGTGCGGGGAGAAGGCGGGCGGGAGGAACTGGCCAATATCCTGCGTGGCAGAGGGGCAGAGGTTCAGTATCTGGAAGTTTACAAAAGAACGATTCCCAGTATTGATAAGTCACAGGTAGTCCAATTACTTGTCCAGCGCCGTCTGGATGTTATCACCGTCACCAGCGGTGAAGCATTGCGGAATTTATTAATCATGCTGGGCGAAGAAAATCATCAGCTGTTATTGCCGATCCCCTTGGTAGTGGTGAGCGATAGAATCAGGCAATTGGCTGCGGAGATGGGGTTTAAACGGATTACTGTGACGGAAAATCCTGCTGACACAGAAATTCTAGAGACAGTAACAATAGTATGTAATGGGGAATAGTGTGGCCGAATTGAGTAAAAAACAGGAACAGAACGTGAGCGAGAATACTAAAGTTCACCGGTCTCGTAGCGGATTCTGGTTTGGTATCATTATTTTGCTCATCATTTTCGGGGTGGCTGGCGCCGGATTCATCCTATTTACGCAATTGCGTGAGGAACAGACCAGTTTAGGCGGGGAAGTAAACAAGGGCGATATGCATCTGATTGAACTGTCGAAACAGATCAGCGGATATCAGTCGCAATTATCCGCAGTGCAGTCGCAACTGGCAACCCTGGAAGCCAGTATTGCCGGCAAGGATGCGCATTATACCAAAACGCTAGAGGATTTTTCCCGTCTGCATAACGAAAAACTCGACAGTACCCGCAAAGAGCTCAATAGTGCCATTCAGCAGGTGCAGCGGCAACTCGGCAAGACGCGCGGCGACTGGTTGATTGCCGACGCCGAATATTTACTGAGCACGGCCAGCGAGCGTTTGCATTTGGTGGGAGATGTAAATACCACGCGCGCGGCCCTGGAAGCAGCCGACCAGCGCTTGCGGGAAAGCGGTGATGCGGCGGTGTTCAAGGTACGTGAGCAGATCGCCAGGGATCTTGCAGCACTTAATAGAATCGAGGTTCCCGATATTGTTGGCATTTACTCATCAATTCAGTCACAGATTGACCAGATAGACAAGTTGACCTTGTATTTGCCGCATGCCGGCAAAACGCCGACACCTCCCCAAAAGCCCGAAAAACCGGCTGAAGAAAGCCTGGAAGAAAAAGATTTGCTCGATTCCGCGCTGAGCGAATTGGAAGAGATTGTCACGATCCGGCATACCGAACAGCCGATCAAAGCGATATTGACCCAGGAAGAAGCTCAGTTCATCAAAGAGCAGTTAAAGCTAAAGCTGGAAACGGTCAAGGTTGCGCTGGTTCAGCACAATGAACCGCTTTATCAGGCCAGTCTGGCGGATACAAAAAAATGGACGGAGCAACATTTTATGCAGAATCCGGAAGCAAAAAGTTTTATTGCCGAACTGGACAGACTGAAGGGAATTCAGATCCAAAGCCAATTTCCAGATATCAGTCAATCACTGAAAATGCTCAGGGATATTGTCAAACTCAGGCTGGAAACCGACAAGGCGATGCCGCCTTCTGAAGCAGTACCGCAGCCGGCTCCCGCGCGCGGACCTGAGCCGGCAGTAGCGCCAGCGCCATCGGCCCAGAAACCGGCAGCCACACCAGAACCCGTTCCCCCGCAGGAGCCAGAACCGGCAGTAGCGCCGGCTCCCGCACCTGCCGCGCAATGATAGAGAGTCTGTAATGAAGAAAAATATACTTTTCTTTTTGGGGGCTCTGTTAATTACGATTGCCGCCGCTTTATTGGTCAATCAATGGCTGGGGGGCTTTGAAAATCCCGGTTATGTGCTGATCGGCATTGGTCAGTGGTCCATGGAGACCACCTTGGTTGTTTTTTTAGTCAGCCTGATCGTTGGCTTTTTCATACTCTATTTGGTCTTTAGGTTTCTGGGCTGGCTGCTCAGACTGCCGGGGCAAGTCAAAGCGCGTACAAAAAACATTAAATTCAACCGTTCCCAAGAAGCCTTGATTGCAGGCCTGGTAGATTCGGCCGAAGGTAATTGGGAAAAGGCCGAAAAAGTATTAATCAAACATGCCTCGAATAGCGGTGCGCCGTTGCTGCATTACTTGACCGCGGCAAAAGCCGCGCAATCGCGTGGCGCCTATGATAAAAGAGACGAATATTTAAGAAAGGCCGCGGATCAGGCCCCCGGTTCCGATGTCGCGATCGGCTTGACCCAGGCGGAACTGCACTTGTCGGGGAATCAGTTTGAACAAGCACTGGAAACCCTGACCCGCCTACATTCTATAGATCCGACGCATGCCAGTGTGCTGAAATTATTGCATCAGACTTATCAGCACATAGGTGATTGGGAAGGTATTCGAAAACTGATTCCGTCGTTGAATAATAATAAAGTGCTGATGGAGGCCGAGATAAAATTGCTCGAGACCGAGGCTTACAGTGAATTATTAAAGCAGGTGGCCGAAACTGGCGATATCAAGGAAATTGAGTCGCTTTGGTCGGAAATTCCCGATCATATCAAAAGCATGCACGGCATACCGGCGATCTATTTTGCCGCCATGATTGAAGCCGGCGCCGGTGCTCAGGTTGAGGATGAACTGGTTAAAATCCTGTCGACAAGCTGGGATCAAACTCTGCTGGTCTTGTTTGGCGACATACAGTCTTCTGATGCATTCAAACAGCTTGAAACGGCGGAGCAATGGCTCACGACGCATGCGGGTGACGCGATTTTACAATTGACTCTAGGTAAATTGAGTCTCAGATGTGACGATACCGAAAAAGCCGAGAAGTATCTCAGTTACAGTATTACCATCGAACCGACTGTCCGGGCTTACCAACTGCTGGGCGATTTGCTGTTTGCCCGCGGGGAGACAGATAAAGCCAGCGAATGTTACAAATTCGGCCTGGAACTGGCTTCCAGCGAAATCGTCAGTCGGATTGACACTGTCTCCTAAATAAAAAGGATTGCAACCTGGTCAACTTGGGGTTTGCCCATTCACCTCGGAGTAGAAGAACAGTCCGCGGCTATCCGCCGATAGCTGCGATAAAGCCGAAGTCCATGATCAACAAGACTTTCAGGCGTCAAATGCGTGAAATCGGCTTTTTTCAGGCCTTGCATGGAAGATCGAATGACGCATGGTTCGGCCTTGGCCATGGCTTCTTGGGCGGCTTTCACTTGCGGCCGCAGTGCCATATGCGGATGCATCTCGTCAGCGCCTAGAATGACAGGCGTTCGGTTCGTCAATATTTCCTGACGCAAATCGCGGATAATGGATTGTAGCCGGTTGAAGTACCGATCAGCCGCTTCTTCCGTTAAGGCATCATTTTCCCCTTGAATCCAAACCAGACCTCGAATCTTGACCGAGTAGCCGGCGTGATTCAGGTCGCTTATTGCTTTACGCAGGGTTTTCAGGAAATCATCGTACAACCCTCCTTCTCCCGGTCCTTTCCAATCGTCGGCCAGGCTGGTCGATTCTTTGGAATATTTGAATATGGCGGGATGAAGTCCATCCTGCAAAAGTTTTCTGGCAAAACTGACTTCCGGTCCGAAATGGCCGCCGGGGAATCGACCCCACTGCGGCCCGAGATAAGTCCATTGCAGCCGCGGCACTGGTGCGGGCGGCCACTCTAACAATCGAGCCGAGCCGCGTCGAAAATCGCTCCATAGTTGTTTGGCTTTTGCAATTGATTTAGCTGCTGCGGATATGGGCCGGGTTTCGGAAACTGCGCTCGGTTTTGGCGCCAGATCATGCCCGTCCATGGCCGGTTCGACATAATAAAACGGGATGGAAAGATCGGTGATCGATGAACCCGGTGGAAACTTCGAGGCATCGCCCATGTAACCCTGCATGTTGCTTTGACCGGCAAGAATGAAAAGATCGACGACATCAGCGCCTTGCACATAAAACGGCCAGCAGGCGAGGACGGCGATCATTAACCACGTTCTAAGAATAGGAGCGGCACAGATACGGAATGTTTTCATCGTTCGGCCGCTCCGGAAACGACGGCATCCACCTCATCGTCCGGTATGGCTTTATAAGGCTCCGATATTGGAACGGCCGGCGAGCGAGCTCTTAATCGGGCACGAATGAATTTTTGCGACGGACGTTCAAAATAGGTAAATACCAGATGCGATACAGCCAGTAGCAGCAACACATAGGCCAGTATAGCTTCCCCTGAATTGAGGGGAACCGGCAGCGATTTGCGAAATCCGAAGATCAGTATCTGAATCGGAAAATGCAATAAGTAGACGGCGTAGGAAATATCGCCCAGCCAGGTCAGAGGCCTCGTTGAAAGCACTGTCGAGAAAAGCCGCCCTTTGGAACATGCGATAACAAGCAAAGGCATCAGCACACCGACCACAGGAATTTGCGCGTATAGGTTGTGGTTGATCTCGACTGATCCGAGAAACCCTATGAAAACGGTGAGGCAAATCAAGGTAATGCCGTCCCAGCTTAAACTCATTCGTCCGGGTGTACAGAACCGGGTAACGAGCTTCGCGGCGAGTACTCCGACAAAAAAGCCGAAGCCGACACGCAGCAATCCTGTATCCAGGAATCCGAACAAGATCGTCAGCCGAGCGATGTCGCCCGCGCCAGCCGATAACAGTATGACGCTGAGAAGGGCTAATACAATGGAAGCTGGCACGAGCAGCCTGGGCCGCAGCAGCAGGGCAAAGAAGACCAGATTAATCGCCCATTCCGCGGAAATGGACCATGAAGGGCCGTTGAACGAAAAGCCCTCTTGCAGGCCTACCTGCTGCAGGAGCAGAAGATTAAGCACGAAGTGGTAGCTGTCGTTGATCTCATAAATAAACGGCTTGCCATGGACCTGGGCATAGCAGTACTGCCCGATCATTACGAGCAGTAGGCTCAACCACTGCAAGGGAAATAATCTGGCAATGCGGCGTACCGCCAGTTCCCGGTAACTGCGAATATGCGCATAAACCTGAACCAGCAGGAATCCCGATAACACAAAAAACAGCTCGACAAAAAAATGAGCGCCATTATAAATGGGCTGGAGTATCAGGAAGTTGGGGCCGGCATCGAAGAAATAATGGAAGTGGAAGATTGCCACACCTACCGCGGCCATGCCTCGCAAGGCATCCAGACCAGGTATACGGGCTTCGCTGGCGTTTTTGTCTTTCACTCCACGAACGGGAGACTTCTCATTCATGTCGTTCTCCACAAATTATTCAGTTTTTCCTTCCCAAGCTCTACCCACAGAGCTGTCCATTTAAACTTTAAAAATGGTACGAATAAAAAACAGGGCTAGACTTGATGCAGTCCTTGAACTCAGGACTATTGGCTAAACGATAGCAGAGACAAACTCTCACAGAGACGCTATCTTATTATCATAAAATGCGCTGCCTGACAATTTTGTGAGTGTTTAAAAAGATTGGCCGGAGTCTGCACCGCTGCGGCAGCGGTGCAGATGAAAAATAAAAACCGGTTGAACCCGATGTTCAGTAATGGTTAGGCTATTTAAAATAGAGAGTCCCAGATCTCGTCCACTTTTTTAATGACATTCCGGGACATAGCAATGGGACGCCCCCATTCCCTAGTGGTTTCCCCCGGCCATTTATTGGTCGCGTCAAAACCGACTTTGGAACCCAGCCCGGATACCGGCGAGGCGAAGTCAAGATAATCGATAGGCGTATTTTCCAGTATCGTCAGGTCGCGCGCCGGATCCATGCGCGTGGTTATGGCCCAGATCACATCCTGCCAGTTGCGCACGTCGACATCGTCGTCGACGACGATGACGAATTTGGTGTACATGAACTGGCGCAGGAACGACCAGGTGCCGAGCATGACGCGCTTGGCGTGGCCGGCATATTGTTTTTTCATGCTGATGACGGCCATGCGGTACGAACAACCTTCCGGCGGCAGGTAAAAGTCAACAATTTCCGGGAACTGTTTTTGCAATATCGGCACGAAGACTTCATTCAGCGCCACGCCCAGGATGGCGGGTTCATCAGGCGGCCGGCCCGTATAGGTGCTGTGATAGATAGGCGCCTGACGCTGGGTGATGCGTTCAATCGTGAAGACTGGAAACTCATCGACCTCGTTGTAATAGCCGGTGTGATCGCCGAACGGACCTTCAGGCGCCGTCTCTCCGGGATAGATAAAGCCCTCCAGAACGATCTCGGCGCTGGCCGGAACTTGCAAGTCACTGGTTAGGCACTTGGCCACTTCCGTCTTGCTGCCCCGCAACAGGCCCGCGAATGCGTATTCGGACAGGGTGTCGGGAATCGGCGTGACGGCGGCCAGTATCGTAGCCGGGTCCGCGCCCAGGGCCACGGCAACCGGGAAAGGCTGGCCGGGATGGGCCTGTTGCCACTCCCTGAAATCCAGGGCGCCGCCGCGATGCGCCAGCCAGCGCATGATGACCTTGTTTTTGCCGATGACCTGCTGGCGGTAAATGCCCAGGTTCTGCCGGTCTTTATTCGGACCTTTGGTGATGACCAGCGGCCAGGTGATCAAGGGGCCGGCATCATCAGGCCAGCAGGTCTGAATCGGATAGTCGCCCAGATCGATTGCGTCGCCTTCGCGCACCAGTTCCTGGCAGGGCGGCTCCTTGATCAGCTTGGGCGCCATATTCAGCACCTGCTTGAAAACCGGAATCTTTTCCATGGCGTCTTTCATGCCCTTAGGCGGCTCCGGCTCCTTTAAATAAGCCAGCAGTTCGCCGATGCCGCGCAGTTCCGCGACCGATTCGGCCCCCATGCCCATGGCGACGCGGCGCGGCGTGCCGAACAGGTTGGCCAGAACCGGAATATTGGAGCCTGTCGGGTATTCGAACAACAGCGCCGGACCGCCCTGCTTCAGGGTGCGATCGCAGATCTCGGTCATTTCCAGATAGGGATCGACAGGCATCGTGATTCGCTTCAGCTCACCCTGTTTTTCCAGTTGCCTGATAAAGTCGCGCAGGTCTCTGTACTTCATGCCGCTATGCCGTTGTGCCGCAGTAACGCATCGATGGCCGGTTTGCGGCCGCGGAAGCGCACGAACAGGTCCATGGCATTTTCACTACCGCCTTTTTCCAGAACATTCGTCAGGAACGAGTGGCCGGTTTCCTGATCAAAAATGCCTTTTTCCTCGAATAGGGAGAAAGCGTCGCTGGACAGCACTTCCGCCCATTTATAGCTGTAGTAACCGGCTGCATAACCGCCGGCGAAAATATGCGAGAAGCTGTGCGCAAAACGGTTGAATCTGGGTGGCTTGATAACGGCGACCATATCTCTGACCTGTTCCAGTGTCTGGTAAATGCGGCCGCCTTTTTTAGGGTCGTAATCCCGGTGGATTCTGAAATCGAACAGGCTGAATTCGAGCTGTCTGACCATCATCATGCCGGACTGGAAGTTTCTGGCGGCCAGCATTTTATTGAACAGTTCTTCAGGCAGCGGCTCGCCGGTCTGATAATGGCCAGAAATCAGGTCCAGGGCTTCTTTTTCCCAGCACCAGTTTTCCATGAACTGGCTGGGCAGTTCGACCGCGTCCCATTCGACGCCGTTGATGCCCGATACGCCTAAATGATCGATCTGCGTGAGCATGTGGTGCAGGCCATGGCCGAATTCATGGAACAGGGTCGTGACTTCGTCGTGCGTCAATAACGCAGGATCATTGCCGGCGGGCGGGGTGAAGTTGCAGGTCAAATAGGCGACCGGCGTCTGAATGCGATCGCCGGTTTTCTTGCGGCTCACGCAGTCATCCATCCAGGCGCCGCCACGTTTTTTCGGACGCGCATAAAGATCGGTATAAAACTGGCCGCGCAATTGGCCGTGCTGGTCGTGGATCTCGAAGAAACGGACATCGGGATGCCAGCTGTCAAAGCCGGTAATTTCGCTGATACTCAGGCCGAACAGCTTTTCAACGACGGCAAACAGACCGGGCAAAACGCGAGTGATGGGGAAGTAGGCCTTCACTTCTTCCTGGGACAGCTGGTAATAATGCTGGCGCATTTTTTCCGAGTAATAGCTGATATCCCAGGGTTGCAGGTCGCCGATGCCGTAGTGTTGCCTGGCAAACTGGCGCAATTCCACTAAATCCTTGCGCGCCTGGCGCCAGGACCGGTCGGCCAGGTCTTCCAGGAAGCCGACCACGTCTTCGGATTTTTCGGCCATTTTCTTGGCCAAAGACAGTTCGGCATAATTGTTAAAACCCAGCAACAGGGCTTTTTCATGACGCAAGGCCAGCGTTTTTTCCATGATTTCGCTGTTGTCATAAAGACCGGCATGCGGGCCCTGGTCTGATGCGCGCGTGGCAAAAGCCTCATAATGTTCACGGCGCAATTCCCGGTTGTCGGCATAAGTCATGACTGCGATATAGGAAGGAAACTGCAGCGTGATCATCCAGCCTTCTTCATTATGGCTTTCAGCGGTTTGCCGGGCTCCCGCCAGCGCGGATTCGGGCAGACCGGCCAGGTCATCTTCGTCTCTGATCAGCTTGGTCCAGGCATTGGTCGCATCCATCAGGTTTTCTTCGTACTTGCTGGCAAGCTGTGACAGTTCCTGGCTGATTTCTTTATAGCGTTGCTTCTTTCCGGCATCGAGATCAATCCCGGATAATCTGAAATCCCTTAGCGCGTTCTGGATGATTTTTTGTTGTGCGCTATCCAGCGCAGTATACGCTTCGCTGTCGGCAATGGCCTGATAGGCGTTAAACAGTTTTTCGTTTTGGCCCATTTCAGTCGAATATTCGCTGAGTTTGGGCAGGCAGGCGTTATACGCTTCGCGCAGGGCATCGCTGTTGACGACCGAATTCATATGGCTGACCGGAGACCAGGCCTTGCTCAGGCGATCTTCAGCGTCTTCAATCGGTTCAACCAGGTTTTCCCAGGTGTACTCGGTGGCCGCCTGAAGGTGTTGCTCGACAATGGTGCGGGCGTCGGCCAGCAGCTGATCGATGGCCGGTTCCACATGTTCAGGTTTGATTTGTGAAAACAACGGTAATGCTGAGTTCTGCAGTAATGGATTGTTCATAATTTTAAGAAAGTGGGCTCATGGCTGCATTGATTACGCTTTATGCGGCGCATTCAAGGAAAAGTCAGGGTTAGTCCGCCATATCCCAAGCCGGCATAAACGGGCATGGCATTCGGATAGGTTAAAGCTTTTTTGTTTTCTGAATCAAGGTTGCTGACAAGATTGGCAGATGGCGGGAAAGTTGGGTTCCGGATTTTGATGAAAACTGATGCCGGACATGGGAACGGCTTGCCCGGGACGGCAGATGGATTATTTGATTTTTTTGTTGGGCAGGTGCTTTCTGGCTTGTAATAAAGGTATCGAATAGAACAATACATTGCCATCATGTCCGTTCTTGAGCGGTATTGGCCTTATTAACGCCGTGTCTCTTGCGAATCGAAAAACAAGGCGGTCTTCGATAAATAGTCGTGCCAGCCCCGGCTGTTTTTATCGATAAGAATCCACAAAAATCCCAGACCCAAAAAAGCCCAGGAAATTATGGCGCCTAAAAAACGCAATAATGCCTGTTTCCAACTGATGGGTTCGCCGTTGAAGGTCAGTACTTTTAACTTCCATGATCGTAGGCCCAGGGTTTGTCCGCCGTGAGTCCAGAACCAGCCATAAAAAAGAAAGCTGATAACGAGCAGATAAACAGGGTAAAAGAATTGACGGGAGGTGAATGCTTCTCCGGCATTCAACGGAAGAAGCAGTGCTGTCGCGAAAAACAAAAGTGCGAGAAGCAGAAAGAGATCGTAGATAATAACCGCCAAACGGCGCGAAAAACCAGGTACTGGCGATGAGCCATTATCTGGTTTTAGCTGTTTCTTCTGAGGCGAACGAGACAATTAATCTTTGAACAAGGCCAATTTTTGACCAAAATACATGCACATGGCAATTAACGCTCCCAGCATCGCCAACGAGAACAGAAAAGGCGGTTTATGGAACAGAAGAATTAAGAAATCTGTTACAAAAAGGCTGGTTAGCAAAGGTTGGTCAATGAAGCCATTTATAATCTTTTTGAACATAACAATTCCGTCAAGCACGTTAAGGGTTTGTGCACGTAGTTAAAAAAAGGGTTGTCTGATCTTTATAAACCGTCAAAAACAGTATATTGAGCCGATTGGGATTGCTATTAAAAAATCAGAGACGTGATTTTACTATAATAAAAAGGGGAATGTAAAAGAAAAGAAAGTTGTCAATTGGGATAGAATCATATGAAATGATATGATATTACAATTAAAAAACAGACAAGGTATAAAGACCATTTTAAACTTCTTTAAAAAAATTATTAATCCAGCCAGCAATGAAGCTGAACCTGACGCTACGCCAGCCGTGAAAATATATGCGCGTTCCGAGCACAGTATTTCGCGCTCCCAGATCAGCGAAAATGCATTGAAGGTTTTGTATCGATTACAAAAGTCTGGGTTCCAGGCGTATCTTGTCGGCGGCTGCGTGCGGGATTTATTGCTGGGCCGGGAGCCCAAGGATTTTGACGTGGTCACGGATGCTGATCCTGAACAGATCAGAAAGGTTTTTCGTAACTGCCGTGTCATCGGTCGCCGGTTTCGCCTTGCGCATGTGCATTTCGGACGTGAAATTATCGAAGTGGCGACTTTTCGAGGTGCAGGAGAGGCGCAGAGCGATAAGCAGGTACTCAACAAGGAAGGGCGTTTGTTGCGGGACAATGTTTACGGTACGATTGAAGAAGATGTCTGGCGGCGGGATTTTACAGTTAATGCGCTTTACTACAACATCAAGGATTTTTCGGTAGTTGATTATACCGGAGGCATGGACGATCATAAGACCGGAACTCTCAGGCTGATCGGTGACCCTGAAACGCGTTTCCGTGAAGACCCCGTGCGTATGCTGAGGGCGGTGCGCTTTGCCGTCAAGCTCGGTTTTAATCTGGATCCCGACTGTGAGAAAGCCATTCATGATCTGGCCGAATTGTTGTACGGCATACCGGCTGCCCGGCTTTATGATGAAGCCTTGAAACTGTTTCTATCGGGATACGCCTTGCAGACTTTTGAAATGCTCCGGCATTATGGGTTATTTCAGATATTGTTTCCTGACACCGAGAGCAGCCTGTCGGTTGAGGAAGATGGTTTTCCTAAGTTGTTCCTGATCAAAGCGCTGGAAAATTCCGATAACAGAATAGCCGAAGGCAAAACCGTTACGGCTTATTTCCTGTTGGCCGCATTTTTATGGGAGCCGGTGGCAATACGAGCCAAGGAAAAAGTAGCGAAAGGCATGGCTGAATCAATGGCCTATCAGGAAGCGGCCACCGAAGTGATTTCCAGGCAGAGCAGTAGCACTTCTTTGCCTCGTCATATTACTATGTCGATGCGGGAAGTCTGGACGCTACAGCCCAAATTCAATATGCGTGTCGGTTCCAGGCCCAACCGCTTGTTGGCGCATCCCCGTTTTAGAGCCGCCTATGATTTTCTGTTGTTGCGCGCGGAAACGGGCGGTGCCGATCCTGAGCTGGCGGCATGGTGGGGGCGCTACCAGGAGGCGGATGAAACCGAGCAAAGGAAAATGACCCGGCCTCCGCGCGGTGCTCAAAACGGCAGAGTAAGGCGGAAAAGGACTTATCGAAAAAAAGCCGCCACTCAGGATAAAGGTATTTGAACCGTTTACCTTGAAATGAGTTCAGCTATGAAAAACTCAGACAAAGATCAGGTTGTCGCTTACATAGGTTTAGGCAGCAACCTTGAAAACCCGGCCGAACAGATTAACTCGGCGCATGCGGCAATCGCCGGATTGAATGATGTGGAAGAGCTTGCCTTTTCGAGCTTGTACCATAGTCCGCCGATGGGGCCGCAGGATCAGCCGGATTACATTAATGCAGTTATGGCGATTGCTACAAACCTGCCGGCCATGGATTTACTGAGAAGTCTGCAGCACATTGAACATGAGCACGGCCGTGTGCGCAAAGGCGAACGCTGGGGTGCCAGAACGCTGGATCTGGACCTGTTGATCTATGGTGGGCAACAAATTGACCTGCCTGAGTTGACGGTGCCGCATGTCGGGGTTGCCGAAAGGGCTTTCGTGCTGTATCCCTTGTATGAAATTGCGCCGGAATTGTTGGTGCCGGGCAAGGGTCACATAGCGGATTTGATTAGAAGTTGCCCCTTGAACGGTCTGGAACGGTTGGCCTGAAGTGACTCAGTATCCTTCGCTATCTACGGTAAAACCGTTATCAATTAATGACTTGTCGGCGATGAAACGGCGCGGCGAGAAGATTAGTTGCCTGACCGCTTACGATGCCAGTTTCAGCTTGCTGATCGACAGTGCCGGCATCGATGTGATGCTTGTGGGTGATTCCCTGGGGATGGTGATTCAGGGACATGATACAACGCTGCCGGTTAAGATGGACGACATGGTTTATCACACCCGCTGCGTCAGCAATGCCAGGCGCCGGGCATTTGTTATTGCCGACCTGCCTTTCATGAGCTATGCCACGCCGCTTATGGCGGCCGAAAATGCCGCCCGTTTGATGCAGGCCGGAGGTGCGCAAATGGTCAAACTCGAAGGGGCGCGGACCGAATGCGTCGCTTTTCTGGTCGATCAGGGCATTCCGGTTTGTGGACATTTAGGACTGCTGCCGCAATCCATCAATCAATTGGGCAGTTATAAGGTACAAGGCAAGGAGCGCGTTGAAGCGGAAAAAATTCTTGCCGATGCGCATAATCTGGAGCAGGCGGGGGCGGGGTTGCTGGTTCTGGAGTGTGTGCCTGCGAAGCTTGCCGGCGACATCAGTGCCCAGCTCTCTATTCCTGTCATAGGCATCGGAGCCGGCATCGATTGCGACGGGCAGGTGCTGGTGCTTTATGACATGCTCAACATCGGCGTCGGCAAGCGGCCCCGGTTTTCAAGGGATTTCATGCAAGGCGCCGCCGGTATCGGGCAGGCTATTGCTGCTTATCATGAGGCCGTCAAGCAGTTACAGTTTCCAACACCTGAACACAGCTTTTAAATTATGCGGAAAGTTACTTCAGTATCTGAGCTGCGCGATACCATGGCGAAGTGGCGATTGGCCGGCAAGCGCATTGCATTCGTGCCGACCATGGGCAACCTGCATGCGGGCCATCTGCAATTGGTCGGCGAGGCCGGAAAAAAAGCCGATCGCGTGGTAGTCAGTATTTTCGTCAATCCTACCCAATTCGGAGTCGGGGAAGATTTCGAGACGTACCCTCGCACCGAACGCGAAGATCAGGAAAAACTTGCAACTGCCGGCGCGGATCTGTTGTTTCTGCCCCCTGTCTCGGAAATGTATGTGCCTGATGCCAAAACGGTCGTATCGGTAGTCGGGCTGTCCGAGTTGTATTGTGGGGCGTCCAGGCCGGGACATTTTAATGGTGTGGCGACGGTCGTCTGTAAACTATTCAACATGGTGCAGCCGGATATTGCCTTGTTTGGCCTAAAGGATTTTCAACAGTTGGTCGTGATACGGACCATGGTCAGGGATCTTGATTTTCCGGTGGAAATCGTCGGTGTGGATACGGTCAGGGAGGCCAGCGGTTTGGCGATGAGTTCCAGAAATGGTTATTTGTCCGTGGAAGAAATTAAGGTGGCTCCCAAATTGTATGAATCCTTATGCATGGCGCGCGATGCCATTCTGACTGGAGATCGGCCTTACGCGGACATCGAGAATCGGGCGCTGCTGTTTTTGCGGGAAGCCGGTTTTCAGCCGGATTATTTTGCCGTATGCCGCAGCACAGATCTGAGCAAAGCGCAAATAGAGGACAGGGATTTGGTTATATTGGCGGCGGCAAAGCTGGGCAGGACTCGATTGATCGATAATGTCTATTTTTCCAGGTAAGGACAAAGTCGTCGACGATTTATTAGGTTTGAAAAAGCCATAAATTCTGCTTGAATGGCTAAGGGTGCTGGGCTGAGTGCACCGGTTCAGGCGTAACTCGGCATGCCTGTTGGTGATGATGGATAGAGCTGAACGTTGCCAGTTTCATGATATCTAAAAAGTTGATGCGCTTATGTAATTAATGCATAATGCGCGGTTCTTAAAAGTATTTATATTGTTTTAATATGCAAATTACGATGCTTAAAGCGAAATTACACAGAGCGACGGTAACCCACTCGGAGTTGAGTTATGAAGGTTCCTGTGCAATCGATGGCAGTATTCTGGATCTTTCAGGCATTCGAGAATATGAGCAGATACAAATTTATAATATTAATAACGGCGCGCGCTTTACAACCTATGCTATTCGTGCGGAAGAGGGTTCCGGGTTGTTTTCCGTTAATGGAGCCGCGGCTCGAATGGCCTGTCCCGGCGATTTGATCATTGTTTGCGCCTATGCGATTCTGGATCAAAAAGAGCTGACAAATTATAAGCCTACATTGGTTTATTTCAATGAAAAGAACGAAGTTATACGTTCTTCTCATACCATTCCTGTTCAGGCTGCCTAAGTTGCCTGGCTTGACCGTTTACCGTTAAGCCTTGGTTCTTTTTTTCGGTACAGAATCCCGGTGCTGTTTATCCGAACCTGCCTGTCTTCGAACTTGAGGAAAGTTGCGGTCCTTCTTAAACCCGTCTAAATTGTTGCCCGACAGTTTTACAGAAAGCATTTGCAGTCTCTCCGCTATTTTTGATAATCGTCATAATAGTCTTTTTCAACATCGTAAATAAAACGGTCGACACCATCCCGTACGCCATATAAAAAGCCACAAATGGCTCTTTCCGTGTCTCGGGTCCCTCTATGGATACGGCTGAAGAAACTGACAGTCCTGTTCCTGCTTGGCATTATCGAGGCATTCTGTTCTTGCGAAGTAGTGTGCGCGTTGTTCCAGGCGCAGGACTCGAGACTGGATAGCAGTAAAAGCAAAGACAGAATGTTGAATCGCATGGTAGAGCTCTTGGCAATTGGTTAAAAAACTAATGACGCCGCGGTTAGTATGGGCGGTAGTGTAGTCACACGTCTCTGGTAACGCGGTCATTGGGAGCGGGTAGCGCTTCGTTGAATATCCATGGGCATCCAAGAGTTGCAGTGCTCGAAAAACCGATAGGAAGCTGTCTATGTGTCACACCGGTTAAAAAATTAAGCAAAAACGGAGCCAGAAAGACTAAACTATGCATTTGTGCCAAACAATTAAACTGATGGAATGAAGCTACCGGACGCGTCATTTTTTCCGCGCAATAGGTGCCTGGTATTCAGTCAGTGGCATTATTTACTTAATGGCGGGTTTTGTCTATGAGACTGAATTGCATCAAAATCGTGATCTCTGTATTCTGCAGCGCATGCAAATAAATCTGATTTCAGTAGGAAACCGTATGCCCGACTGGGTGCGGCAGGGTTACGACGAATATGCCAAGCGCTTGCCGCGTGAGTGCGAACTGGTGCTTAAAGAAATTGCGCCGGGCAAGCGGGGTAAAAATAGCGATGTTGCCAGAATCGTTAAAGAAGAAGGCGAGCGTATGCTGGCCGCTATCCCTCAGGGAGTGCATGTCGTGACCCTGGATATTCCCGGAAAGCCCTGGACCACTCCCGATCTGGCGCAGGCCATGAAGCGCTGGCTGGAAAGCGGGCAGAACATCGCCTTGCTGGTCGGCGGACCGGAAGGGTTGTCAGATGCAGCCAAGCAAATAGCCAGGGAATCCTGGAGTTTGTCAACGCTGACGTTTCCGCATCCTTTAGTAAGGATTATCGTGGCCGAACAGATTTATCGCGCCTGGAGTATTCTTCACAATCACCCCTATCATCGATAATGACGGTACAGCTTATTCTCGCTTCAGCCTCGCCCCGCAGAAAGGAACTGCTGGATCAGATCCAGGTCAATTATTTGATTCGTCCGGTTGAGCTTGATGAAACACCTCGTCTCAATGAGGCTCCTCTGGCTTATGTCAAACGCGTGGCAGCGGAGAAGTCGGCTGCCTGTATCGCGAAATTCGGCAGCCAAGTGCCGGTCCTTGCGGCCGATACGGCTGTGGTGCTGGATGACAGGATTATGGGAAAGCCGCGGGATCAGCAGGATGCGATCGCCATGTTGATGCGGTTGTCGGGAAGAACACATCAGGTTTATAGTGCGATTTCGCTCAGAGGGCGCGAGCACTGGCAGGCAGTCAGCGTTACCGATGTCACTTTCAGGACGTTGACGGAGCGGGAAATGCTGGCTTATTGGCACAGCGGTGAACCGGTCGATAAAGCCGGAAGCTATGCCATTCAGGGGATGGGCGGGATATTTGTATCGTCTATAAGCGGCAGCTTTTCCGGCGTGGTCGGCTTGCCTTTGTTTGAAACCGCCGAACTATTGGCTAAACAGGGAATAGAGCTGTTCAAATGAGCGAAGAAATTTTAATTAATGTTACCCCGCCCGAGACTCGTGTTGCCGTTATTGAAAATGGCGTTCTGCAGGAGCTGATCATTGAAAGAAGCCGACAAATAGGTCTGGTCGGCAATATTTATAAAGGTGAGGTGTGCCGGGTACTGCCGGGTATGCAGGCGGCATTTGTCGATATCGGACTGTCCCGGGCCGCATTTCTGCATATTTCCGATTTATGCAGCAGGGAACTGGAAAAAAAGCGCTCGGAGAATATCGAACACTATCTGCACGAGGGTCAGCACATCGTCGTGCAAGTCGTCAAAGATCCCATTGGTACAAAAGGCGCGCGCTTGACCACGGAGATATCAATTCCATCGCGGTATCAGGTATATATGCCTTATGCCAACAACTCAGGCGTATCTCAGCGCATTGAGTGCGAAACCGAGCGAGCCCGGCTGCGCGCATGCATTGATTCCTTCCGGCAGCAGCATGGCTGTGGCGGTTTTATCGCCAGAACAGCGGCGGAGTGCGTGGAAGAGGCGATATTGTTTTCGGACATGACGTTTTTGCTGAAGCTGTGGGAATCGATTCTGGCCAAAATCGCCACAGCCAAGCCCAAGCAGTTCATTCATAAGGATTTGCCGCTCAGCGTCAGGACTTTAAGGGATTTATATAAGGAATGCATTGAACGGATTCGCGTGGACTCCAAGGAAACCTATCATCGTCTGATCGAGTTCGCTGAAGTGTTTGTGCCGGAAATGGTGCCGATCATCGAGCACTACACCGGTGAATGCCCGGTCTTTGATATATACAGTGTCGAAGATGAAATTCAAAAGGCGCTGGAACGCAAAGTCAAATTGAAATCAGGCGGACATCTGGTGTTCGACCAGACTGAAGCGATGACGACGGTCGATGTCAATACCGGCGGTTATGTCGGCGGACGAAATCTGGAAGAAACGATTTTTAAGACCAATCTAGAGGCGGCGCAGACAATTTCTCGTCAGCTCAGACTGAGGAATCTGGGCGGGATCATCATTATCGATTTTATCGATATGCAAAGCGAGGAGCATAAGAGACAGGTCTTGCAGGCGCTGGAGCGCAATCTGGAAAAAGACCATGCCAAGACTAAGATTACCGAAGTATCGGTGCTGGGCTTGGTGGAAATGACGCGTAAAAGAACCCGCGAAAGTCTCGAGCATGTACTCTGCGAGCCTTGCAAGGCCTGCGGCGGACGCGGCGTGCTGAAAACCGCCGAATCCATGTGCCTGGAAATATTCCGGGAAATTATCCGCGAAGTCAGGCAATACAATGTTCAGCAGTTGCTGGTGCTGGCTTCCAATGAAGTCGTGGAAATGTTGCTGGATGAAGAAGCCGATATGCTGGCCGAATTGGAGGCCTTCCTGGGCGTCCAGATCAAATTCAGGGCGGAAGCGGAATATAATCAGGAACAGTACGATGTCGTGCTGCTTTAATTTAATGCAGTGCTGTAAGGGCGAATTCATTCGCCAAAGACGATCAAAGCCGCTTTCATAAAGCGCGAATTCAGTAGCGGGATTTTTTAATATGGGCCTTTAAATCTGTGCCTGTTTTTGTAATCTACCATCTTACGCGAGCAACGCGACATTTTGTCTTTTGGTCCTTGATCGCCATAGCCGTCGGCCTAAGCGGAGTGCGTTTACTATTATCCGGAATCGAAAGTTACAAAGCCGATCTGGCAAGCACTATCGAAGAGCTCGTCGGCGCGCCGGTGGAGATTGGCCGGTTACGCGCCAGGATGCGCGGGTTTAGCCCTGAATTGGTGCTTGAAGACATTGATATCTTATCGCGGGACACCAGTAATAAGCCTCCCATTCAGTTCAACGAAATACGCCTGGGCATCAATTTGCTCGATATGCTGGTCAACAGGCAGCTTTTGTCTTCTTCATGGGTCTCGCTGGTCGGCGCCAAACTGACCGTTAAACGCCAGCGCGACGGAAGCCTCGCCATAGTCGGCCTGAAAGCCAGCGAGGGGCAGCCGCTGTGGTTAATGCAGGGCGGCAAATATGAGATTTTGCACAGTGAAATCAGCTGGCAGGATGAACAAAGCGATAGCCCGCCTTTGACATCCAGTAACGTGGATCTGGCGATCATTAATACTGACGATGCCGGACACCATCGCATTAATATGCTCATGAAGCTGCCGCAACAGGTCGGTGACACGCTCAAGGTGTCCATGGATTTCAGCGGCAATGTTTTTGAAGCGGCGAGCATTCATGGCACGGCTTATATTGAAGCAGGCCATATAAGGCTGGCTGAGTGGGAGCAATTCGGCCTGCCGCTGGACTTGCGGATCGGTTCCGGCACCGGCGATTTTAAAGCCTGGATCGACTGGCAAAACTCGCAACTTGCCTCGGTTACCGGTGAAGCGCAAATTCAACAAGTGAAGCTGGCTCGCAAAGACAAGGGAATGTTTCCTGTCGAGCGGTTAAAAACCCGGTTTCAATGGCAGGCCAAAGACCTTCGGTGGCGGCTTGACGTCAGGGACTTTGAGCTGGAAACAGCCGATGCGGCTAAAAAAACAATTAAGCAATGGCCGGCAGCCGATTTCAGCGTATCCGGTGATTTTACTGAAGACCGCTGGCCTCGAAAAATGGCGGTATTCGTCAGGCAGCTGGATTTAGAGGAAGCCGCCGGCCTTGCCCGTTTTTGGGCGCCTTTGTCGGATCGGCAGTCAAAGATGCTGGCGCAAGCCCGGCTAAAAGGCTTGATTGAGAATGTTTCCGTGTTTGCCGATTGGGAAGATGAGCGCTTTGCCGTCAACGGCCGCTTTACCGGCATCGGCATGGCGGCGCTGCCATCGATTCCCGGTATAGAGAATTTAACCGGCCACCTGAAAGGCAACGACCAATACGGTACTGTGCGGCTGGCGACTGAACAGGCCCGATTAACGTCGCCAGGATTGTTTCGTAACGCGCTATCGATCGACAAACTTGACGGCGCTGTCAATTGGCGGCAAACAGCATCAGGCTGGACTTTGTTCAGTTCGATGATCAGTCTCGATAATGCCGATTTTCAGAGCCGGAGCCGATGGCGTATGGAGATACCTAAATCCGACGCATCGGTTTTCATGGATCTGCAAAGCGAATTTACCGGCCATGATGCCGGTAAAGCCAAAAATTATCTGCCGACGGGTATTATGGGCAAGCCGACTGTTGATTGGCTGGATCATGCGTTCATCGGTGGCCGTATCAAAAATGGCGGTTTGCTGATCCATGGCAATCTCGAAGATTTCCCGTTCAAAAATGGTAACGGAGTTTTTGAAACCCTGTTTGAAGTTGAACAGCTAAAGCTGGCCTATCATCCGCAATGGCCGCCCATCACCGACATGGCTGTGAAAGTGCTGTTTCTAAATGAGGGCTTAGTTGTTGACGTAAAGCAAGGTCGAACCGATAAAACCGCGATTAAACAGGCGGAAGTGACGATTCCATCGCTGGACGACAGCGATTATGTACAGATCAGGGGGCAATTAGCTGGCGAGATTGGCCGGGTTCTGGAGTTTTTACAACATACGCCATTGAATTCGCCGGTCAATGCCGTGCTCAACACGATTACGCCAGCTGGAAATACCGAGGTCGCGCTGGACTTGAAAATTCCTTTGGTTGACACGGTAGATGCCAAAGTCGATGGCTCGGCGCGGTTGAATAATGCCAAGTTGACCGTTAACTCGCTGGATCTGCCGGTAAAAGGCATTTCCGGTATCCTGCAATTCGATGAGCGGGGGGTGTACAGCGACACAATTCATGCAATGGCTTTAGGCCACGCCATAAAAATCAATATGAATAGCGATGAGCTGCGGACGACGGTCAATGTCTCCGGCCGTGCCGGCGTGGATGATCTACAAGCGCAATTCAAAATGCCCTGGTGGCGCATTGCCGAAGGTGAGACGGCATATCAGTTACAGTTGCGGTTACCTTATGACGATAAGGAGCCGGAACTTATGGTTCAGTCCACGCTGGCCGGTATGGCACTGGACTTACCCGGCGTTCTGGCCAAAAGCGCGATACAGCAAAGATCACTGGCGCTGAAATTTGGCCTGAAGGACGAAGCGTTATTGCCTATAACATTAAATTACGACAATAAACTGAAAGCAGCCATTAATTTGAACGCCAGGCAGCAACTTATTTATTCGGGCCATGTTCTGGTCGGGGCCGGGGAAGCGATCCTGCCGCAGGAAGCAGGAATCAAACTGGAAATCAATCGCAATCGGCTGGATTTGCCTGACTGGTTGAGCCTGTCGACGGCAGTCGCTCGGGATCAGGAGGGTAGCGGTGCTATGGCGGACAACATCAAGGAAATCAGAATTCATAGCGGCGAAGGCATGTGGAAGAAAACCGCGCTGGGGGTTTTTGACCTGACGCTCAAGCGGGATGACGGCTATTGGTCCGGCGATATCAGCAGTTCGTTCGCACGGGGGAAACTTCAATTACCTACAGACTTTAACGGTGCTGGCGGCATAAAACTGGATATGGATTTGCTGGATATTTCGGCTTTAAAGCAATTCAAGTTTGAAGGGGCTGTAGCAAATCCGGAACACATGCCTTTATTGAATATTACCAGTCGTGAAACACTATGGCAGTCGGTCAATCTTGGCCAGTTGCTATTGGAAACAGAGCGCATACCGGAAGGTATCCGTTTCAAGCGCGTGGAACTGCTTGAAGAAAAAGAAAAACTGATACTGTCGGGCACTTGGAAACGATATGAATCACAGATAAAAGGACAGCTGAAAACCCCGCGCTGGGGCCGGCTGCTCGCCCGTCTCGGGATTACGAAAGATATGACTGAAACTAAGGGCACGATGGGGTTTGACCTGCGCTGGCCGGGAGCGCCGCATCAATTCTCGCTACAGGATCTGAATGGACAGGTCGATGTCAATTTAAAAAACGGACGCATCCTCAGCATAGAGCCGGGATTCGGCCGGGTACTGGGTATGTTGGCGGTAGCTCAATGGATTAAACGTTTGCAACTGGATTTTAGTGATGTGTATGAGGAAGGTTTAACGTTTAACACCATCAAAGGACAGTTTAATTTATTAAACGGCATAGCAACGACGCATAATCTCGATGTCGATGCCGTGCCTGCAAAGATTACCATTGTAGGAGATACGGATCTGGTTAACGGCACCATTGATCACAATGTGCGTGTTGTGCCTAAAAGTTCTGAAGCAGTGCCTATTGCTGGTACAATTATGGGGAAAATAGCCGGCTTGGTCGCGCGCTCGCTGACCGGCGAAGACAAAGAAGGGTTGTTCTTTGGTTCGCAGTACCAGGTGAAAGGCGAGTGGGGGAATGCGGAAATTATTCCGTTGCATGAAAACGATGGTTTGTTGCAGAAAACCTGGAATGGTATTACAGAATTTCCCTGGTTGCAGCAACATAAGAATAATAAAGAGAGAGAAAATGAATAAATGTGCGGCGATACAAATGGCATCGAGTCCTAATATCAGCTCTAATCTGCTGGAAGCTGACAAGTTGATTGGTGAAGCGGCAAAAGCCGGCGCCAAGCTGGTGGCCCTGCCGGAAAATTTTGCCCTGATGGGAGAGCATGAATTGGATAAAGTTCGTGCGAAAGAGGTTGACGGCTCGGGTCCTATTCAGAATTTTTTATCCTCGGTCGCCAAAAAATACGGGGTTTGGGTTGTTGGCGGCACGATTCCATTGGCGGCCGATGACAGCAATAAAACGCGAGCGGCTTGCCTTGTTTATAACGATCAGGGCGAACGGGTGGCACGATACGATAAAGTGCATCTGTTTGATGTCAATGTGCCAGGTACGAATGAAGTCTACCGCGAGTCGGATTCCATTGAATGCGGTACGGAGCCTTTGGTTATTGACACGCCTTTCGGCAAGCTCGGTATAGCCGTCTGTTATGACCTGCGGTTTCCGGAGTTTTTCCGTAAAATGGTCCAGCAAGGCATGGAAATACTGGTGATTCCTTCCGCGTTTACCGCCGAAACAGGGGCGGCGCATTGGGAAATATTGCTGCGCGCACGCGCGGTAGAAAACCTGTGCTATGTAATCGCGCCAAATCAGGGCGGCTTTCATGTGAATGGCCGAAAAACCTTCGGACACAGTATGATTATTGACCCGTGGGGAGTCGTGCTGGACTGCTATAAAACCGGCGGCGGCTTCGTTTGCGCGGACATTGATCTGGAACGCCTGGAAAGAGTGCGCGCCGCATTTCCGGCATTAAGTCATCGTCGTTTCTTTTAAATAATCAATGATGTGGAAAAACATTAAAAATCAGCCTCATATTGTATTGTTGACTGCCACCTTGGTTTCCTGCGGGACGACTGAAGAGGTTCGTTACCGTGACACGGCAATGCTCGAGAGACCGCCGATACTGGTGACCTATAGTGCGGTCGAGAAAGAAAACAAAATAGCCGATAGCGATGAGCCGGAGGCGGAAGCCAAAACCGGTCTGGGAACTAATGTCTACATGTCCAGTTCAAATTCGTCATTGCTGATTATCAAGCAGTCTTTCGATGAAGCGTGGAATACGTTTGCGCAGGCGTTGAAGCAACAGGAGCTGGAAATAACGGACCGTAATCGGGAGGAAGGGGCTTATTATGTCACCTATGATCCTGACAGTTACCAAACCGGCGGCATTTTCTCCTTTTTCAATGATGAATATATTGAAGAAGGCTATTTGCTGAAATTGACACCTAACGGCGCTGAAACGGAAATAACCGCCGAAGTCGTTAATCAACCCGGTCCGGACAGTTTGGAAGACAATGAGCGCCCGGTGGATGGCGCAGAAAAGCTATTGATATCATTGTACAAAACCCTGCACGACGATCTGAAAAAAAAATAGAGTATTTATCCTGCCCGGAACTATCTGTTGGGCGAATAACCTAATTTAAATTTTGTATGGAATTATTAAACCTAGCAAGACAGTCCATTTTGGCGCCGGCCGGCATACAGGATGGCGATATTGAGAGAATCATTAACCAGCTGCTCAGCGCGCCGGTTGATGCGGCCGATATTTACTTTCAGTCCAGCCATTTCGAGTCCTGGGTCATGGAGGGCGGTATTATTAAGGAAGGCAGCCATAATATCGCCCAGGGCGCCGGCGTGCGCGCCGTATCGGGCGAGAAAACCGGCTTCGCCTATAGCGACCGGATTGAGCTGCCGGTATTGCTGGAGGCCGCCAATAATGTCAAAGCTATCGTTCGGCAAGGGCAGGAGGCTCAGGTCGGCATCGTAAAAGCGGCTAGTTGGCCGCTTTATTATGCGCCGCTGAACCCGCTGAAATCCTTGGCCGACCAGCAGAAAATCGATTTATTGTGCCGGGTCGACAGCGAAACGCGTAAGCTGGACAGCCGAATCGAAGAGGTTATCGTTAGTTTGGTCGGTGTTTACGACAGCATTCTGGTGGCCAATCAGGACGGTTCGCTGGCGGCCGATGTTCGACCATTGGTGCGCATGAATGTGTCGGTGATCGTGCAGGAAAACGGCCGCCGCGAACAGGGCAGCATGGGGGGCGGCGCGCGTAGCGATTACAGCGGGTTTATCGATAAGGACAAAGCGCTCGAGTACGGCAGGGAAGCGGTCAGGCAGGCGCTGGTCAACCTGGAAGCCACCGAGGCGCCGGCCGGCAATATGACTGTCGTGCTGGGTCCAGGCTGGCCGGGTATTTTGCTGCATGAAGCGATAGGGCACGGTCTGGAAGGTGATTTTAATCGCAAAGGCACGTCCGCCTTCAGCGGCCGGGTCGGCGAACGGGTTGCCTCTGATTTGTGCACTGTCGTTGATGACGGCACATTGCAGGGCCGGCGTGGTTCGTTAAGCATCGACGACGAGGGTACGCCGACCGAGAAAACCGTATTGATTGAAAATGGTATCCTGAAAGGCTATATGCAGGACAAACTCAATGCCCGCCTGATGGGCGTTAAACCGACCGGCAACGGCCGGCGCGAATCCTATGCGCATCTGCCGATGCCGCGTATGACCAATACCTATATGCTGCCCGGGCCGCATAATCCAGAAGAAATCATAAGATCGGTAAAAAAAGGCCTTTATGCGAAGAACTTCGGCGGTGGCCAAGTCGACATCACTTCCGGCAAATTCGTATTTTCCGCCAGCGAAGCTTATCTGATCGAAGATGGCAAAATTACTCGTGCCGTTAAAGGCGCGACCCTGATTGGCAACGGCCCCGATGTCTTGACCAAGGTATCCATGGTCGGCTCAGACCTGGAGCTGGACAGTGGCGTCGGCACCTGCGGCAAGGACGGACAGAGCGTGCCGGTCGGCGTCGGCCAGCCGACGTTGAAAATCGATGGCTTGACTGTCGGCGGAACCAGCGTTTAGATGAAGATGAACTATCAGAAGTTATAGTCGCCGCGAAGATTGCGAGGATAAGCATCTCGTGTTCTTCGTGGCGGAAACCGAAGACACTTTTAGGCGTTTAAGCTTAAATAACAATAGCTCAAGAGAATATGTTGCAGACTCAGGAAGAAATCAGCCGATTAAAAACGATTGTTCAGTCCATACTGGATGAGGCTAAAAATCAAGGCGCCAGCGCTGCCGATGCCGGGTTGAGCCAGGAAAGCGGTTTATCCGTAACGGCCCGTCTCGGTGATGTCGAAACGATAGAACACCATCACGATCAGGGGCTTGGTGTGACAGTTTATTTCGGCCAGCGTAAAGGTTCTGCCAGTTCGACGGATCTGTCGCCGGAGTCGATTAGGGAAACCGTCAGTGCGGCTTGCAGTATTGCCCGTTATACCAGTGAAGACGAGTATGCCGGCTTGCCTGAGAAAGAGCTGCTGGCGACTGAGTTTCCGGATCTGGATCTGAACCACCCATGGGATCTGCGCGCCGATGAGGCTATTGCTCTGGCGATCGAGTGCGAAAATGCCGCGCGCGGTTATCATGCGGAAATCAGCAATTCCGAAGGTGCATCGGTCAATACCCATCAAGGCATCCGGGTCATGGGCAATACGCTGGGCTTTCTGCAAGGCTATGCATCGACCCGCCATTCCTTGAGTTGCTCAGTACTGGCGCAGCGCGGCGACAGTATGCAGCGCGATTACTGGTATACGGTGGCCAGGGATGCCAACAATCTGGAATCGGCCGCCGATGTCGGCAGAAAAGCCGCCGAGCGGACCTTGCGGCGTTTGCAGGCGCGTAGTTTAAGTACGCGGCAATGCCCTGTCATGTATGCGGCCGAGGTGGCCTCGGGACTTTTGGGATCATTTATCGCTGCGATCAGCGGCGGCAATTTGTACCGTAAATCATCGTTTTTGCTCGATGCGCTCGATAAGCAGGTTTTTCCGGAATTTGTCCGTATTCACGAGCAGCCGTATTTAAAAGGCGCCTTGGGAAGTGCCAATTACGACGGCGAAGGTGTGGCGACACAAACGCGCGATATTGTCAGCGGCGGCATTTTACGCGGTTACGTACTCAGTAGCTATTCGGCCCGTAAGCTTGGCATGCGCAGTACCGGCAATGCCGGCGGCGTGCATAATTTAACGATAGATCCCGGCGCATACGATTACCAGGGCATGCTGAGGCAATTGCATACCGGTTTGCTGGTGACCGAGTTGATGGGGCAGGGTGTTAATATGGTGACCGGTGACTATTCGCGCGGCGCGGCCGGATTCTGGGTGGAAAACGGCGAAATACAATATCCGGTCGAGGAAATCACGATCGCCGGCAATTTGAAAGACATGTTCAGGAACATAGTGGCTGTCGGCAATGATGTCGATTATCGCGGCAATATCCGTACCGGCTCGATACTGGTCGAACGCCTGTCTATTGCCGGAGAGTAAGGGCGACCGGTCGGTCGGCCGCCTTTATTGATTATAAGTGTTTGACAATATCTTCTATTAACTGCGGCCCTCTATAAATAAGGCCGCTGTATATCTGCACCAGACTCGCGCCTGCGGTCAGTTTTTCACGGGCGTCGGCCGCACTCAAGATGCCGCCGGCCGCGATAATCGGGCAACGTCCGTTCAATTCACTGGCCAAGCCGCGCACAACCGCCGTGGATTTGGCTTTTACCGGAGCGCCGCTTAAACCGCCCGTTTCATGCGCCAGCGGATGGTCTGCAATCATGTCGCGCGCAATTGTGGTATTGGTAGCGATAACGCCGTCGATTTCAAATTCCAGCAACAGCCGGGCAATATGGTTGATTTCATCAATCGTCAGGTCCGGTGCGATTTTCAGCACTAAAGGCGTATATTTTCCACATCCTTGCTGTAGCTTGAGTTGTTCCTCTTTTAACGCGGAAATAAGGCGCTTGATTTCATCGCCTTGCTGTAGTTGGCGCAGATTCTTCGTATTCGGAGACGAAATATTAATGGTGATATAACTGGCAGCGGCATAGACTTTGCGCAAGCCGATCAGATAATCATCGACGGCGCTTTCGATCGGCGTATCGAAATTCTTGCCGATATTAATGCCCAGGATGCCGTTGTAACGACTTTGTTTTACCTGGGCCAGCAAATGATCCAAACCTTGATTATTAAAGCCCATGCGGTTGATGATGGCCTGATATTCGGGCAGCCTGAACAGCCGCGGCTTCGGGTTGCCGGGCTGCGGTCTCGGCGTTACCGTGCCTATTTCCACAAAGCCGAAGCCCAGGGCAGCCAAGCTGTCCAGGTAATCGCCGTTCTTATCCAGCCCTGCCGCAAGGCCGACAGGGTTCTTGAATTCCAGCCCCATGACAGTCGTAGGCTTGTTTTCGATGGCAGGGTAGATCAGTTTTGATAAACCGGAGGCATGTGCCATATTCAATAGTTTCAGCGTGACTTCGTGAGCGGTTTCGGGGTCAAGCGAGAATAGCAGCGGGCGGAGCAAGGGATAAAGATTCATGGCGGCGAGTGTTCTGGGTAAAAAATTGAAGATCAAGAAATCCGTATATACGATTTGCAGGTGCTCGGGTACTAATGCCGGCTCGATAGTTTGTAAGGTTCCGGCGCCACAGCTTCAGGGCGGCCCAGGATAAGATCGACCATCAGTTGCGCGGATGCCGGTCCCATTGCCAAGCCGTTTCTGAAATGGCCCGCATTGATACTTAAATTGCTGATTTCTGAATGTTTGTCGATATATGGCACGCCTTGTTCAGTGCCTGGTCTTAATCCCGCCCAATGATGTGTCAGCGGATAATGGTTAAGCGCAGGCAGTAGTTTTAATGCGAAACTTTCCAGTCTGTTTCTTGCTTCTTTCGATGTGATTTTGTTGAAATCATCCTGTTCCACGGTGCTGCCCGCCAGAATTTTTCCATCCAGGCGAGGGATCAGATATTGGTCTTCATCCAGTACCATATAAGGCAATGTATCCCGTTCGGCTTCAAACAGCAGCATTTGGCCTTTAACGGGCACGACTTTCGGCGCATTGCCAATGGTCGGAAAAAGTTCTTGAAACAATTGGCCGGTCCAGGCGCCAGCGCAAATTATCAGTTGATTGACGGAGAACCGACCGGAGCTGGTGGTGACGGCGGTGATGCGGTCTCCTTCCAGCGTAATGCCTTTTGGCACGCACTGTTCAACCAAGTTGGCGCTTTTATTGATCAAATCCTGTTTTAATGATTTGACTAAGCGAGGGTTACGGGCCTGAGCGATGTCGGGTAACCAGAGCGGGTTGTCGGGTTCTGCGTTGATACGACTGAAAAACTCGGCACCAGCCGGTTCAAAGCGGACATTGTTACTGTTGCACCAGTCGATGGCGGCGGCCAAGTCAGGGTTCTTCGCTATCAGTAGTCCGCAGGGATTCCATTCCGGATCTATTCCGGTTTCGGCTTTTAGTTGCGCGGCTAGCAGCGGATATAATGTCAAACTGTGAATGACCAGGCGCGTAATCGCATCCGGTTGACGCCAGGGGTAAAGCGGCAGCAAAATACCACCCCCTGCCCAGGATGATTCCTGGCCAATCTGGTTTTTTTCGATAACCGTCACCGTGGCGCCGGCCTGTAAAAACTCGCGGGCAGTCAAGAGGCCGATAATGCCGCCGCCAATGATAGTGATATCCGGAATTTTGCTCATAAATGTTTAAAGAAGCGAATAGCCGTTAGTGGAAAATATTGGCATTATAACTCACTCAAAAGGTTGCGCGGCACGACCGGAGATTTATTTGGTCGCATGATGATAAATTGCGACAAAGTTGTTGTTTTTTTTATACAAAAGTATAATTAAAACGAAACTTTTTTCATTACTCATTGATAATTAAAAGTTTTTAATTTTTTTAAAAATAGGGTTAAAACTTGTAGGGAATCAGTTTTACTGCTATATTTAGGCCGTGAAAAAAGCTTTGTTGTAATAAGGCAAATTTTATAAAAAATAACAACCTCATGAGGGGGAAGCAATGACATTTACAAAAACTAAATTAGCGCTGGGTATCGCCTCAGCAACTTTAACGATGGCGGGTGCCTTGATTTCTCCACAAGCAGCCGCTCATTCCAAGGCAGAGCGTGTTGCCGAGGCTGCCAACAGCAGAGCTGAAGCCCTGGAAGCTCAAATGCAGCAAATGTCGCAAATGATGCAGTCCATGCAGGCTGAACTGAATCGCGTCAAAGCCGAAGCCGCTCGTCCTGCCGCAGACTCCGAAAAAGTTCAGGAACTGGATCAATGGATGAATTCTGTTAAATCCGAACCGGTTAAAGCTGAAGCTAAAGACCATACTTTCTCGGTTCGTGGCGGCTGGATGCATTTTAACGATAACCGTGGCTCGACAACTGATGCTTTTGGTGCGGGCACAGGTGTAGGGACAGACATATTGACCAGTTCAGTCGATAAAGATGCCTTCTATTATGGTGGTGCGATCGATTTCAACATGAACAACGATCTGTTCGGATTGATGGATCATACTTCATTCGGTATTGAATTGGGAATCGAATATGCTGAAGTGGGCGATAGAAAAGAGAGCGGGTTAACTAGAGCTATTACTACATTAGATGCAGTTAATGGCAGTCCAGTACCTGCCGGAAACTTGCAACAAAGCGTAACCGTTAACATGTTAAGAATCAGCGCTTCGCCAAAAGTCAAATTCATGCATGGCAGCAAATTCAGACCGTGGCTGATTCCAGTCGGCTTGGACATGAACATCATCAGCCCGCCATCCGATGCGGTTACCGTACTGAACACTGGTATGCAGTTCGGCGCCGGTGCTGAATACGAACTGCTGAAAGGTATCGTTATCGGCGCGGATGGCCGTTATCATCATACTTTTGACGATGTTGACGGCGTCGATACCGACGGCTTCACGCTGGGCGGTTCTGTCGGTTTCAGATTCTAAGTTCAATACTCAGAAAAAAATCCGACCAAATACCCAAAAAGGGTATAAAGGGAAGGGGATTAGCTCCTTCCCTTTTTTTATGCGCGAAGAAAAAATAACCGCAAGGTAAAAGGCTCAAGGTAAAATAGCATTTTTTCCGGTTTCTGCGCTCGCCTATGAAGCCAATCAAATTTAATGCTATCAGTCATGAAAACCCTTTATCCTGAAATTCTGCCTTATCAAACCTTTTTCCTGGAAACCAGCAGCCAGCATGCCGTGTATGTGGAGCAATCCGGCAATCCGGACGGCATACCGGTGATTTTTCTGCATGGCGGACCGTGCTCCGGCACCAAGCCGGGCCATCGGCGCTTTTTCAATCCTGAAAAATACCGCATTATCCTGTTTGATCAACGCGGCTGCGGTCAGTCTTTACCCTTTGGGGAGTTGGAAAACAATACCACGCAGGACTTGATCGATGACATGGAGCGCATTCGAAAGCTGCTCAACATCGATCGATGGTTGCTGTTTGGCGGTTCATGGGGCGGTGCGCTGGCATTATTATATGCCCAGCAGCATGGTGATAAAGTGATAGGCATGATAATCCGTGGCGTGTTTTTGGCAAGGCAACAGGATCTGGACTGGTTTGCCAAGTCAGGCGCGGGGCTGATTTATCCGGAACAATGGCAGCGATTGCTGGAAAGTATTCCCGAATCAGGGCGTGCAAATCCGGTGCAAGGCATATGCGATGCGTTATGGGATGATGATGAGGTGGCGAAACGCCGTGTTGCCAGGGAATGGATGGCCTGGGGTGGGCAAGTGGCATTGGGTGGCGATTATCAACCCGGTCCGGAAGCCGGTCATGTCACGGAAAAAATAGTCAAACAGGTGGCCATGGAGATGCATTACGCCCACAATCATTATTTTATCCGGGAGAACCAGATTCTGGAAAACTGTGACAGGCTGCGCGCGATTCCGACTGCCATCATTCACGGCCGCAATGATCTAGTCTGTCCCATGGAGGCCGCCATGAAGCTGCACCAGGCGCTGCCCGGGGCTGAATATATCATTTTGCCCAATGCCGGACACGTCGCCCAGGGCGAAGAAATGATTGATGCGCTGGTTTCGGCGACCGATAAATTTGCTGAGAAGCGGATTTTTAACGCGTAGATTCGCTTTTACTCACTCTGGTATAAACATGAATAAAAAACGTTTGATCATCGCCATGACCGGCGCTACCGGTGCGATCTATGGGGTAAGAATGTTGCAGGTGTTACAACTGCAGGACGATTGGGAAACGCATCTGGTGATTTCATCGGCCGGTCTTGTGAATCTGAAACATGAGCTGGATATGGGGCGCTCGGAACTGTATGAGCTAGCCGATGTGACACATGGCATCGATGATATTGCCGCCAGTATTGCCAGCGGTGGCTTCAAAACGGAAGGCATGATTATCGCGCCCTGCTCGATGAAAACACTGGCTGCGGTTGCGCATGGTTTTGGCGATAATCTGATCTCACGTGGCGCCGACGTCGTTTTAAAGGAGCGGCGCCGCCTTATAGTGATGCCCAGGGAAACGCCGCTGAATCTGGTCCATATCCGCAATATGGCCATTGTGACCGAAATGGGCGGTATTATCTTTCCGCCGATGCCGGCTTTTTACAGTAAAACGGATTCGATGGCGGCAATGGTTGATGAGGCCGTAGGAAGGGTCCTGGATATGTTCGGTGTCAATGTGGAGGGGTTGTATGAACCCTGGCAGGGGCTGTAGGTTTAATGCAGGCCGGTAGGCTTGGTTTGGGCCGAATGCCGACAGTAGGCGCTCTAGGCGAATTCGGCCCTACAACATGTAGTTTTTTAAGACAGCGTGCGCGAGTTTTTGCTGTTGCGGAAAATCAGCGGTTTTTCATCAGCGGATAAAGTGCTGGCTCTGGCTGAATCTATCGCCTGTTGAATGGTGGCATGATCCGGCGATTTGCTGCAGACCGGATCGGCATTATACATGTCGCCGGTTAACAGATAGGCTTGGCAGCGGCAGCCGCCGAAGTCTTTTTCTTTCTCATCGCAACTGCGGCAGGGTTCTTTCATCCATTCAAAGCCGCGGAAAAAATTGAACGCTTTCGACTCGTTCCAGATCTGTTCGATGCTGTAGTCCTTGACGTTGGGACAGTCGAGACCAGGCAATTCGCGCGCGGAATGGCAAGGCAACGCGACACCGTCCGGGGCGATAGTCAGGAATGTCGTGCCCCAGCCGTTCATGCAGGCTTTGGGCCGGTCTTCATAGAAATCCGGCACCACATAATAAATTTTCATCCGTCCGGCGACTTTTTCTTTAAAAGCCTGGGCGATTTCTTCTGCCTGTTCGAACTGTTCTTTAGTGGGCAACAATAGGTCACGGTTGACATGCGCCCAGCCGTAATATTGCGTATTGGCCAGTTCCAGGTAATCGGCACCGAGTTCTTCGGCCATCTCCAGTATTTGCGGCATCTGGTGGATGTTTTCGCGGTGTATGACTACGCACAACACCATCGGGTAGCCGTGTTTCTTGACCAGGTGCGCGACTTCTTTCTTATGCTGGTAGGATTCCGTACCGGCCAGATGATCGCTCAATTCCTGCGTGCTGGCCTGGATGCTGACCTGAATATGATCGAGTCCCGCCTCCTTAAGCTGGATGATTTTATCTTCGGTCAATCCGTAACCCGAGGTAATCAGGTTGGAATAATAGCCCAGGCCTCGTGCATGTTTAACCAGTTCGGACAGGTCTTTGCGCGTTAACGGTTCACCGCCGGAAAAACCGAGTTGTACCGCTCCCATTTTGCGGGCCTGTGTCAGCACGCGTTTCCAGTCTTCCGTCGTTAATTCGGATTGGTGTTGCGCATAATCGATCGGGTTAGAGCAGTAGGGGCATTGCAGTGGGCAGGCATAACTGAGTTCCGCCAGCAACCAACGGGGCGGTGTGGGTTTAGTTTTGTTGAATCCAGCCATTTTTTAAAGCGACTTCGAGAAAAGAGGTAATATCATTTTTAAGACCCGTAGTGGCGAATTTATGTTCCAGGTCATTGACGATTTGGGCAATATTGCGCGTGCCGTCGCACAATTTCAGGATTTCCGCGGAACTTTGGTTGAGCTCCACCATGCCTTCCGGATAGAGAATAACGTCTTTCTGCTGAGCCTCTTCCCACTGCAGTCGGTGCATCGGTGAGAACTTGAAGGGTAGATCAGGATTGATAGCCATTTTGCTTGTTCGGTAGTGGCTGATAACGGGAAAAAAAGGGTATCAGCCTGAAAATGAAAATCACGGAGAGAACTGCATTCTCAATATTGAATACAGTTCTGTGTGAAATCCGTGGTGAAATAACCGTGACCGTTCCTTCTTATTTAATATTGAAGTACGGTGGCATATTATGAATATAAGCCATATACATTGCATCGGCCATGGTCCAGAGCACATCCAGTTTAAATTTCAGGATTTGAATCATGCGCTCTTGTTGTTCGCGGGTTTTATACCAGTCCAGCGTAATCGACAAACCGTGCTCGACATCACGCCGCGCTTCCGTCAGGCGTTTGCGGAAATAGATATAGCCTTCCTGGTCTACCCATGGGTAATGCTCGGGCCAGTTATCGAGGCGTTGCTGATGAATTTTCGGTGCGAACAGTTCGGTCAATGATGAACTGGCCGCTTCATGCCATTCGGTCCGGCGCGCGAAGTTCACATAAGCGTCAACGGCAAATCGAACACCCGGCAAGACGTATTTTTGCGAAGTGATTTCTTCGCGCGTCAAGCCAACCGCCATGCCCAGTTGTATCCATGCCTCAATACCGCCGGGATCGCCGGGGTGGCCGTCATGGTCCAGGATGCGCTGGACCCAGAGCGCGCGCGTTTCGCGGTCCGGACAGTTGGCTAAAATATTGGCATCTTTAATGGGGATGCTGACCTGATAGTAAAAACGGTTGGCGACCCAGCCCTGCAATTGTTCTTTGGTGAGTTTGCCCTCATTCATCAGCGTATGGTAAGGGTGATGAATATGGTAATACTTTTCCATGCCCCGCAGTTGGGCTTCAAACTCTTCTCTAGTCCACGCTTGGTTGTCAGAGCAACTCATAATGCACCTTCTATAAATCAATTTCCAATCCGTCGTAAGAGACTTCAATGCCGGCCGCATCGAGTATCTTGCGTTGCTCGGAATCTTCGTCCAGTATCGGATTGGTGTTGTTGATGTGGATCAATATTTTGCGTGCTTTTTCGACGCCGTTTAATACTTCTATCATACCGCCTGGGCCGGATTGCGGTAAGTGGCCGATTTCGCGGGCTTTTTTAGGGCTGATGTGTTGCGTGCACATTTCGTCATCGGTCCAGAAGGTGCCGTCGACCATCAAACAGTCCACAGCCTGCATGGCCGTCATGACATGCGGTTCAATCTCGCCTAAACCCGGGGAATAGAATACTTTCTTGCCGGTGGAAATCTGCTCGATAATGACGCCGATATTGTCGCCCTCGTGTGGATCATGCCGATGCGGCGAATACGGTGGCGCCTTGCTTTTTAAGGCTTGGCTATAAAAGCGCAAATCATCAATGCCAGGTATGGTAAAACTGCTGCCATCAACGGGGATCGGATGATGGTTGACGGTGCAATAGTCTTCAAGCATGTTGAACAAAGGAAAGCCAGTCGTCAGGTCTTGTTTGACCATATCGGTGCAATAGACCTCTAGCGGCTTGCCTTCTCTGAGCATGAGCAGGCCGGTGGTATGATCGATCTGGCTGTCGATCAGCACAATGGCTTTAATGCCGCTGTCTCGAATACCTTCCTTGGGCTGGATAGCCGGGAAGGCTTCCAGTTGCGCGCGAATATCGGGCGACGTATTGAAAAGCAGCCAGTTTCTGTTATCGGTACTGACGGCAATGGATGACTGGGTACGGGCTTTGCCGTTCATTTCATTGTGACGTAGGCGATGGCAATTATGGCAATTGCAATTCCATTGAGGAAAACCGCCACCAGCACCTGAACCTAGAACTCGGATTTTCATAATTTGGAAGGTTTTTTTGAGATTTAAATACTGGAATGATACGGGAATAAAAGCAAGCAGGCAAAAAAAGGGGCCCATTCGGAGCCCCTTTTTTAATCTGAACCGAATGGATTAACGGTTATAGATATACATTGTTACTTCGAAACCGAAACGCAGGTCTGTGTAACTTGGTGTTTCCCATTTCATCGTAATAACCTCCAGAAGTTTTTATGTTATAGGCTAGCTTGATCAAGTAAGCTGCTCTGAAGTATACGATGAACAGTTTTTTTACGCAACTTTTGGCGGGCAGCCTTCGTCCATATATAGAATTAGGGCGTCATTCGGTGGCTGGGCCGTGCATTTCCTTTTATTTTCTATCAATAATTTGTTCCGGATGTTTTTTTTCTATATAAAGAGTATTATCCAATTTCACCTAAAAATAATAATAGATATTGATAAAATCATGAGGAGGTGTTATGAGCGGAGTTATTGTGCTTTTTTTGGGCATGGTTGTTCTTGCGGCGTTTTCGTTTGCGCCATTGGGTTATTTTATTTATAAGTTCTCGCAGAAAAATGCCAAACCTTTTGGCGAAATTGAACCGCATGGCGACAGTCCGTCTTTAGTAAATGATTTTGCGGAAAAAGCCATCAGTTTATTCAAAGGCTTGGTCGGCAAAAAGTAAAACATTATCGAACTTTCCAGGTGACTCGATTCATCTGGAAAGTTCGTCTTGTCCGGCAATAATTTCAGCAGTTGCCGCAGGTCGGGCAGTTAGGGTTTTTTCGCAGTTTCATGGTATTGCATTCCATCGTGTAGCCATCGAGCAACAGTAACCGGCCGGTCAGGGTTTCCCCGATATTCATAATCAGTTTCATGGCCTCCAGCGCCTGAATGCTGCCGATAATGCCTGTAATAGGCGCTATTACGCCATTGGTTGCGCAGTTTTGTTGCTCCTCGCCATCGTTGTTATATAAACAGTTGTAGCAAGGGCTGTTGGCCTTGCCCGGCGTAAAGACGGATACCTGGCCTTCAAAGCGTATGGCCGCGCCTGAAACCAGTGGTGTTCGATGCTTGACACAGGCGCTGTTAATAGCAAAACGTGTCGGGAAATTATCACAGCAATCCAGCACCACGTCGGCCGAAGCCACGGCTGTTTCAAGCTGTTCCCCCGCCAAACGCTGTTTAACCGGCTGTACGTTTACTTCCGGATTGAGATTTTTAAGTGTATGTCGGGTTGAAATTACTTTGTCTATCCCTATATCGTTGGTGTGATGAGCAATCTGTCTTTGTAAATTGGATAAGTCCACTTCATCATCATCATAAATCGTAATGCTACCGACACCGGCAGCGGCTAGATAGATTGACGCGGGAGATCCAAGTCCTCCGGCGCCGACTATCAGTATCCTGGCGGCCAGGAGCTTTTGCTGACCTTCAATATCAACCTGAGGCAGCATGATTTGGCGGCTATAGCGTAGTAATTGGTTGTCATTCATCAGTCATGTAGTTTCCATATGAGGATAGGAGATGATGCCAAAGAACTTGACAGACTGCAAAAGCTGATTATTATTAGCACTCATTGCCAGAGAGTGCTAACAACTGGATTAACCTTTAAAATTAACTGTTAGGAGATATTGATGAAAATACGTCCGTTACACGATAGAGTGATTGTTAAACGTGTGGAAGAAGAAACGACAACAGCTGGCGGTATCGTTCTGCCGGGTTCCGCGGCGGAAAAACCCAGTCAAGGTGTGGTTTTGGCTGTAGGTAACGGTAAGGTGCTGGATAACGGCGATGTTCGCGCATTGGATGTTAAGGTCGGCGATAAAGTACTGTTTGGCAAATATGCCGGCAACGAAGTTAAAGTTGACGGTGAAGAGCTTATCGTTATGCGCGAAGAAGACATCATGGGCGTTTTGAGTTAAGACCGGTTCTTAACTTAATCACAATCAATTTAACACTAAATAAGGAACAAAAATGGCAGCAAAAGACGTATTATTTGGCGATGACGCACGTAGCCGCATGGTAAAAGGCGTTAACATTTTAGCGAATGCAGTAAAAGTAACATTAGGTCCTAAGGGACGTAATGCGGTACTGGACAAAAGCTTTGGTGCGCCGACTATTACCAAAGACGGCGTATCTGTTGCGAAAGAAATCGAGTTAAAAGACAAATTCGAAAACATGGGCGCGCAAATGGTTAAGGAAGTCGCTTCAAAGACTTCCGATGTAGCCGGTGACGGCACCACCACTGCGACAGTATTGGCGCAAGCTATCGTTAATGAAGGTTTAAAAGCCGTTGCCGCCGGCATGAATCCGATGGATTTGAAACGCGGTATTGATTTGGCAGTGACTAAAGTCGTTGAATCTGTTGTAGCTTCAGCGGCACCTTGCAAAGATAACAAAGCGATTGCGCAAGTCGGCACTATCTCTGCAAACTCTGATGAGTCTGTCGGCCAGATCATTGCCGAAGCAATGGAAAAAGTCGGCAAGGAAGGCGTGATCACTGTTGAAGAAGGCTCAGGCCTGGACAACCAACTGGACGTCGTAGAAGGTATGCAATTCGACCGCGGCTATCTGTCTCCTTACTTCATCAACAACCAGGACAGCATGAGCGCTGAACTGGAAAATCCGTTCATCCTGCTGTACGACAAAAAAATCTCCAACATCCGCGACTTGCTACCGGTACTGGAAGGCGTTGCTAAATCCGGCCGTCCGTTATTGATCATCGCTGAAGATGTGGAAGGAGAAGCGTTGGCGACTCTGGTTGTTAATACCATCCGTGGTATCGTTAAAGTCGCGGCCGTTAAAGCACCTGGTTTTGGCGATCGTCGTAAAGCCATGCTGGAAGACATCGCTGTTTTGACCGGCGGTACTGTGATTTCTGAAGAAGTCGGCCTGTCGCTGGAAAAAGCGGAACTGGACTTGTTGGGTACTGCGAAAAAAGTACAAGTCGGCAAAGAAAACACTACGGTTATTGATGGCGCGGGTTCTGAAGAAAGCATCAAGGGCCGAATTGCGCAAATCCGCAAACAAGCTGAAGAAGCAACTTCGGATTACGACAAAGAAAAACTGCAAGAGCGTCTGGCTAAATTAGCCGGCGGTGTTGCTGTTATCAAAGTCGGCGCCGCAACTGAAGTGGAAATGAAAGAGAAAAAAGCACGCGTTGAAGACGCGCTGCATTCAACCCGTGCGGCGGTTGAAGAAGGCGTGGTTGCCGGCGGAGGTACCGCTCTGGTTCGGGCCCTGAAAGCGCTGGAAGGTCTGAAAGGCATCAATCACGACCAGGACGTCGGCATCAATATCTTGCGCCGCGCAATGGAAGAGCCATTACGTCAAATCGTTGCCAATGCCGGTGACGAATCGTCCGTGGTACTGAACGAAGTCGCTAGAGGTACAGGTAACTACGGTTACAACGCCGCGACTGGTCAGTACGGCGATATGATCGACATGGGTATTCTGGATCCTGCCAAAGTAACCCGTTTTGCATTGCAAAATGCGGCTTCTATTGCAAGTCTGATTATTACTACAGAAGTCATGGTTGCTGATGCGCCGATTGACGAAAAAGGCCATGGCATGCCGGATATGGGCGGCATGGGTGGTATGGGCGGTATGGGTGGTATGGGCGGCATGATGTAATCATGCGCTCTTAAAGCCTGTCGCTTTAAGCAGGCCCCGGTTGTTTTTTAACAGCCGGGGCTTTTTTATGGTCTACTGTTTTTGCCAGGGGCCGGCTTCTGGATTCACGACCGACTGGGGTTGTGCATGCTGAGTCAAACTATGTTGTCGTAAGAAATCCAACACATTCAAACGATTTTGTTGAAGACGAAAGGTTTCATTATGGCCTGTTTCCGACAAGACCATGAGCTTAGGCTGTTTTGCCGCTTGGTAAAGTTGTCTTCCGTGTGAAAAAGGCACGACCGGGTCCTTCAGTCCATGGCTCAGCAATAGTGGAACAGGCGCGATATCGGCAATGACGTCAACTGGATTGTAAGGATAATCCATCAACGCGGCTGCGGGATATTGAAAAGGCCAGGTGAGCCAGTTGGAAGCCGCCACATGGCGGACGATTTCAAAATAGCTGCTGAATGCCGAGTCGCTGACGACGCCGGCTAGATTCCGTCTGGCTTTAGGATTGGTCGCGGCAAAATAAATGCCTAAACTGGCTCCCATGCTTTGACCAACCAAGAAGACCGGTTTATTGTTGCCATGCTCAAGCAACCAGTCGAAACCCGCTTTAACATCCAGAAACACGTCTGGCAAACAGGGCGAGCCGTCGGATCGGCCAAATCCCCGATAGTCGATCAAAAAAACCTGATAACCATATTGCGGCAACCATGCGATATTTTGCACGTGAGTACTGATATTTTCGGCATTGCCGTGCAGAAAGTAGACGCTACCTTTTAAATCGCCTTGCGCGGGTAAAAACCAGCCATGTATTTTAAGGCCATCGGCGGCTTCCAGCACGATATCCTGATAGGCGAGCCCTAGCGTCTCAGGTGTTCTGACTAATGGTGTATCCGGGTAAAACATTAAGCCGGAACAAGCCGATAGCGCGCAGGAAAAAATAATGAGACTGATGATTCTGAATGATGTTTTGATAGTCATCAGAAGTAGTACCGATAGGATAATTGAGCTTGGTTGAAGTCTTCCCGCGTGTTCCAGTTTTGTTGCAGAGAAACTCTGACTGCCTGATTGGTATCGAGAGGAAAGTTGTGATCCAGGCTCAGTTGATAAATAAATGAGCCGCCTAGAAAATTCTTAGACTCAAAGGCAAGCCGGCTGGTACCCAAAGCAGAATAAAACAGCTGGCCGAGCACAACCCCAACGCCTGGTTCAATAATATCGCGAAAATTGTCGTTGTGTTCTAAATGGGCGTTGATAAAGCCATAGCTCAGGCTGTCGTTAAATAAGGCATAAGTTACGCCCGCTCCGGCATTGATATAGGCGGACAATTTATCGAACTCGTAATTTTGATATTTAACGCCGGTTGCCACGCGCCAGGAAACCGGCTTGAAAAAGCGATTGCGCGGGCTAAGCGATGTGATATTGAGCAATTCCAACTGCTGAAGTCTGAAGCGATTGTCTTCATAGATTCGAAAGTTCAGATTGAAAAAATTGATTTCAGCGCCGCTGAAATACCCGTCGGGTCTATCGAGCAGGTCGTGATAGTTTTGTCGATAAGTTAACTCGGTAAAAAATTTACTGTCGAAATAACCGGCGGATAATGCGGCTAACCGAGAGCGGTGGCCCTGATCGGGTGATGCGGGGGCGCTATATTTAAGAGGAGTTGCCTGTTTGTCGATGGGGTAGGTATTTAATAGATGTAATAATTTGAAACGTTGCTTGGCATTTTCTGCCGATCTTTCCTGATCTAGCGTTTTATAACGCACCAGTTGATAGGCAGCGGCTGTGATTTGCTTTTGTGCGGACGCATCGATTGCTTGAAACTCGGCCGATTTGGCCGTACTGATATCTTCGGCCAGTGATAAAATCAAAGGCTGATAGGGTTCAGGAATGCGCTCGATTTGTTGTTGCAGTTCAACAAATTGGGATGGACGATAATGCACGGAGGCGACAAAGCCCTGTTCTACTGCAGCCTGTACAATATCCGAAGGGATTGCTGTTAACGGAAATTTATCGGTTAATCGGCTGCCAGGACGGGCCACTTCCAGCAGTTCCAATAGGCGAAAAGAACAATTTTCGCCGATGTAATAATAATCAAAGTTAATATCCTGCAATTCCCATAAATGGCGCAGCAAGCGTTCGGTTTCTTCTGATGTAAGGCTGAGCTTGTATTCCCACAGATCGCGGTTTTCCATAAAGCTGTATTCCTGAATCTTTTTAAAGAACGGCATCAGTTGAAATAATCCGGAATAGCCGCCGGCCAAACCTTTAAATGCATAGAGCAGGGAATTGTCCTGTTCCTGTATCACCGCGCCGAAGTTCAGCGCATAGGATAACCAGTCGGATTTTGCAGTGTTTTCCTTGCGGTCCAGCCGCAACAAGGTATGACCGAACATTGAGGAGGGGCTGTTAAGATAAGCCGATGCGAAAATCAAGCTGACGCTGTGCGCATCGATTTCTTTAAGCCATTGTCGATACTTGATGCAAACTATGTGCGGGAACTCGCGTTCCGGCAGCCGCAGATTTTTTTTTAACCAATGAAAACGGGCGGGAAAGCGGCATAGAGCATGCCGGTCACTTTGAGGTGTCGTTTGATAAAAAGCCTGTAGGGTGGCTTTTAATTCAGCCAGCGGATCATGTTTGCCATTTTGCGCATAAAAAAAATCATGATCATCAACATAACTGATGTAGCGGTTTTTAAGAAAATTATCTTTCCGGTAATGTAATAAATTTAGCCATTCTTTATGAAATGCCAGCTTTCGCAGTTCAGTTTCATTAAGAAGTGCTTCGTAATGACCGAGGCCTTGTGCATTAACAGTTAAAGAATGAATCCATGCGATAAAGATCAGGAACGCTGTCGGCATAGAGCGCATGATTTTTTGTAACATCAATGTTGCCCCCCTTTCCCGGCGTAATGATGGAAAAGGGAGGCCATTGGCTAAACCACATATTTGACCAAACGCTTATCAGCTTTCATGATTTTTACAAGAGTTTGCATGACTTCTTCAGCCGTTACATTTTCAGACGGAAAAAGCGCGTTGAAATTGGCATGGGTTATTTCTGCGAAAGTGGCCTGGTCTTGTTCGTTTATACCGAACATGACAGCAACCGCATTTAATGCTTCGCCTTCGCCTTTGGCAACGTCTTCAGTAAATTCAGTCAGTAAGCCGGCAAAAGCAAGCCAATTTTCACCGCCGTATGTCAGCCTGCCGCTGGTATCGCAACCATTGGTGCCACTGGACATGCCAAAGGTGTTATTGCCGGTGGAGTTGTTAAAAAGCGTGCCGAGCAAGTGGTAGCCAGTCCCTGTTTTGCCCGCAAAAAGCATATTTCCCCAGCCGCAGTTAGGGCCACCCGGCGCTACCGCGAATGCAGATGATGAAGAGATTAATAACAACATGCCTAGAGCCAATTTTTTCATAAATTTCTCCTGCAACTATTGATTAATCGGGTTTTAAATTTCACGTCTTAGGATGAAATATATCGTGCCCTCTTCGTGCCTCTCTATTACGTTTTTGCCGGCTGGTTAATCAGGTGATCCGCTTATAATGGCTTTAGCCTGAGCATCGGCATGGTAAGAGGATCTGACCAACGGGGCGCTGGCAACTTGTTTAAACCCTAGCGTCCTTGCTATGACGCCATATTCTTCAAATTGTTCCGGAGTAATATAGCTTTTAACCGGTAAATGAGCTTTGCTGGGTTGCAGGTACTGGCCCAGCGTCAGCATGGAACAGCCGTGAGCCAGTAAGTCTTTCATGACCTGATGGACTTCGTGCGGTTCTTCTCCCAAGCCGAGCATCAGTCCTGATTTGATCGGCGTTTGGGGGCGGGCCTCACTGTATTTTTGCAGCAGTTGCAAGGAGCCGGAATAATCAGCGCCTGGACGTGCCTGTTGATATAATCTGGGAATTGTTTCCAGGTTATGGTTGAAGACATCGCAGGGGTGTTTTGCCAATATTTCAACGGCCTTGTCCATGCGTCCACGGAAGTCCGGTACCAGAACCTCAATCCTGGTATCGGGCATCAATTGCCGAATCGCTTCGATACAATCGGCAAAGTGTCCGGCTCCCCCGTCTTTTAAATCATCACGGTTGACCGAGGTGATGACAACGTATTTTAAAGCCAGCGACTGAATGGCTTGAGCCAGATGCTGGGGCTCGCCTTTGTCGAGCGCCAGGGGTTTGCCATGGGCGACATCGCAGAAAGGGCAGCGGCGCGTGCATAAATCACCCATGATCATGAAGGTTGCCGTACCGTGTTGAAAGCATTCGGCGAGATTAGGACAGGCGGCTTCTTCACAGACCGTATGCAACCGGTTTTGGCGCAATAATTGTTTTATTCGATTGACTTCCTCGCTGGCGGATATTTTTATGCGTATCCATTCGGGCTTGCGCAAAGTGTTCGGGGCAGGTTCGACTTTAATCGGAATTCTTGCCAGTTTTTCGGCATTGCGTTGATGCGATTCGGGCGTGGAACGGGAAGGCGCTTGATAAGTCATTTGTATATAGCCGTGGTTATAGCCTGAATAACAGGGATGGCGAGCTCGGAATTATTGACAGCAACACCCAGATCGTTCAATTGAGTCACTTCCAGTCCAGCATAGCCGCAAGTGTTGATAGAGTCAAAAGGACTCAGATCCATTTGATTGTTGAAGCTTAATCCATGGTAGCTGCAGTTCTTTTTTATCCGCATGCCGATGGAGCCGATTTTTTTGTCATTGACATATACGCCGGGCGCGTCAATCCGGGCGCGTGCGATAATGCCATAGCCGGCCAAAGTGCCGATCATGGATTGTTCCAGAATCGTTACCAGTTGCCTGACGCCTATTTTCAACCGTTTAAGATCCAATAAAGTATAAACGACCAGTTGTCCGGGGCCATGATAGGTGATCTGGCCGCCCCGGTCGGAATAAATGACCGGAATGTCGCCGGCATTGAGCAGGTGCTCGGGTTTGCCGTTTAAGCCCAATGTATAAACGGGAAAATGTTCCACGATCCATATTTCATCGGCAGTCTCTTCGGTACGATCCTGAGTGAATTGCTGCATGGCCTGCCAAGTCGTTTGGTAATGCTGCAAGCCCAGATTACGTATCGTTATTTGCATAAGATGAGTTTTTTAATGTCGCCCCGATACTTTCCGGCGGAAACATGTCAGTATCGGCATAAAGAGCGAGGGCAGGCGATGCAAGTTCCGGCATTTAAGGCATGGATTATAGCGCCATCAGAATATGCGGGCTGTCTGTCAAGTCCTGATAGATGGCATCCAGTTGCTGCCTGCTGGATGCATCTATGATCACAGTTATAGCCGTGTAATTGCCGCCCTTGCTGGGACGGGACGTTATGGCGCCTTCTTTGATATCGGGGCTGTGACGACGAACAATTTCCACAACCGATACATCAAGGTCCGGGCTGGTTCTGCCCATGACTTTAATAGGAAATTGACAGGGAAATTCTAAAAGTGATTGTTCTTCGCTCATGATTGGGACTGCTTGTAAGCTTGGAAAAGTCGGTTCATGTTCTGCCATACCGGGCCGGGTTTGCCGCCAGACACTTTTTGGTCGTCGAATTCCACAACCGGTATGATTTCACGTGTGGAGCTGGTTAACCAGATTTCGCTGGCTGTTTTTAAGGCCTCTAATGAAATAACCTCTTCACTGTAAGGGGTATGGTTTTCCTTGGCGATTTCCAGTATGACGTCACGGGTTATGCCCGGCAATATTTCACTGCTTTTAGGCGGAGTAATCAAGACGCCATCGATAACAGCGAAAATATTGCTTGCCGCGCCTTCGGTTACATAGCCCTCTTTAACTAAAACGGCTTCGGCACAGCCCTGTTCCACGGCCTGTTGACGAAGCAGAATGTTGGCCAGCAGTGTCGTTGCCTTGACATGGCACAACTCCCAGCGGCTGTCATCCAGGCTCATCGCCTTAACGCCGGAGTCCCGTCCTTCAAACGGCACAATGTTTGAACACATGGCAAAAACAGTGGGCTCGGTCTTTTCCGGAAACGCGTGGTCTCTTTTAGGTGCAACGCCACGCGTAACCTGCAGGTAAATATATTGATCCCTGCTTGAACTCAATAGCGCCGTCAGAATTTCCAGCCATTGTTCGCGGCTGTAGGGGTTGACCAGGCGAATATTGTTCAGGCTGTTTTCCAGTCGCTCCATGTGTTCCTGAAAACGGAATAACTTGCCGCGATACGCCGGAATGACTTCATAAATGCCGTCGCCGAACAAAAAGCCGCGATCCATGACCGATATTTTGGCTTCATTAAGAGGCAGGTATTGTCCGTTTAAATAAACTGTTTTGTTTTCCATTATTTTTCCATCAATAGCAGAGCTTGATCATAGAATCTTTGCAGAACGTTGCCTTTCTCCACGCTTTTAAGCGCTATCAGGTCTTTGGTAGCAATTAATTCATCTTTCAGCGTGACCGTCACGGTGCCGAGTTTTTGGCCTTCCTTGACAGGAGCGGTAATCTTTTTATCAACATTGATCACGGCTTTCAGATCTTGATACTGACGGCGTGGAATAGTGGCAAAAAGATCTTCTGCTAAGCCCAGTGGCAGCTCTTTGCTATCGCCCTTCCATATTCTTGCTTCAGTTAAAGGCGTTTGTCCCTGGTAGAGTCGGTGCGATTCGAAAAAACGGAATCCGTAATTAAGCAGATTTTGATTTTCATTGGCTCTAATCGTGGCGCTTTTTGTGCCCATGACAATAGAAATCAAACGCATATCATTTCTTAATGCGGACGCTGCAAGGCAATAGCCCGCGTCATCGGTAAAGCCGGTTTTAATACCGTCAACCGTTTCGTCTCGCCAAAGCAATTTATTACGATTTTGTTGTTTGATATTGTTATAAGTGAAGTCTTTTTGCGAGAACCAGCGGTAGTAATCAGGAAATTCCTTGATTAATGTTCGGGCCAGAATAGCCAGATCCCGTGCTGTCGTGTAATGATCAGGGCTGGGCAAGCCATCGCTGTTGGTAAAATGACTGTTGACCATGCCCAAGCGCGCCGCATGTTGATTCATCATGTCGGCGAATGTCGTTTCATTGCCGCCCACATGCTCGGCTAAAGCGACGCTGGCATCATTCCCTGATTGAATGATTACGCCATGTAGCAAGTCTTCGATTGAAACCTGTTTATTGACCTCGACAAACATGCGTGATCCCGGTGTTTGCCAGGCTTTTTGGCTAATGGTGACTTTATCGTCAAGATGCAAATGGCCACTGCCGAGTTCCCTGAAGACTACATAGACCGTCATGATTTTAGTGAGACTGGCCGGGGCAAGTTTGACATCGGCGTTATTTTCCGCCAATACCTTGCCGGTAGCAAAGTCTTCCAAAATATAAGCACCTGCATTAACGGTTGGCGCTATCGGGGTCAGAATCCCATCATCTGCTGATATTGCCTGGCAAGCGTTAAGAAGCAAGCCGAAAAAGATAAAAAAGTGGAAGCGGGTATAACTTTTTAGAAACATCATGGTTATTAGGGGTAGAGGGTGGCTCGATAAATCGTGCCTTATTGTACCATGCGAGTTTTTAATTTTGTCTGGTTTCTGTGACAAATTGAGTCTGTGTTATGCCTATTTCTGACAGTTGTTCATTCAGCTTATGGGCACTATCCACGGACTTTATTGGCCCCATTTGAACTTTATAAAGCGTGGAGTTTTTATAGGTCGAGGACAGAATTTCTGGTTGAGGCAGATGATGGGCGACGATTTTATTTTGCAACTTGACCGCTTTTTTTTGGTTGCCGAATGTGCCTAGTTGCAGATAGACCTGTTTTCTCTGTTTGGCCGCGGCTGCCTGTAGTTGGGGCAATGCTTGTTCCGGGGTTAACGCTTTGATTTCGACCATGCCCGTCCCTGTTTTATAAATCCCCAGTTTTTTTGCAGCGGTATAGGATAGGTCCAATACTCTGTTGCCATGATAGGGGCCTCTGTCATTGATGCGGACGATAACGCTGCGCTTGTTTTTCAGATTGGTAACACGGGCGTAGGATGAGATAGGCAACGTTTTGGATGCGGCGGTCATGGCATACATGTCAAAAATTTCACCGTTGGCGGTTTTTTTGCCATGAAACCTCGGTCCGTACCATGAAGCGATGCCGCGTTTCAAGTATTGGGCAATGCGGGGCAGCAGGCTTTCTTGCCGTGATGGCTCTTTATATGATGCTGCGGTATTTTGTTCGACTTCTGGCGGGGATTGATAAAGCCATGGGGTGCTGGTGCTTTCAGAATCCGGCGCCTGTTTAGTGGATTCTATAGTTTCTATCTGTTCCGTAGCGCAGCTGCTGAGAATAAAAAAGGATAGGGACACTATGATTTTATTCATGTATTGAGGCCTTCCTGTCTGAAATGGCTTGGCTTAACTGGTAAACGGCCATGGCGTATAAAGGGCTGTGATTGTAACGGGTGATCACATAAAAATTGTCTAACGCAACCCATAGTTCTTCGCCTTGTTCCTGTTCAAAGGCTAGAAGCTTTATTTTGCTGTCTAAAGGAGTAAGACCGGATGTGTCGATATTGAGATATTCTAGCTCTGCAATTGTTAAGTCTGGCTTAAGGTCGTTATTGAGTACGGTTTTATACTTTTCTCCTTCCGCTTTAACGGGAAAAGCGATAGCTTGCCCCGTTTGCCATTGATGCCGGGCAAAATAATTGGCAATGCTGGCGATGACATCTGCCTTGTTGTGCCAGATATCGCGGCGGTTATCGTTGTCGAAATCGATCGCATAGGTTCTGAAACTGCTAGGCATGAACTGCGGAATGCCCATTGCGCCAGCATAAGAACCGGTCGGATCGAGAGGATTTATATGTTCATCGCGACACAGCAATAAAAAGTTTTCCAGTTCGCCGAGAAAGAATTTGCTGCGAGGAGGATAGGCAAAGGCCAGCGTAGACAGTGCATCAATGACGCGATGATTGCCGGTATTCTGTCCATACAGCGTTTCGACACCTATGATGGCGACGATGATTTCCGCTGGAACGCCGTATTGCAGTTCGGCAGAGCGCAGGGCCCGCGCATTTTCCCGCCAGAACTCCACGCCGCCGTTAATGCGGGATTCGGTCAGGAAGATATTGCGGTATTTATACCAGGGCAATCCTTCAGCCGGCTTCGAGATGGTTTTCAGTATGTTTTCCTGTATCTCAACCGATTGAAATAACTCATTAAGTTCAGTTTTGTCGAAGTTATGTGTTTGAGTCATTTGCTTGATAAATGCATCCATGCCGTCTGTTTCGTGGATATTGGCTGTACAGGCCGTCGTGGTTAAACAGAGGCTGCTAAACAGGATGCGCGCTAAAGTGTTTTTCAGTTTCATTAGTTCGGCAAGAGCTTTCTATGAGTATGAATGGACATAAGGATACCGAATCCGGCCAGTAACGTCACTATTGATGTGCCTCCGTAACTGATTAATGGCAATGGGACACCTACGACAGGCAAAATCCCTATGACCATGCCGATGTTAACGAATACGTATACGAAAAAGGTAAAGGCCAAGCTGCCGGCTAATAACCGGCTATAGGTATCTTGGGCTTGGGAAGCTATATACAGGCAGCGGCCAATAATCAGCAGGTACAGGATCAGCAGTCCCAGGCAGCCGAAAAGTCCGAATTCCTCGGCAAAAACGGCGAAAATAAAATCAGTCGAGCTTTCCGGCAGGAAGTCCAGTTCCGACTGCGTGCTGCCCAGCCAACCTTTGCCGTAGATGCCGCCGGAACCAATGGCTATTTTGGATTGGATAATATGATAGCCTCTGCCCATCGGATCAGCTTCGGGATTTAAAAAGGTCAACACCCGGCCGCGCTGGTAATCATGCATCAAATGCCAAACGACAGGAGTCAATGCAGCCAGTGAAGCGATGATGGCCAAAATGAAGCGCCAGGAAAGGCCGGCAAAAAACAGCACACCAGCCCCGGAGCTGGCTACCAGTAAAGACGTACCCAGATCCGGCTGTTTGGCTATTAATAAGGTTGGGATAATAATCAGTACGCCGGCTATGCTAAGTTGTTTCCATTTCGGCGGTAGCGAATGCTCGGCCAGATACCAGGCAATCATCATGGGTGTGGTGATTTTGATCATTTCCGACGGCTGGAAACGAAAAAAACCCAGATCCAGCCATCGTTGCGCACCTTTACCTATCTGTCCCATGATCAGTACGGCAATGAGCAACATGATCCCCAGGCCAAACAGCAAGGCGGAATAGCGCTTAAATTGATAGGGATTGATATGGGCCAATACCGTCATCAATGCGAAAGCCAGTCCGATACGGGCCGCCTGGCGTATCAGTATGCCCGTATCCTGACTGCCGGCACTGTAAAGCACCACGAAGCTGACCATTGAAGCCAGGACCAGCGTGAGAAACAAAGGAATATCGATATGCAGTTTTCTGAGGATATTGCCTAAAGCTGAAGGGGGCTGGAATTGTTCTCTACGGGTTTCAGTTTTCATTCTCGCTCTCTAAAAATTGCTTAATGACTTTCCCGGCGATGGGCGCGGCGACTGAACTGCCATGGCTACCGTTTTCAGCGATGACGGCTACTGCAATTTTGGGATCGTCGGCTGGCGCGAAAGCGATAAACAAGGCATGATCGCGCAGTTTGAATTCAATTTCACTTTCGTTATATCTGGCGTCCTGCTTAATATTAAAAACCTGTGCGGTTCCCGTTTTGCCGCCGATTAGATAATTGATATCCTTGCCGATGCCTTTCGCTGTCCCGCGTTCGCCATGCACTACGCTGACCATGGCATTAATGATGTTATTGATATTGTTCGGTTTAAGCGGAATAGTGCCTTTATGAATTTCCGGGCCATGGGTTGTGGCATCGGAATCAACGATTTTGTCCACTAAAAACGGCGTGACAATCTGGCCTTTGTTAGCCAGGGTTGCGGTGGCTCTGGCGAGCTGCAACGGTGTCACTTGGGTAAACCCCTGACCGATGCCCGTAATCAGCGTTTCGCCAGGATACCAGGACTGTTTTCTATGATTACGCTTCCAGTCTCGGGAAGGCAGTAATCCCGCCTTTTCTCCGACCAGATCAATACCGGTTTTTTCGCCAAAACCAAATTGCTGTAAAAAATCATGCATATTATCTATGCCTAAAGAGGAGGCGAGACTATAAAAATAGACGTCACAGGATTGCATGATCGCGTCGTTCAAATTAACCGAGCCATGGCCCCATTTTTTCCAGTCCCGATAACGATGCTTGACGCCAGGTAGCTGATAAAATCCTGGACAGAAAATTCTGTGTTGGCTGCTTATGGCGTTATATTCAAGTCCTGCCAGGCCTATAAATGGCTTAAGCGTCGAGCCTGGCGGATACAGGCCGCGCAATGCCCGATTGTAAAGCGGTTGCTTATCGGATGATTGCAGTGCCTGATAGGCATCATTACTGATGCCGACAACGAACGGGTTGGGATCGAACCCGGGGCGGCTGACGAATACCAGCACGCCGCCTGTTTTGATCTCAATCGCAACGACGGCACCATTATAGATATCCAGTGCGTCATAGGCGGTTTTTTGCAGATCAATATCCAACGTCAGATAGAGGTTGGCGCCGGATGTCGGCTCCACTGAGTTTACCGTACGGATAGCCCGTGCCTGGGCATTGGTTTCGATTTCCGCATAGCCTGTTTTGCCATGCAATTGTGCTTCATAGCTGTTTTCTATGCCTATCTTGCCAACATGACTTGAGCCTCGGTATTCGGCTACAGGCAGCGACTTGAGCTCGGCTTCGTTGATCCGGCCCATATAGCCGACGACATGAGATGTCAGTTCGGCGTAGGGATAATGCCGAACCAGGTGCACTTGAATATCGACGCCCGGGAAAAAAGGCCGGGCAACGGCAAACTTCGCGAGTTCCTCTTCTGTCATGTTCATTAACAGAGGCGTACTCGTGAAGCGTTTTTCCCGTTTACGCTGTTTTTGATATTGCTGGATTTTCTCATCGGAGATATTGAGCAGCTTTTGCAGACGAAGCAACGTGTCATCCAGGTCGTTGATCTGCTCAGGGATTAGCTCAAGGCTATAAGAAGGCATGTTTTCCGCCAGAATCTTTCCGTTACGGTCATAAATCATGCCTCGGGTTGGTGGTAATGGTTTGATTTTGATGCTGTTATCTTTTGCCATGCTTGAGTAGTGTTCATGGCCGACTATTTGTAAATAGACCAGGCGAACAATCAGGGCAGACGTTAGCAGCAGTATAATAATGAACGCGACAAGAATGCGGCTGAAAAACAGGCGGTTTTCTACTAGGTTATTTTTAATCGTATATGTACGAGACATAACAGCAGTGAGTATCTTATTTAGGCCGCCGTGCAAGGCGAACAAAACGTAATGTCGTATAAACCAATGGCCAGCATAGTGTTCCTGTAATTACAGGAAGCCAGAAAGATGGGTGAAGTTGAGAAGGATGCTGAAGATTTTTTATCCAGAACAGTAGCAGTTGGGACAAAAGCAGACAGAAAAAAATAAACAGCCCTTGTTGAATCAAGGGAAATTGGCGTAGCCGTTTATGAAGTTTAAGACATAGATAAATGACCAATGAATAAGCTAATGCATATTGGCCGAATAACTTGCCCATTAGGACATCAGTAAGCAGGCCGAAGGCCCAAGCATGAAATATACCGACCCGTTCCGGTACGGCCAGTGACCAATAAATCAGAGACAGAAGCACCCAGTCGGGGTTGATCATAGCCATGATGCCCGGCATGGGCGCAATTCTTAAGCTCATCGCTAATACTATGGTCAAAATAATTCGGCCAAAGCCATAGTAGTTATTCATGGGTAGGTGTCTCGGTCTTTTTGTCGTTCGCTGTTGCTTCTGAGGTGAGAGGAATAGGGTTTGTATTGCTCCAGACGATCAATAACTCTCTGTTCCGGTCCAGCATGGCTTTAGGGGTTGCGGTAATGCTGGCAAAAGGTTTGCTGGGTTCTGGGGTGAATTGATCCACAACGGCAACAGGATAGCCTTGTGGAAAAGTGCCTCCTAAACCCGAAGTAATCAGTAAATCGCCAGTCCGGATATCAGCGTTGTTCGGTAAAAAAGGCAGGTTAAGTCGGTTCATTTGCCCGCTGCCTACCGCAATGGTCAGCAGGCCGTTTCGATTAACCTGTACTGGAATGGCATGATTAGGATCGGTGATTAACATAATTTCAGAGCTGAAAGGCAAGCTCCGAATCACTTGTCCAACCACACCGTTGGCATCAAGTACGGGCTGCTGGGGATGTACGCCAAAACGTGTGCCTTTATTGACCTGTACTATGTGTTCATAAGGGCCCGTATTGATCGACAGCAATTCCGCGATCAACACCTGTTCGCCGAGTTTAAATGAATTTTCCAGTAACGCGCGCAGACGGATATTTTCTTTTTCGAGTGCGGCCAGCTTAAGCAGTCGGGTTTGATGGACGAGTTGCTGCTCACGCAATCGCTCATTTTCTTTTTTCAGGGTCGAGTATGAACTAATGGAATTGGAAGCCTGTTCGACCAGAACAGTAGGTAAATCGACCAAGTATTTTATAGGGTCGATTAAAAGAGATAACGTAGCGCGAAGCGGGGCCAGCCGGAGAGTGGTCTGTTCCGTCGCCAGTAAGGCGATGGAGGCAATTACTGCCACTAGCAGGCGGGTATTGATCGATGGACCGGTGGCAAATAAAAGTTTGATGGCGGGTTTCCTCGGCAATTGCTCCTTGCGTTGCTCTATCTCCTGCATCCATGCAGTCATCTTATTAGTTAAAATGAAGCAACCGGGTTTTGGCCGGCCCGGTTTCTGCCAGAATAAACAGTTTAAAGGCTGTGCGTCATTACTCTAATGAAAAGGTTGAGACTCCTTTTTTATCCAGCATTTCCAGAACCATGCCGCCGCCTCTGGCAACACAGGTTAACGGGTCATCGGCAATAAACACCGGCAAGCCAGTTTCTTCCGCGATCAAGCGATCAATGTCTTTCAATAAGGCGCCGCCGCCAGTTAAATAAATGCCGCGGTTGGCAACATCGGCTCCCAGTTCAGGCGGTGTTTGTTCCAATGCCACTTTGACCGCGCCGACAATGCCTGATAGCGGCTCCTGTAACGCTTCCAGGATTTCATTGCTGTTTAAGGCAAAACTGCGCGGGACGCCTTCCGCCAGGTTGCGGCCTTTCACCTCTATTTCCCTGACTTCGCTGCCGGGATAAGCCGTGCCGATTTCAAATTTTATTCTTTCGGCTGTGGATTCACCGATTAGCGTACCGTAATTTCTGCGGACATAGTTGATAATGGCATCGTCAAAACGATCGCCGCCAATGCGGACGGAGTTGGAGTATACGATACCGTTTATGGATATGACCGCTACTTCGGAGGTGCCGCCACCGATATCCAGGACCATCGAGCCCGACGCTTCATCAACGGGCAGGCCTGCGCCGATAGCGGCAGACATGGGTTCTTCTATCAGATAAACCTCGCGTGCACCCGCCATGGCGGCAGACTCGCGGATGGCACGACGTTCAACCTGGGTTGACCCGCAAGGCACACAGATTAAAATGCGCGGGCTAGGTCGCAGCAGTTTGCTTTGATGGACTTTTTCAATGAAAAATCTAAGCATTCTTTCCGTGACGGCAAAGTCGGCGATTACCCCATCTTTTAAAGGACGGATGGCCGTGATATTGCCCGGCGTTCGGCCTAGCATGCGTTTTGCATCTACACCGACCGCTGCGATGGTTTTAGAGCCGCGAATTTTATCTTCTTTGATGGCAACAACGGATGGCTCATTAAGCACGATGCCCTGGCCGGGAATATATATCAGTGTATTAGCGGTTCCTAAATCAATCGAGAGATCATTCGAAAAAAGGCCGCGAATTCTTTTGAAGAACATTTTTTACCTGTGTCCTTTATGGGGAATAAAATTGTATTACTTTATCAATCAAGCGGGTATTTGAGCAAGATATAAAGTATCATATTTATAATAATATAGAATCTCTGAAATTTTGAGGAGTTGATAGTGTCTTTAACGACCGACGATGTGAAAAAAATTGCGCATTTAGCGCGCTTGGGAATTGATGAGTCAGACATTGAGTCCTATGCTCGGGATTTGTCCGGCATGCTGGATTTAATGGCACAGATGAGTGAGTTAAATACCGACAACGTCATACCGATGGCTCATCCGATGGATCAGGTGCAAAGATTAAGGCCCGATATTGTTACGGAACAGGATAACCGCGAGCAGTTCCAGTCTATTGCGCCACAAGTCGAAGCGGGACTTTATCTAGTGCCGAAAGTCATTGAGTAAGGGAATATGCCATGATGAACAATAAGTCAATTGCGGATTTAGCCAAGGGCCTGCGGTCAGGCGAATTTTCAAGCCTGGAACTGACTCAGATGTTTTTGGACAGGATCAAGCGACACGGCTCGCTTAATTGTTATATCACGGTCACCGAAGAGCTGGCTTTACAGGAAGCCAAGGCAGCCGACGCCAGGATCGCCAAGGGCGATGCGATGCTGCTGACCGGCATACCGATCGCACAAAAAGACATTTTTTGCACGCAAGGCGTGAAAACCACCTGCGGTTCTAAAATGCTCGATAACTTCATCGCGCCTTATAATGCCACCGTCATAGAAAAACTCAATCAGGCTGGGGCGGTCATGCTGGGCAAACTCAATATGGATGAATTCGCCATGGGTTCCTCCAATGAGACCAGCTATTACGGTGCAGTTAGAAATCCTTGGGATCGCAATGCCATACCGGGCGGCTCGTCAGGCGGTTCGGCCGCGGCCGTGGCTGCTGGACTGGCTGCCTGCGCGACCGGCACGGATACCGGCGGTTCAATTCGTCAGCCTGCCGCCCACTGCGGCATTACCGGTTTGAAACCGACTTACGGGCGCGTATCGCGCTATGGCATGATCGCTTATGCCTCCAGCCTGGATCAGGGCGGGCCTATGGCGCGTAGCGCCGAGGATGCCGCCATCTTGCTGCAGACGATGGCAGGATTCGATGAGAAAGATTCGACCAGCGTGGATTTACCGGTGCCTGATTATCGGGCTGGGCTGAATAATCCTATTGAAGGTCTCAAAATCGGGTTGCCTAAAGAGTTTTTCGGTGATGGGTTGAGCGGCGATGTGGCCGCCGTTATTGATGCGGCCGTCAATGAGTATCGGAAATTAGGTGCGCAAATCAAGGAAATCTCAATGCCTAATCTGAAACTGGCTATACCGGCTTATTACGTCATCGCTCCTGCCGAATGTTCAGCAAACCTGTCACGCTTCGATGGTGTGCGTTTTGGTTACCGTTGCTCACATCCGACGGATCTTGCTGATTTATATACGCGCTCACGCGGTGAAGGGTTCGGCAAGGAAGTCAAGCGCCGGATTCTGATGGGAACTTATGCCTTGTCGGCCGGTTATTATGATGCCTACTATATTAAAGCGCAAAAAGTTCGACGTTTGATCAGTGAGGAATTTAAAAATGCCTTATCGGAAGTCGATGTGATCATGGGACCGGTAACGCCATCAACTGCATTCGGCATAGGCGAGAAAATAGGCAATCCTATCGAAATGTACTTATCCGATATTTATACCATTGCCATTAATCTCGCAGGCGTGCCGGCCATGTCCGTGCCGGCCGGCATTGTCGACGGTAAGCCGGTAGGCCTGCAGATTATTGGTAATTATTTTGCCGAAGACCGGTTGCTGAATATTGCCCATCAATATCAGCAGGTTACCGACTGGCATCAACAACGTCCCAAAGGTTTTGAGTAAAGGAGCAAATAATGGAATGGGAAGCAGTGATCGGGTTGGAAATTCACACACAACTCGCCACAAAATCAAAAATTTTTTCCGGTGCTTCGACCGCTTATGGGGCGGAACCGAATACACAGGCTTGTGCGGTTGACTTGGGATTGCCGGGTGTTCTGCCGGTCCTTAATCAGGAGGCTGTGCGTATGGCTGTGCTGTTCGGATTGGCTATTGAAGCGGAAATTGCGCCGTATTCTGTTTTTGCCAGAAAAAACTATTTTTATCCTGACTTGCCCAAAGGCTATCAAATCAGTCAGTTTGAATTGCCTATTGTGGGACTTGGACATCTGGATATTGATGCGGACGGCGTCAAAAAACGCATCGGCATAACGCGTGCGCATCTTGAAGAAGATGCCGGCAAATCATTACATGAGGATTTTCATGGCTTGACCGGCATCGATTTAAACCGTGCCGGCACGCCGCTGCTGGAAATCGTGTCCGAACCGGATATGCGTTCGGCGAAGGAAGCGGTCGCATATATGAGAAAGTTGCACGAACTGGTGCGCTACCTGGGGATTTGCGATGGCAATATGCAGGAAGGCTCGTTTCGCTGTGATGCCAATGTGTCGGTTCGGCCAAAAGGCCAGCAGGCTTTTGGTACACGTGCCGAAATAAAAAATATCAATTCGTTCAAATTCGTTGAGAAGGCCATCAATTATGAAATTGAGCGCCAGATAGACCTGATCGAGAGCGGTGGTGCCGTGATTCAGGAAACTCGGCTTTATGATTCAGTCAAGGATCAAACCCGTTCCATGCGCAGCAAGGAAGAGGCTAATGATTACCGGTATTTTCCCGATCCCGATCTGTTGCCCGTGGTTGTCGATGAGGCATTTAAGGCGCAGGTAAAAACCACCATGCCCGAGTTGCCAGATGCGAAAAAACAGCGCTTCAAGGACCAATACGGGTTGGATGAGGAAAGTACCACGATCCTGACTTCTTCGCGTCAGTTGGCTGATTATTTCGAGATTGTTGTGAAAGAATCGGCTTGCGAAGCAAAAATTTGCGCCAACTGGGTAACGGGCGATCTCTTGGCAGCACTCAATCGGGCTGGATTAGAAATTAGCGACTCTCCCGTCAGCCACGAACGACTGGCCGGATTGTTGGCGCGCATCAGCGATAACACGATTTCCGGAAAAATCGCCAAGCAGGTGTTTGAGGAAATGTGGCGGGGCACGGCTTCGGCCGATGAGATTATCGAGGCCAAAGGTTTAAAACAGATTACCGATACCGGTGCAATAGAAGCCATAATCGATAAAATCATTGCCGATAATCCGGGGCAGGTTGAGCAATACCGTAGCGGCAAAGACAAAGTGTTCGGCTTTTTTGTCGGGCAGGTAATGAAAGCGATGCAGGGCAAGGCCAATCCTGGCGAGGTGAATAAAATGCTTAAGGACAAGCTGAAATAAGCGTTGCAGGATGCGATGTGGCAATATTTCGGCAGCAAGATATTAAATCGGTAATAGCCGGGTTATGATCGCTTGTTAGCTAGTGGCTCAATTGGTCGGAAGCCAGTTAATTTCCCCGCGCTGTTTGTTCGCCTATGATGCATTGATCTAGGCTGTCGGCCATCTGTGATGTGGTGGCCGACAGCGGAATGCGGGCAGCCATAATTTCAGCCTTTCTCCGCGAATATAAAGGTGACTGCGTCGGGTCGGGCAGCCGATCGGAAAAACTGGTTGATCGAGGCGCGAAAGCATGCTCGATAGACAGAAGGTCTTTATCCAATCCCAGGAGGTGTTGTAAATGCCCGCCTTCGGTGTAGTTTCATGGTAATGAATAAAGACCCGGATACGGTGCAGATTGGATTCCGAATCCAGCATGTTTTTGTAAACCCAATAGCGAAATTTAAGTTCCCACCAGATGGTCGCTGCATAGTTTGGGGCGGGCGAGGGCGATTCAGGCGACTGACCGAAATCACCGGCCGAGGTATGGTTGTGTCGGATGGCTGTAATCAGGTTGCATTTTTGACTTTGTTTCTCAATAAACTGATCTATCGGCGCAAATGCGCTGTCCAACGCGCGGATCAAAATCTGGATTTCAGCTTTTTAGTTTTGGCATAAAAAGCTAATGTCGCCAATAGCAGCAGTAAAATCAGAATGCGCACGGGCGTTGAGCAAATTTTAGTCTTCGCTCAATGCCATCGCAACTTCCCGCGCGATTTTATGTTCTATCCTAAAGCCGCGCAGTTCTAAAATACCTTTTGTGTTCAATGAAATGATCAAATACACCGCATCTGGATAAGCGGCTAGTTCCAGGTCGGCGGAAGAAGGCTGAGCCGGTGCGGTCGGGTGCGAATGATAAATGGCGAAAAGCTCTTCGCCCTGATTGCGCATGCTGGCCATGGCGGCAATTTGCTGCGATGCATCGAGTTGAAAGCGCTGCCCAGGCTGTTCTGCGACATTGTTTATTGGATAGCAACGAGCTGGCAGGCCATTTTTACTGCTGATAAGCCCGCAGACTTCCTGATCGGGAGATTGTTGTGCAAGATGCAATAATTGATTGGTAATTTTGCGCGGGATGTGGATTTCTTCTTGAAGCATAATTGATGGTCATAAGGTAAAAGTTAAAGTCGGCTGAATCCTACGAATTCCATTGACCGTATGTCACACGCGGCTGTCCGGATAAGTCCTGATAGGTGTGTACCTTATCATAATGCAGGTCTTGAAAAATAGTTTGCACTAGCCGTTGCTGATTATAGCCGTGCTCTATGAGTAGATGCCCGTGTGTTTTCAAACGGCTGCAAGCGCTGTTGACTATGGTCTGGATGGCTTGAAGGCCATGCTGGGCGGCGATCAGGGCTGTTTGTGGTTCAAATCGGACATCGCCTTCCTGCAGATGGCTGTCATCTTCAGCAATATAGGGCGGATTACTGACTATCAGGTCGAACTGTGCATCGGGCACATTGTCAAGCCAGTCGCTCTGCTGAAATCGGATGTTGGTGATGTGATGGAGTTTGGCATTACGCTTCGCTATTTCCAGTGCGGCCGGACTGAAGTCGGTCGCTATGACCTGAGCATGAGGGCGTTCGGCGGCCAGTGTGATAGCGATAATGCCGGAGCCGGTGCCCAGGTCCATGAGTTTGGCGGGTTGGTTGGGTGGTATCAGTTGCAGGCTGAGTTCAATTAGCAATTCGGTATCCGGACGCGGAATCAGGACATCAGGCGTGACCTGAAAGTCGCGTGACCAGAACTCCCGGTGACCAGTGAGGTAAGCAACAGGCATGCCCTTTCGTCGCTCTTCAATCAGTGCCTTAAACTGTTTCAGTTGTGTCGCTTCCAATTGTTTGTCGGGCCAGGCGCGCAGATGGGAGCGGTCTTTTTGAAGCACTTGGCATAGTAATATTTCGGCATCCAGTAAAGCGGATTCGGAGATGGAGGCTAATGTACTGGCGGATTCTGCCAGCGCGGATTTAATGCTGTGCATTCAGTTTAGAGAGTGTGAAAATATTTAATTTATAAGGATTTAATCAAGAAGAGCACGAAGTCTTACGGTATTGATTAATTTAATTTTCTTCTTAGTGCTCTTCGTGATCTTAGTGGTGAATGAGGCTTTTTATGACGTTTTCACTCATTCTTCCACAGTCTCTTTAGTCTTCGCCCAGTTGAGTCAACAGTTCGGACTGGTGCTCGCTGATCAGTGGCTGAATGACCTGTTCCAGGCCACCCTGCATAATGTCGTCAAGTTTATAAAGAGTCAAATTGATTCTGTGATCGGTTATCCTGCCTTGCGGATAGTTATAAGTGCGAATACGCTCGGAGCGATCGCCGCTGCCGACTTGCAGTTTTCGCGTCGCTGCCTGTTCGGCATGGTGTTTTTCCTGTTCGGCGGACAATAGACGTGATTGCAGCAAGGACATCGCTCTGGCGCGGTTTTTGTGTTGAGAGCGTTCGTCCTGGCATTCGACCACGACCCCGGACGGAATATGTGTAATGCGTATAGCTGATTCGGTCTTATTAATGTGCTGTCCGCCAGCGCCGGAGGAGCGGAAGGTGTCGATGCGCAGGTCGGCCGGGTTGATATCGATGGCATCGATTTCCTCGGCTTCGGGCATGACGGCAATCGTGCAGGCGGAGGTGTGGATTCTCCCTTGCGATTCGGTTTCAGGCACGCGTTGCACGCGGTGCGCTCCGGATTCGAATTTTAGCTGAGAGTACACGTCCTGTCCGGAAACACGGAGGATGATTTCTTTGTAGCCACCGTGATCGCCGGGGCTTTCGCTGATAATTTCGGTTTTCCAGCCTTGTCTTTCGGCGTAACGTTGATACATGCGAGCCAAGTCGCCTGAGAATATGGCAGCTTCATCGCCGCCGGTTCCCGCTCGGATTTCCAGGAAAATATTGCGGTTATCGTTGGGATCTTTGGGCAGCAATAGAATTTGCAGTTCATGTTCCAGAGTTTCTATCAGGTTTTCAGCGTCGATAACTTCTTCCTTGGCCATTTCTCGGAGTTCCGGATCGCTATCATTGGCCATTTCTTTGGCGGATGCTCGCATTTCCTGCGCATTCTGATAACGTTTGTAACAATCCACGAGCGGGTTGATCTGGGCGTACTCCTGGCTTAGCGAGCGAAATTTATTTTGATTGTTTTGAACTTCAGGTTCGGAAAGCAATGCTGCAATCTCGTCGTAGCGTTCGCACAAGTTTTCGAGTTTATGTTGTATGGATGATTTCATTGAGTTTTTTTCAATTTAAAAATTTCACGCGCTGCGGCAACCAAGTCGTGTCTTTCGTTCTCGCCGGCTTCTCTGATTTGTATGCTGGGTGTGTGAATCAGCTTATTGGTCAAGCTGTGAGCAAGCCGATTCAGTACTTCTTCGGGTGGAATGCCATTTTTCAGTAGCGCTAACGCTTTTTGCAGGGCTTCATCACGTGTTCGTTCCGCTTGGCTGCGATAGTCTCGGATTGTCGACTGAGCGCCTTGTGACCGTAACCAGGCTAAAAAGTAGCCAACCTGCGTGTCGATGATTTCTTCTGCCTGTTCGGCCGCCTGGCGGCGCGAGTTCATGTTCTGGTCGATGGTATTTTGCAGGTCGTCAATCGTGTAAAGATACACATCACTGAGTTGTTCGACTTCAGCTTCAATGTCGCGCGGAACAGCCAGATCCACCATGAATATAGGCTTGTGCTTGCGTTTTTTAATCGCGCTTTCAACGCGACCCTTGCCAAGAATGGGCAATTGACTGGCTGTCGATGAGATAACAATGTCCGCTTCGGCCAAGTGTGTGGGCAATTCGGATAAGGCAATGGCATAACCGTTAAACTGCGAAGCTAAGGTGTGAGCTTTATCATATGTGCGATTGGCAACAATAATGCGGCCTATGCCCTGTTGTGACAGGTGGCGAGCCGCCAATTCGATGGTTTCTCCAGCTCCGATCAGCAAGGCGGTCTGCTCGCTGAGCTTGTCAAAAATTTGCTGTGCCAATTGGACTGCTGCAAAAGCGACCGAGACCGGGCTGGAACCGATGGCGGTATCGGTGCGGACTTTTTTGGCGGCTGAAAACGTGTGCTGAAATAATTTGCCTAACTGTTTACCTAAAGTTCCAGCTTCATAAGCGGTCTGGTAGGCCGTTTTCATTTGACCGAGAATTTGTGGTTCGCCTAGTATCATTGAATCCAGGCCGCATGCTACCCGAAACATGTGTCGAATTAACTGACTATCAGTATGGCAGTAAAGGTAGGGTGTAAATTCAGCAGGATTAATGTTTCTGCTTTTGGCAACCCAATCAATCAGGGTCTGTTTGTTTGCCGTGGTTGATTTGCAGTAAAACTCGGTTCGGTTACAGGTTGAAAGAATCGCGGCTTCACTGATGTCTTTCAGCTTCCATAGCTCCAATAGTGATGATCCCAGGATTTCGGCAGGGAATGCCAGGCGCTCCCGGATGGAAACCGGCGCGGTATTGTAATTAATCCCTACTGCAAGAAGTGTCATGGTGTTGATGGTTAAGAGTTAGTATATTTTATAACATTATAATAATATTTTTATACAGTGATCTTTTTATCCTGACGCTGACTTGGGCGGACAGGAACTTTGCTTTAGCCAGCGCGTCCACAGCTTTACAAGTTTACTGAGAGCCGATGGCGTTTAGGAAAATTCAAAGTATATTATGTGGATGTATTCTAAGAAATATAATAGCTTTATCCAAATGGAATAAATCAGCTGTCCGAATCAACTGGTTTTTCTGATAATCTATAGCTTATATGTATTGAGTGATAAATAGGACGATTGCGTGGTAATTTTTAGATTGTTTTCAGTGCTAACTCTGGTCTTGCTTAATGGTTGCGCCGCACCCGCTAAACAAAATGCGCAGGAAGAATTCGTTAAGCCGGTCAGAATATCCCAGGTAAAGGGAGAGGGTCAGTCTAGCGATACAAAAACGGATATCGATCCTGACGTGCTGTATATGTTGTTGACGGCAGAGCTTGCGGGGCAAAGAGGGCAGTACGAGATTGCGCTGGAAGGCTATATGGAGGCCGCCAAGCGGGTCCAGGATCCGCGGTTTGCTGAAAGAGCTGCAAAGATTGCTATGTACATGAAAGATAGTGATAAAACGAAGGAGGCCATTTCCTTATGGCTGGCTCAGGATCCTGACAATATGACTGCCAGAAAAATTGCTGCATTATCAGCTTTAAGGTCAGGTGATAAACAAGCTGCTATTGAGCATTTGGATAAATTGCTGATTATTGACCCTGCCGGTTTTGAGAGTTCCATGCTGGAATTGGGGTCTGTGCTGGAAAAAGAGAATAAGGTTGCCTTTCAGTACGATGTGTTGGATTCATTGGTTTTGCGGCATCAGGACCAAGCTGTAATTTATTTTGTACAATCATTATTAGCTATGCAAATGAAAAATAGTGATCTGGCTGAAATGAAGATACAGCAGGCCTTAGATGTACAGCCAGACTGGGATAAGGCACAGATATTTCAGGCCCAGATAGCCGTGTTTTCAGGTGAATTAAATAAAGCGGTTGCGCTTTTGGAGAAGGCTTCCGCTAAATATCCGGAAAACAACAAAATTAAAAAGCTGTTGGCTCAGGTTCTGATTAAAGAGGCAAAATACGAAGAGGCGGGAGATGTTTATCAAGCTGTGATCGCGGCAAATCCAAAAGATGCTGAAAGCCAGTTTGCCTTGGCATTGATAAATTTGCAATTGGACAGAGAGAGTAAGGCTGAGGAGATTTTCAAAAAACTAGTGGACCAGCCTGAGTGGCACTCTCAAGCTAGTTTCTATTTGGGAAAAATGGAAGAAAAGCGCGGGAATACCGAAAAGGCGCTGGCTTGGTTTGATAAAGTAAAGGATGGGCCGTTTGTCTTTGAGGCGGCAATTTCTGCAATTTCATTGCTAGCAAAAGATAATCAATTTGATGAAGCGAGCTCTCGATTAGATGTGTTGCAGAGTCAATTTCCAAAGCAAAAGCTACGCCTCATTCTTATACAGGCAGAGCTGTACAGTCAGCAAAAGCGTTATGAGCAAGCATTTGATTTGTTAACTGATGCGTTGGCGATTATGCCTGATCAGAAAGAATTGTTATATAGCCGGGCATTGATGGCTGAGCGGCTCAATCAATTAGAAATATTAGAGGCCGATCTAAAGAAAATATTAAGCGAAGATCCTGATAATGCAGAAGCGCTAAATGCTTTGGGATATACCCTGGTGGAGAAAACTGATCGTTATGCAGAAGCGGAGAAATATCTGGAGCAAGCGCTCAGGCTGAAGCCTGATGAAGCAGTGATCATGGATAGCTATGGGTGGTTGAAGTTCAAGCAGGGAGATGTCAAGCAAGCTTTGCTTTATCTTCAGCAGGCATACGACAAGCAGCAGGAGGGCGAGATAGCTGCGCATCTTGCTGAAGTTTTATGGTTTATGAATAGAAAGGTTGAGGCCAGGAAAATATTTACTAAAGCAATTAAAGATGCACCCAAAGATGAAAGTCTATTGGATTTTCAAAAAAGAATATTAAATGCTGCGGAATAATCGTGTCATATTTTAAGGGAAAACTGCTTGTTTTCAGTTGCCTGGTTTTGCTGATGCCGTCCTGTACGGTTGTGCCTGTCGAGCCTGGTGCATATTATTCAAGAGCTGCAAAAGCACATCTTTATGAGCTAAAGCAATGGGCATTTGATGGGCGGTTGGCGGTATCCGGGGTGAATGATTCTTGGTCGGCAAATATAAGTTGGGTGCACGCTCCGGGCGAGGATAAGATAAGGTTATCTGGGCCTTTAGGGCAGGGCGCCATGTATATTCGGTTACTAGATGACTTCGTTATTTTAGATCGTGGTGATGGTAAGGTGGAATCTTCGGCGCATTCGGAAGAGTTTATTAATCAACAGTTGGGCATGTTTGTGCCTGTGCATTCATTGCGTTATTGGGTGGTTGGTTTGCCCGAGCCTTCCAGAAAATTTGAGGAGACCGGTAATGGTTTTAAGCAGGCAGGTTGGCAAAGTGAATATAAAGAAATGCAGCGTGCCAGCGATGAAATTATGCCGCGCAAAATTACAATAACGAATAATCAGGTCAAGTTAAAGTTAATCGTAGATCAATGGAATTTAAATGACGCAAAAGCAAAGTAGTCAGTCCGCATGGGCGGAGAGATGGCCTGCGCCGGCAAAAATCAATTTAATGTTGAGAATTATTGGTCAAAGAGATGATGGATATCATTTATTGCAGACCGTGTTTCAGTTTGTGGATTTATGCGATTGGATAACATTTCATTCAGTTGATAACGAACGAGTGAGTTTGTATAAAGCGATCCCCGGTGTTCCAGAAGAAGATGATTTAACGATTAGAGCGGCCAATCTGCTAAAAGCAGAAACCGGGTATGCTCGTGGAGTATGCATTCAAGTAGAAAAAAATTTGCCTATGGGGGGTGGCCTGGGTGGTGGCAGTTCTGATGCGGCTACTACTTTAATTGTACTGAATGAGTTGTGGGGACTAAGGTTACCGGCTGACAAATTAATGAAATTAGGGTTGTCCTTGGGTGCGGACGTGCCAGCGTTTTTGTATGGATATTCTTCATGGGCGGAAGGGGTTGGTGAAAGGCTTGAAAAAATAAATATCCCAGAACAATGGGTTGTTATTATTAAACCTGATTGTCATGTGAATACAAAAGAAATATTTTTGGCAAAAGATTTGACACGGAATAGCAAATCGATCACAATAAACGACTTTATAGCAGGTCAGCACCAAAATGATTGTCTTGATGCTGTCCGTAAGCGTTACCAGTCTGTTAAAGATGCTTTGGTTGGTTTGTCTAGATATTCTGAGGCAAGGCTAACCGGGACGGGGGCTTGTGTTTTTGCACTGTTTGATTCGGAAATTGCTGCGATCAGTGCCTGTGATTCTCTTCGAGATAAGTGGCAGGTCTATCTGGCTAAAGGGGTCAATGAGTCGCCTTTGTTTTCAAAGCTGAAGTTTGGTAAGTATATATCTTGATTATTGGGCCGTCGCCAAGCGGTAAGGCACGGGGTTTTGATCTCCGCATACCAAGGTTCGAATCCTTGCGGCCCAGCCATTTACCTCCGCTAAGTTAAATTTCAGTTTGGGAGTGCTTGAATGAGTGACACCTCTATGATGGTGTTTTCTGGAAATGCTAACCTGGCTTTGTCTGAAGGGATAGTTAGAAAGCTCAATATGCGCCTCGGCATGGCTACCGTCGGTAGATTTAGCGACGGTGAGGTTGCGGTAGAGATAGAGGAAAATGTCCGTGGTAAAGATGTTTTCGTCATTCAGCCCACCTGTTCTCCTACCAATGAAAACTTAATGGAATTGCTAGTGATGATTGATGCGCTCAAGAGAGCGTCCGCATCACGGATTACCGCTGTCATGCCTTATTATGGCTATGCACGGCAGGATAGGAGGTCTCGGTCAGCGCGAGTGCCTATTAGTGCTAAGCTGGTTGCTAAAATGATTGAGCAGGCGGGTGCAAGTAGGGTATTGACTGTTGATTTGCACGCTGACCAGATTCAGGGTTTTTTTGATATACCAGTTGATAACGTATATTCATCGCCTATTCTCCTTGGTGATGTTTGGCGGCAGAAGTATAAGGACTTGATTGTGGTCTCGCCGGATGTGGGTGGCGTGGTTAGGGCGCGTGCGCTGGCTAAGCGACTGGATGATGCGGATTTAGCAATTATTGATAAACGCAGACCAAAAGCTAATGTTGCGGAGGTTATGCATATTATCGGTGATGTTAATGGGCGCACTTGTGTCTTGATTGATGATTTGGTTGATACTGCAGGGACTCTGTGTCATGCGGCGGATGCACTGAAAAAGCATGGGGCAATAAAAGTGGTTGCTTACTGTACGCATGCGGTTCTTTCTGGGAAGGCTATGAAAAATCTCTATGGTTCAGAGCTTGATGAGTTGGTGGTTACTGATACTATACCATTGAGTGAAGAGGCTATTAGCCTGGGAAAGATAAGGCAGTTGAGTGTTGCTGAGATGTTGGCTGAAACTATTAGGCGCATAGCGGTGGGTGAGTCAGTCAGTTCGCTTTATGTAGATTGATATAATTTTTTTGTGCTTGAGAAGGCGCGGAGTTGAGAGGAAAAATGTCTAACGTATTTGAGTTTGTTGCCGAAAGTCGTAAGCAGTCAGGTAAAAACGCAGCTAGAAGCGTGCGTCGTCAAGGTAATGTGCCTGCGGTAATATACGGTGGGCATGGTGAGCCTCAAATGTTGGTGTTGAGTCATAATGAGGTTGTCAAGCATCTTGCTCATGAGGCGGTTTATTCACATGTTCTTGATGTTACAATCGATGGAAAGAAAGAGAAGGCTATTTTAAAAGGTGTTCAGCGTCATCCTGCTAAAGTTCAGGTTTTGCACTTGGATTTTATGCGTGTCAGCATGTCGGAATCTCTAAAGGTGCATGTTCCTTTGCATTTTATCAACGAAGATACTTCCGTTGGTGGAAAGAAGGGCGGGGTTGCTACTCATTCAATGGTTGACGTGGAAGTGTCATGCTTACCTGCGGCTCTGCCAGAGTATATTGAGGTGAATCTGGCAAATTTAGATATTGGCGAGTCGGTTCATCTTTCTGATCTGGTTTTGCCGGCAGGTGTGGAAATTATTGCGTTGGCGCAAGGTCCGGAGCACGATCTTCCTGTTGTATCGATGATGGCTTCAAAAACCAGTAAGGAAGAAGAAGTTTCTGAAGAGGCTTCAGAATAAGAAAGTGATTAAGCTTATAGTTGGCCTGGGAAATCCGGGGCGGCAATACGAAAAAACCCGGCATAATGCTGGGTTTTTGTTTTTAGATGTTCTGGCTTCTGAGTTGGGGTGTGTTTGGTTAAATGAACCTAGGTTTCAGGGGATGTTTTCAGAGGCTCTTATTGCTGCTGAAAAGGTAATGCTTTTAAAGCCGGGTGTCTTTATGAATCTTAGCGGACAATCTGTAGGTAAGGTTGCGCGGTATTATAAGTTGGCTGCAGAAGAGATTCTGGTTGTTCATGATGAGTTAGACTTGAACGCTGGTATTGTAAGGCTTAAGGCTGGTGGTGGTCATGGTGGTCATAATGGGTTAAAAGATATTATGGCTCATCTGGGCTCGAAAGATTTTTATCGATTGAGAATAGGCATTGGTCGTCCTGTAGTTGGATGCGCTGTTGTTGACTATGTGTTGTCAGTCCCCTCAAAAAATGAATGGGGATTAATTAAATCTGCAATTGATTTAAGCATTAATTATGTAGATAAACTGGTCGTTGGTGATATGGCGACAGTAATGAATGGTTTGCATTCATAAGTAATAAACTTAAATAAATAGTTGACAGATTATCTTTCTTGCAAGATAATAGTCAGCTTATCCGATATCGGAGGGGTTCCCGAGCGGCCAAAGGGATCAGACTGTAAATCTGCCGGTTCTACCTTCGGAGGTTCGAATCCTCCCCCCTCCACCATCTATTTATAAGAAATCTGCGGGTGTAGTTCAATGGTAGAACTCCAGCCTTCCAAGCTGATCACGTGGGTTCGATTCCCATCACCCGCTCCAAATTTTCTGTGACAGGCCCATATAGCTCAGTAGGTAGAGCACTTCCTTGGTAAGGAAGAGGTCACCGGTTCAAATCCGGTTATGGGCTCCAGTTGTAGTGTTGATTGTTAAAGGTGTATTTAATGGCTAAAGAAAAATTTTCACGTAGCAAGCCACATGTAAACGTAGGCACCATCGGTCACGTTGATCATGGCAAAACCACACTGACAGCAGCCTTGACTAAAGTAATGGCTGAATTGCAAGGTGGAGAAGTCAAAGCCTTTGATCAGATTGATAATGCACCTGAAGAAAGAGCGCGTGGTATTACTATTGCCACTTCGCACGTAGAATATGAATCAGCTACGCGACACTATGCGCATGTGGATTGTCCGGGCCATGCTGACTATGTGAAGAATATGATTACCGGTGCAGCGCAAATGGATGGCGCTATTCTGGTTTGTTCGGCTGCAGACGGTCCCATGCCGCAAACCAGAGAGCACATTCTGTTGTCCAGACAGGTTGGCGTGCCTTACATCGTGGTCTTCCTGAACAAGGCGGACATGGTTGATGATGCGGAGTTGATTGAACTGGTTGAAATGGAAATCAGGGAATTGCTGGATATGTATGAGTTCCCTGGCGATGATACACCGATTATCGTAGGTTCTGCATTAAAAGCCTTGGAAGGTGATGCCAGTGAAATTGGTGTGCCCTCGGTTATTAAATTGGTGGAAGCGCTGGATAGCTATATTCCTGAGCCGGAAAGAGCGGTAGATGGTGCGTTTCTGATGCCGATCGAAGATGTATTCTCAATTTCAGGTCGGGGTACGGTAGTAACCGGTCGTGTTGAGCGTGGCATTATCAAAGTAGGGCAGGAAGTTGAAATTGTCGGTATCAGACCGACCGTTACCACGACCTGTACCGGTGTTGAGATGTTCCGTAAATTGCTGGATCAAGGGCAGGCGGGTGATAACGTCGGTGTGTTGTTAAGAGGCACAAAAAGAGATGAAGTGGAGCGGGGGCAGGTGTTGGCGCATAAAGGCACCATCAAGCCACATTCACACTTCAATGCAGAAATTTACGTTCTGTCCAAAGATGAGGGCGGTCGCCATACGCCATTTTTTAATGGATACCGTCCACAGTTCTATTTCAGAACCACGGATGTGACTGGGGCGGTTACGTTGCCAGAAGGTGTGGAAATGGTCATGCCTGGCGATAACATCGCTGTTGAAGTGAAACTGATTTCACCAATTGCGATGGAGGAAGGTTTGCGTTTCG
>NZ_JQKS01000024.1:0-95996 GCF_000746145.1 Methylobacter sp. BBA5.1
TATAAGGCCTTTGAACCACAAGAGGCGCGGCGAATTTTGGATAAACTGGAAATCCATTACACGCCCAAGCACGGCAGTTGGCTTAATATGGCGGAAATCGAGTTGAGCATCTTATCAAGACAATGTTTGGATCGGCGCATTCCGAATCAAGAGGTCTTGAAAAACGAAGTCGCTGCCTGGCAAGACAAACGAAATTCGATTTCAAAACCCATGGAATGGCAATTTACCAATCAAGATGCTCGGGTAAAATTGAAAAAACTTTATCCGACAATACAACAATGACTGAGTACTAGTACTTAGTCAGCCTTGTTCTGACGGGTAAAATTTGCAGAGTGCGAATACCCATAGGGCACAGGTGGATTCACACCTTGTATGTTGAATTTTAACAACCGATAGCCCAAAAAACCGATTAAGCTGTCATCGTTCATTGGGAGGCCGTTCGCCCTTACGGGATTGCCGAAACAACCGCAAGGTCCATTTCCAATTTCGGGATGAACCGTAGGGGCGGACCTGCGTGTCCGCCCTGTGTCCGGTGCACGACAGGTTACCGGGAAACCATTGGCCGAGGGGGAACCGTTGAGCAAGGGCGAACACATAGGTTCGCCCCTACAGTTTAGCCGTCATAATTAAATTGACTAAGTACTAGTCTTTCCTGGAAAACAGGCCGTTCCGGCGGTTAGGCCTTTCCAAGGTCTGCGTTAATCTGATAACGGATATTGCGCAGAAAATACTATAAATATAATCCCCGTCGCTACTACACCGCAAACGGGATAAAAAACGGCCCGTGCGTGAAATCACCCAATAACTTGATCAAGAGATGTAGGGTCGAATTCATTCGACGCGAAAGCTATCTGATAACTTAATCAGGAGATTTAAGTTCATGAATGCAGCAAACAAACGTATTCTCATCATCGGCGGCGTAGCCGGCGGCGCCACCTGTGCGGCGCGTGCGCGCAGGCTTTGCGAAACCTGCGAGATCGTCGTGTTCGAACGGGGGCCGCATGTATCCTTTGCCAACTGCGGCCTGCCTTATTTCGTGGGCGATGTCATCGAGTCGGAAGCCAAACTGTTGGTGGCCAGCCCAGAACTGTTCCAGCACCGCTTTAACATCGAGGTCCATACGGAAACGGAGGTCACGCGCATCGACCGGCAGGCCCGAGTGATCGAAGTGCGCGATCTCAAGACCGGCGCCACGCGGGAAGAATCGTATGACGCGCTGGTCCTGGCAACCGGCGCCCAGCCGATTCGTCCGCCCCTGCCTGGCATCGATCTGCCCGGCATTTATGGATTGCGCAACATCCCCGATAGCCGAAAGATCAAGGCCGCCGTCGCGCATGCCTCGCGCGCGCTGATCGTGGGCGGCGGCTTTATCGGGCTGGAAATGGCTGAAAACCTGGTCGGGCTGGGGCTTGACGTGACCCTGCTGGAACTGGCCGATCAGGTCATGCCGCCGCTGGACCCGGAAATAGCCGGCTACGCCGCCGAACGCCTGACAGCCAACGGCGTCAAGCTGAGGTTGGGTGAAGCGGTCGATGCCTTCGAACAACTCCCCGAGGGCGGCCTGAGTGTGCACACGTCAAAGGGCGCGACACTGGTCACCGATCTGGTCATCCTGGGCATCGGCGTGCGCCCCGATGCCGCGCTGGCCCGTGATGCCGGACTGGAGCTGGGCGAACTCGGCGGCATTCGCGTCGATCCTTACCAGCGCACCAGCGATGATGCCATCTGGGCGGTAGGCGACGTGGTGGAAGTGAAAAACAGGATCTCCGGGCAGTGGCAGCTCGTGCCGCTGGCCGGCCCGGCTAACCGGCAGGGGCGCGTGGCGGCCACCGCCATTCTCCATCATTTCGCATGCCAGGAGATTGGAACGCAGCCGCCTCTGGATTTCGAGGGCGTGCTCGGCACGGCCGTGTGCGGCGTTTTCGGACTTACCGTCGCCTGTACCGGCGTTAACGAAAAGCAGCTCAAGCGCTCCGGCATGGATTTCGAGAAAGTCTATCTGCATCCCGGCCACCACGCGAGTTATTTTCCGGGCGCACGGCCGATCCACATCAAATTGCTGTTCGCCAAAGCCGACGGCCGGATTTTGGGCGCACAGGCCGTCGGCGAGCTTGACGTGACGCGAGTCATCGATGTCATCGCTACGGCCATGATGCAAGGGGCGTCGGTGTATGACCTGGAAGATCTGGAACTTTGCTACGCCCCCCAGTTCGGCGCCGCCAAGGATCCGGTCAACATGGCCGGCATGGTGGCCGCCAACCATCTGCGCGGCGATCTGCAGCTGGCGGATTGGGAGGCGCTAGATTCCACAGCGGCCCTGCTGGTGGATGTGCGCAGCGAGGCCGAGTACGCCGGCGGTCATATTCCGGACGCACAGAACATTCCCCTGGAATCCCTGCGCGACCGTCTGCACGAATTGCCCCGGATGCGGGAAATCTGGCTGATCTGCGGTGTCGGTCAGCGGGCCTATTACGCGTATCGTCTCCTGGAGCAGAACGGTCTGCAGGTCAAAGTGCTTTCCGGCGGCATGCAGACGCATCAGGCCCGGACGCGGACCGTCGATCAATTGTAAAGAGAGGTTGCCTGGCAAACGGTAGATGGATCTGATCGCCTATCCGGCAGAACAGGGCGATGATACAATCATCGGCGGTCATAGGTGGGGCGTGATAAACACGTTTTTAGTCAGGCACCGATCACTTTAGCCGCTCCATGGCCTTCCAACTCCATTAATAAACAAAAGGCACGAAAGATGGCGATACGCTTAACAGATATCGATGAAAGCAAACTGGAACAGCTGCAGGGTAAAGTGATCGGCGATGTGGCCGGGTCACTGGGCCTGCTGATAGCTTATATCGGCGACAAGCTGGACCTGTACAGCGCTTTGGCCGAGATCAGCCCCGCAACCAGCCAGGAGCTGTCCGACAGCACCGGCATGGATGAACGCTATCTCAGGGAATGGCTTTCCGCCAATGCGGCAGCCGGGTATGTGAATTACGATGCCGCTGCCGGCAGATTTTCCTTGTCGCCAGAGCAGGCCGTCATTTTTGCCGCCGAGGGTCATCCGGCCTGCATGCAAGGCTTCTTTCAGGCGGTCATGTCGGCATATGTTGACGAACCCAAACTGACTGAGGTTTTCCGCTCCGGCAAAGGCTTGCCCTGGAGCGATCATAGTCCCTGCCTGTTCTGCGGTACCGAGCGCTTCTTCCGGCCCATGTATGCGATGAATCTGATCGATTCATGGCTGCCGGCGCTCGATGGCGTCCGGGAAAAGCTGGAAGCCGGCGCCCGAGTCGCCGACATCGGCTGCGGGCACGGTTCCTCGACCATCCTCATGGCGCAGGCGTTCCCTAATTCGACTTTTCATGGCTTCGACTATCACGAACCGTCAATCGAACACGCACGGGAACGGGCCCGAGCCGCGGGCGTCGCAGGCAACACGATTTTCGAAGTCGTGACGGCGAAAGAATATCCCGGGAAAAATTACGATCTTGTCACGATGTTCGATGCGCTGCACGACATGGGCGACCCCGTCGGCGCGGCCAAACATATCGCAAGCACCTTGTCCGAGAGCGGATCGTTTATGCTGGTCGAGCCGTTTGCCGGCGACAGTCTGGAAGAAAACCTCCATCCTCTGGGGCAGATTTATTATTCGTTTTCGACAATGGTATGCGTGCCCGCCTCCAAGTCTCAGGAGGTCGGCCTCGGATTGGGCGCCCAGGCCGGTCAAAAAAGACTCACCGAAGTGCTCAATGCCGGCGGCTTCAGCCAGGTGAGGCGCGCTGCGACGACACCAACCAATCTGGTGCTTGAAGCAAAAGTCTAGAAGCCCGTATGCGGCTCAGGTTTGCCTGCATCGATGCCGGCAAACCTGAGCATTTGAATCAATACTCCCAGGCGCCTGCAACCGTGATCAGTGAACCGGTCATGGATTCCGGGCTGTTCCACACCAGCCAGGCAGCGGTCTTGCCGATTTCGTCAGGATGTACGGGGCGGCCGTATGGGATTTGGCTCGCCATCTGTTGGCGTTCCTCCGCGCTGATATGACCTTCTTCGACCAGTCCGGGACAGATCGCGTTAACGCGGACTTTGTGCGGAGCCAGCGCGACGGCCAGGCTTTTGGTCAATGCGGCGACACCGGTTTTGGCGGCGCAGTAACCGGCCGACATGGGCCAGCCCTTGATGTTTTCCACGCCGGAAAAAGCGAAGTTGATGATCTGCCCTTGATTGCGACGCAGTTCATCCATCGCATAATGGCAGGCATAAAAGCAGGTGTGCAGATTCAGATTGATATCATCGAACCATTCCTGCGGCGTGACGTCCAGCACGTTTTTATAGACAAAAGGGCCGACGACATTGATCAGAACGTCAATCGCCCCGAATTCCGATAGGGTTTGGGCAATCAGCGACTCGGCCTGTTCGGACTTTGTCAGATCGCATTGAAACAGGCGGCTTCGAACATTTTTTGCATCCAGCCAGGCTTGAAGTTCACTAGCTTTGGAATGGTTGGAATAATACTGCAGCGCCAATTGCAATGGCTGTTCAGACAGGGCTTTGGCAACGGCTATGCCGATATCCGAATTGCTGCCTGTTATTAAAATGGTTTTCATAAAAACTTGCCGTGTGAACAGGGGAAGGGACATTTTAACGTCAATAAGGGATTTTTGCGGAACGGGATGATTCCGTCAGGACTCCGAGCTATTCCTGGATATTGCATAAAACCACAGAGGACACAGAGGACACAGAGGACACAGAGACAATCTAAGGTATTGTCATGTTCCTCCCGTCGCTCCATACATTTCCTCCGTGGTGAAATATTCAGTTCAAAGACAGCACATTAAAGAGGCCGCCCCATGTCGAATCAATTAGCCGCCGATCTGGTCGTATTGCTGCACTTCGCCTTCATTGTATTTGTCGTATTCGGCGGCCTGTTCGTTTTCAGATGGCCATGGGTCGCCTGGCTGCACCTGCCGGCCGCCGCATGGGGCGCGTTCATCGAACTCAGCGGCGGCATCTGTCCGCTGACGCCGCTCGAAAACAGGCTTCGGTCCGCCGCCGATGGTGATACGTATGCCGGCGACTTCATCGACCATTACATCATGCCGGTGATTTATCCCAGCGGTCTGACGCACCAGATACAAATCGCGTTCGGCATCGCCGTTCTGATACTTAACGGCATCATTTATGGGCTATGGCTTGCCCGCAGAAGGCGTTGTCCGCCTTGTAAACATTGATTTGCAATTGCTAGACTACAGCCTTCTTTACCAGATGAGGGTTTCAATGGAGTGGCACGCATTTCAAAACCGCTGCTGCAGCCTGGATCTGGAAACCGACAGAAACGGCGCCATCTTCGCCGTCGGCGCCGTTTTCAGGGACAAGGTTTTTCATCGCAAAGCGCCGTTCGACAGCCGCCGGGCGCTGGCTGAACTGGATGAATTCGCCGGCGACGCCGAGTATCTGCTAGGCCACAACCTGCTCGATCACGACCTGCCGGTGTGCCGGTTCGTCCATTCCGGCTTGAGGTTTTTAAACAAACCTGTCGTCGATACCTTGTTCCTGTCGCCGCTCGCGTTCCCCGAAAATCCCTATCACCGGTTGGTCAAGAACTACAAGCTGGTGCGTGACAGTCTGAACGATCCGCTCGCCGATGCGCGGCTGGCGCTTTCGCTGTTTCAGGACCAGTGGCAGGCATTGCAGGAACAGCATGGCGGCCTGCTGGCCTTTTATCATTACGCTTTTGCCGGCGATGCGCAGTTTTCCGGCTTGCAACAGGCTTTGGCGGCGATGGGCGCCGAGCGCATCGGCGCGCCCCGAGCTTTCGATGTGTTCAATGAGCTGACCCGGGGCAAAGTCTGCCGGACCGCGTTCAATAAGGTCATCCTGTCGTACCTACCCGACCCGAAGCTGCGCCCCGCGCTGGCGTATTGCCTGGCCTGGCTGCGGGTTGCCGGCGGCAATTCGGTGCTGCCGCCGTGGGTCCGGCAACGGTTTCACGATGTGGCGCCGGCGCTGGGCCAGCTGAGAGACATTCCCTGCAACAAGCCGGACTGCGAGCATTGCCGGCAAATCCATGATCCGGTCGCCCAGCTGCAACGCTTTTTCGGCTTTTCCGCGTTCCGGCGTGAACCGGCTGCGACGGACGGCGGCAGCCTGCAGCAGGCGATCGTGCAGTCGGCCATGGCCGACAATCCAGTCTTTGCCGTGCTGCCGACCGGCGGCGGCAAATCGCTGTGTTATCAGCTGCCGGCGCTGGTGCGTTACCAGCGCCGCGGCGTACTGACCATCGTTATCTCGCCGCTGCAGGCCTTGATGAAAGACCAGGTCGACAACCTGCGCAGCAAAACCGGCGCGCCCAATGCGGCCGCGCTGTACGGCATGCTGACGGCGCCGGAGCGCGGCGAGGTGCTGAAAGCGATACAGATGGGCGATATCGCCGTGCTTTACGTATCGCCGGAGCAATTGCGCAATACGACTTTCCAGCAGGCAATCAGCCACCGCGAAATCGGCTGCTGGGTGTTCGACGAAGCGCATTGCCTGTCCAAATGGGGCCATGATTTCCGGCCTGATTACCTGTACGCCGCGCGCTTCATCAAGGAGTTCTCGCAAAAACAGAAGACGCCGCTGCCGCCGGTGCAATGCTTTACCGCGACCGCCAAGCAGGATGTCAAGGACGAGATCATCAATTATTTCCGCGCCAATCTGGGGCAGGAGCTAATCGTTTTCGAGGGCGGCGTCGAGCGAAACAACCTGCATTTTGAAGTGCAGACGGTCAATCAGGCCGACAAATACCCGCGCATCAACCAGTTGTTATCGGAACGGCTGTCCGACGATCAGGGCGCCGCCATCATTTACTGCGCCAAACGCAAAAATACCGAGGCGGTTGCCGACTATCTGGTGCAGCAGGGCTGGCAGGCCGAGGCCTTTCATGCCGGCAAGGACGCGGCCGAGAAAAAGCATATCCAGGAAAACTTCATCAGCGGCACGACGCGCGTGATCACGGCCACCAACGCCTTCGGCATGGGCATCGACAAGGAGAATGTACGCCTGGTCATTCATGCCGATATTCCGGGATCGCTGGAAAATTACCTGCAGGAAGCCGGGCGGGCAGGGCGCGATCAGCAGGACGCCGAATGCATTTTGCTGTTCGACGAGCAGGATATCGATACGCAGTTCAAGATGTCGGCCATGTCCCAACTGAGCCAGAAAGACATCGCCCGGATTTTGGGCGGTTTGAGAAAAACCAGGAAGGATAAGCAGGGCAACGTGGTGATCACGACCGGCGAATTGCTGCGCGACGACAATGTCGACCTTTCCTTCGACAGCGACGATCACAATGCCGACACCAAGGTGCTGACCGCCGTTTCCTGGCTGGAGCGGGCCGGCTTCATCGAACGCAACGAGAACCGCACGCAGGTTTTCCAGGGCAGGCCGCAGGTCAAAAACCTGGCTGAAGCGGAGCAGAAAATTGCCGCGCTCGGCCTGTCGAAACGCCAGCGGCAACGCTGGCTGGCCATCCTGGAAGCGCTGATGAATGCCGAAAGCGACGAAGGCTTCAGCGCCGACAGCCTGGCCGAGTTGGGCGAATTCGCCGAGGATGCCGCCGACCGCGAGCAGGGCCGGCGCAACGAGACGGCCGGCCAGCGCGTCATCCGCACCCTGCATGATATGGCAGAAGCGGGACTGATCAGGAAAAGCCTGCTGCTGACGGCTTATGTCCGCTACAAGGTCGCCAATGCCTCGACAGCGATGCTGGACAAGATTTGCAGCCTGGAGCGGGCCATGCTGGCGTTGCTGCAGGAAGAAGCGCCCGATGCCGGAACCGACGACTGGCAGGTGCTGTCGCTGCGCCATGTCAACCAGCGCCTGCTCGACGCCGGTCATGAGGCGAGCAATCCCGAAGTGCTGCGCAGCCTGCTGAGCAGTTTGTCCCGGGACGGCCTGGGGCTGGCCGGCAACAAGGGCAGCCTGATTTTCCGCTATCGCGGCATCGATCAATACGCCGTCAAGCTGAACCGGGGCTGGCCGGCGCTGATCGCCACGGCCGAGAAACGGCAGGCCATCGCCAAGGTCGTTCTGGACAGCATCATCGCGCGCATTCCCGCCGGCACGCCGGGATCGGCCGATTTGCTGGTCGAATTCGCCGCCGAGGACCTGCTGGCCGGCCTGCAGGCCGATATGGTGGCTATGTCCCAGGTCCGCGATCCGCTGGCGGCCGTCGAGCGGGCCCTGAATTTCCTGCATGAGCAGCGCGTCATCACGCTGCAGAAGGGGCTGGCGGTATTCCGGCAGGCGATGACCATTCAGGTGCTGCCGGAAGCCAAGGGCCGCCGCTATAGCAAGGGCGATTACGAACCGTTGTCGCAGCATTACAGCGAGCGCGTGTTCCAGGTGCATGTCATCAACGAATACGCGCGTCAGGCGCTGGACAAAATCGGCCAGGCGCTGGCCTTCGTCGTGGCCTATTTCTCCACGGACAAAAGCGAATTCGTGAAGCGCTATTTCGCCGACCGCAAGGACGTGCTGGAACGGGCCACCAGCCAGCAGTCCTTTCAGCGCATCGTCGGCGATCTGCAAAACCCGGACCAGATCGCCCTGGTGGCCGGCCATGAGGACGACAACACGCTGATTTTGGCGGGGCCGGGCTCGGGCAAGACGCGCGTCATCGTGCACCGCTGCGCTTACCTGCTGCGGGTCAAGCGCGTGCCGCCGGCCAGCATTCTGGTGCTGTGCTTCAACCGCAATGCCGTGACCGAACTGAGGCGGCGGCTGGCCGATCTGGTCGGCGACGATGCGCGCGGCGTGACCGTGCAGACCTATCACGGCCTGTGCCTGCGCCTGACCGGACACGCGATGAGCACGTCAAGCCATGATGCCGAGGCCGTGACTACACAGTTCGATGCGCTGCTGAAGGAGGCCGTCGATCTGCTGAGCGGCAACCGGCAACTGCTCGGCATCGAGGCCGATGAAACGCGCGAACGCCTGTTGAACGGTTACCGCTTCATTCTGGTGGACGAGTATCAGGACATCGACGAGGACCAGTACCGCCTGGTCTCGGCCATCGCCGGGCGCAGTCTTGACGACGACAGCAAACTGACCATCATGGCGGTCGGCGACGACGACCAGAATATCTACCAGTTCCGCGGCGCCAACGTCGGCTTCATCCGCCGGTTTCAGCAGGACTATCAGGCCAGGGAGCATTTCCTGGTCGAAAACTACCGCTCCAGCGCCCATATCATCGCCGCGTCCAATCAATTGATCGCACACAATCGCGACCGCATGAAAACGGACCGGCCGATTCGCATCAATCACGGGCGCAAAACGCTGGAGCCGGGCGGGCGCTGGCAAATGCTCGATACGCTGGCGCGGGGCAGGGTGCAGGTCATCACGGCCGATAATGAAACACATCAGGCGATGGCGGCGGTTGCGGATCTGTTGCGCCTGCGCCAGCTGGACGCGCGGCTGGACTGGTCGCATTGCGCGGTGCTGGCCAGTCAATGGGAATTGCTGAGTCCGGTCAGGGCGCTGCTGGAAGATCATGACATTCCGGTCAGCCTGATGCTGGATCGCAACAAACAGCCGCCGCCGTTCAGAGTCAGGGAAGCCGCGCGGCTGCTGGATGCGCTGAAACAGCGCACGATGGAACTGGACAAGGCTTCGCACTGGCTGGATTTTCTGCGGCAACAACCGGAAGCGGACAGCCGCAATCCATGGCAGGAACTGCTCCAGCAAATACTGGCGGATTGGCAATGCGAAACCGGCGACGGCGAAGTCCCGAACCGGCAGACGCTGGAGTTTCTCTATGAAACGCTGGCCGCCCAGCGCCAGGACAGGCGGCTGGGCAGGGGCGTGTTCCTGAGCACGATCCACTCGGCCAAAGGCATGGAATTCCCGCATGTGCTGATCCTGGACGGAGGCTGGACCCCGAACAGGCTTGAAGAACAACGGCGGCTTTTATACGTAGGCATGACGCGAGCGCGGGAAACCCTGTGCCTGATGCGGCGCGAAGACCAGCGCAACCCGTTTCTGCCCGCGCTGGACGGCGATTTTCTGCTGCGGCGCAACGCGGAAGCGGTGGATCAATCGATGCCGCACACCACCCTGCGGCGCTATGCGATTCTGGGTATGCAGGACATCGATATCGGCTATGCGGGCGGTTTCATGCCGGGTCATCCGATTCATGAGCGCTTGTCCGCGCTTCGTTTCGGCAGCCGGCTAGTCATTGAAACCAATGGCGAAAAAGTGTTTCTGAAAATTAACGGAATTATTGTGGCGGCGCTGTCGCGAAAAGCCGCTGCGCAGTGGCGGGACAGGCTGGATGCCATCGAGTCCGCTACGGTACTGGCCATGATCCGACGCTACCGGGATGACGGCGAGGAAAGCTACCGGTCCCGATGCAAGGTCGAGCAGTGGGAAGTGCCGATGGTGGAATTGATGTTGGCTGGCTGACTAACGCTTAAGCCAGGCAGCTATATTTTTAACAAGTTTATTATATCATAGACATATTGAGCTATTAATTGACCACATGTTGACGGGTTACTCCAATGACTGACAAAAACTACACCATCAAAACAGCATCACACGCTGAAGTGAGCATCATGATTGACTGGGCGGCGGAAGAGGGCTGGAATCCGGGGCTTCATGACGCCGATTGTTACCATACGGCCGATCCGGACGGATTCCTCATCGGATATCTCGGCAATGAACCCGTTGCCGCCATATCGGCGGTCAAATACGACAATTCATTCGGCTTCCTCGGTTTGTTCATTGTAAAGCCCGACTGTCGCGGCAAAGGTTATGGCCTGCAACTATGGAAAGAGGGGATAAACCGTCTGAAAGGGTGCAACATCGGGCTGGACGGAGTCGTGGCCCGGCAGGAAAACTATAAAAAATGGGGATTCAAAGTGGCTTATCGCAATATACGCTACCAGGGGATAGGGGGCGGCGGGCCTGACGAACATGACGGGATCATAAAGCTGTCAACGCTGCCGTTTGCACAGATTGAATCCTATGACCGCCCGTTTTTCCCGGCAAACCGGTCAGCATTTCTCAAGTCCTGGATAAACCAGCCGGATAGTGCGGCTCTGGGCATTTTGCAGGATGGGCGGCTGGCAGGTTACGGCGTCATGCGAAAATGCCGGGCAGGCTACAAGATCGGTCCTCTTTTTGCCGACTGTCCGGAATTGGCGCAATCGCTTTTCAGAGCGCTAAAATCCGAAGCCAGGCCGGATGAGCCGGTTTATCTGGATATTCCGGAAGTCAATCCGGCCGCCGTGTCACTGGCGGAGCATCATGGTATGAATGTGGTGTTCGAAACGGCCCGGATGTACAGCGGCGAACAGCCTGATCGGTCGCTGCATCGTGTGTTCGGTGTGACTTCATTCGAATTAGGGTAATAAATAATACCAGTGGGAGAGATTTCAGTCCTGATCGTCATCAAGGCTAAAAGCCCGCCCGCTGGCTGACAGCTTCTATCTCCATATCGACAAATCAGTTAATCGCCTTTTGGTCCCGCAAACCACCAAATGATCAAACCGACCACCGGCAGCATCAGGATCAAAACCACCCATAACACTTTCATTCCGGTTGAAGCACCGCTTTGAACGACTTTTATAATGGCCCAAATATCCAGGACGAGTATGATAAAACCAAGAAAACCACCAACTTCAATATCCATATTTCCTCCTCAACAGGTTAGTTTTTGATATGTAAGCTATCTTTCTCATCAGTTTCAGACTCTACGCATAAAAGCAAGCGGGTTCTGTTCGTTAGCGCACATTGCTCAGCTCGCCTCTCGTTTTTCAGCATTCTTTCAGCATTAATAAATAAAGGAAATTAAGGGATTAATTTCCAACCGTATTCGGTGTTGCTGAACCGGTTGACGATACCAGCAAGGCCACCGGAAAGGCGCCAAATAACTCACGAATATTCAATTCCAGATGATCATCGACCTTATTCGCCGATAACTTATCGTCGGTAAAAATGTTACGGTAATACCTGGGGGCGTCGGACGGCAATTCCAGCCGGGTGCAAGACCAAGTGAATCCATCGTCCAACAGATGCTTCATGAGTCTAGGCACAACAATCACGGCGAAATGGTCCGGATCACAACGCGCGAACGCTACCAGATTGTCCAGCCTTGGCCCGCTGATAGTCAGCTTCAGGTATTCGCCGTTTTCGAACAGGGCGGCCATATTTCTGCGCAGGCGCAGGGTTTGCGCGGTCAAAAACAGTTTGATCCGGCCATCTTCCGGCGTATTCATCAACGACTTCAGCAGTTGCCGCCGATCACTGGCGACAGCCTCGTCTATAGAGGTCAGTAACTGCCGGATTCTGTCGAAATCGACAGGTCGACGGTTGTCGGGGTCGACCAGCGAGAATTGCCAGGTTTCATTGCCCTGATAAATATCCGGCACGCCCGGCGAAGTCAGTTCCAGCAAGGTTTGAGCAAGCGCATTATGGAGGCCGGCTTTTCGAAGCTGTGTCTCAAAGGCGGCGAAATCGGAAAGAAACACGTGATTGGCTTTCCGGTCAAGACAATGGTTAATAAAGTCGCTGACCGCCTGCTCATACTCCTGGTCGGGATTAAACCATGAACTGTATTGTTTGGCCTCGCGCACAGCCTTGATCATATAAGCGCGGATTCGCTCGCGGTAAACCTCCAGCGTGGCCTCATCTAGCGCCGTCAGGGGCCAGGTGCCAAGCAGGATCTGATAAAACAGGTATTCGTCATTGCGGCTTATGACGGTTGAACCGGTTATCCTGAGATGGTTCAGCCGGTGCCAGTGAAATACTGCTTGCTGCCACTGTTCCGGAAGCTCAGTCAGGACATTGATTCGGGCCCGGACATCGGCACCGTGCTTACTGTCGTGCGTGGACAGGTTCAGCATGGCATGCGGCCACTTCTTGACGCGTTCCTGATTGAAAAAATGAAAGGCGTTGACGGAATAGCCGAATCGGCGCGGGTCGCCGCCAACCTCGTTTAACGTGATCAGCCGGTTGTATTGGTACAGCGCGGTATCTTCATGGCCTTTTGCCATGACCGGCGCCGTGTATTGCTGGAATTTTTTCACGAACCCGATCAGATCGCCTTCGGCGTCGGGCGAATGGGGCTGGATCAGCAACACCCGGTGTATGAAATCGAACACGCTTTTGTCGGCGGCATGGCTGCGGCGCCGGGCCTGGGCGATTGCCCATTCGATATATTGCACGTCTTCCTTTCGGACCTCGGGGCTATTGATGTAGGTGCGATAAACCGGAAAACAGGCGCTCACTTCGAGCAGCGCATCGCGCAGGGCATTGAGTGTATAGTCGCGGGTTTTTGAGTGGGACTCGGCGATCTGGCTCAAGCGATTGGCCAGCACATTCCATTCGGCGGCCATGGACGTGGTCATGACCTGTTTTTTGGCCTGGTAGACGAGTTCTTCAAAGTCACTCTCCTGGCCGCTGAACCGGTTGTAAATGACGGTAAAGGCGTCTTCCGCCTCGGCATCGACGAACACGCCGTTCACGATATTGGCAAACTCATAACCGGTCGTACCGTGTATCGGCCAGTCATTGGACAGGTATTCGTAATTGGCGACGATTTTCTCGGCGACGATATAAATAGGCGGCGTATTGCCGTCGGCATAGCTATGGGAAATAGCCGCGATGCGTTCGCACAGGCGTTGATTATAACCGACCGGATCGTACAGGCCGTCGGCATGATCGAGACGCAAGCCTTGTATTTTGTTCTGTTCAATCAACGACAGAATAAAGCGGTGCGAGGCTTCGAACACCTGTTCTTGTTCGACCCGCAGGCCGGCCAGTTCATTGATATCGAAAAAACGCCGGTAATTGATTTCATCGCCGGCCACCCGCCAGTAGGCCAGCCGATAAGCTTGATGCTCCAGCAATATATGCAGCTTGTCGGCGGAGTCATTGATTTTTGCTACGCAGCTGTCAATAAATTGTTTTATGGACGCATTGTCGCTGCAAAGACGTGCCAGCTGCCGTTTAAATACCTCCTTGTCGCGGTTACGGTCATCCCGTTGCGCCGGCGTTGCCATTGTTCGCTCGGGCAGTTTGCCGAAACTGCTATCCAGCGTTTGATATTCCAGCAGCAAGGGATCGCTGGCATCGAACCGGTCGAGCAATTGCGAATGCTGGGCATTCAGGATCAGCGGGTAAGTCTGGGGATCGATCGGAAAGCGGTGCTGATGATAATAGATGCTGAATTCTCCGGCGTCGGCATCGAAATTCAGCGTCAGTCCGCGCTGTTCCAGCATGTTGCCGTAATGATCGCCCAACACCGGAATCAGCAGCTTGTTTTGCAGCGGCTTCTTGACGGGATGCCAGTCAATATCAAAAAAATCGGCATAACTGGAAGCCGGACCGTTTTCAAGCACGTCCAGCCACCAACTGTTGTCGCTGCCCATGATGCCCATGTGGTTGGGCACGATATCGGCAATCAGGCCCATCCGGTGCCGGCGCAATTCCGCCACCAGGTTTTCATAATCGGCTTCCGAGCCGATTTCCGGATTCAGTGAGTCATGATCGACGATATCATAGCCGTGTGTGCTGCCCGGACGAGCCTTCAGATAGGGTGACGCATAGCAATGGCTGATGCCCAGGCTAGATAAATAAGGCACCAGTCCGGTGGCCTGAGCGAAAGTAAAGCGGCTATTGAATTGCAGTCGATAAGTGGCGTCGGGAATGGTCTTGATGTTTGCCTCATATGCCATGACCGATCAACTTTCAGTCAGCAGCCAAAGCACAGACCAGGGCGGAAGCATCGCGGGTTGCCGTAGGTCGGCGATCGCGTTATCGGTTGTAAAAATGACTTCGCCGGCGCTGGAACTGTCGATCGCTATCGGTTCGTCGTCCAAATTGGCGATCAGCTCAAGTTGCGAATGATCGGCTAACCGCCAGTTCGCCGCCAACGCCCGTTCACCTAACAACCGATAGCCGGATTGTCCGCCGGACAGGCCCGAAAGCCGGGGCTGAATGTACTGTTGGCGCAAGTTCAGCAGTTGCCGGTGGTAATTGAGCCACTGCCGATGGATCGGCTGGTCGCGTTCCTGCCAGTCCAACTTTGCCGATAAAAAGGTATTGATATGGTGGGGCAACGGTATGTTGCGCGAACCGTTAAACTCAGGAAAGCGGGAAAACTCCCGCAGCCGACCTTGCGCGACTTTTTCGCTCAGATCTTCAGAGAAATCGACGAAGTAAGGGAAGGGCGTGGAGGCGCCCCATTCCTGCCCCATGAACAGCAAGGGTACGGATGGAGCCAGCAGAATAATGGCCGTTGCCGCGCGCAGCGCTTCTTGGGAGCACAGGGTCGAAAGGCGTTCGGCAAAAGCGCGGTTGCCGATCTGGTCATGGTTCTGTAAAAAAGCCACAAAAGCCGTAGGCGGCAAGTCAGCGCTGGGTTCGCCGCGCGGCTTGCCGTCCCGATAGGCGGAGACTTCGCCCTGATAGGCAAAGCCTTCAGTCAGGCAGCGGCCCAGGCAGTTGATGGCATGCCTGGCGTAATCCTGATAATAACCGGCGGTTTCACCGGTCAGCAATAGATGCAGCACATGATGGATATCGTCATTCCACTGGGCGTTGTAGTGACTGTTATGGGACTTCGCCGGGTTCGGCCTTAGATAATAAGCGGCGTTATTGTCGTTTTCCAAAACCAGGTGAATGTGACGGTCATAACCATGCGCATGCCGCACTTCCTGGGCCAGATATTCAAAAAACGGCGGACGCGAGGCATCGGAATCATCGAAAATGGCATGCACGGAATCAAACCGCAGCCCGTCGACATGATACTCTTCCAGCCAGTACAGGGCATTATGGACAAAGAAGCTGCGCACCCAAGTGCTGCCGGCATCGTCAAAATTGATCGCGCTGCCCCAGGGCGTCTGGTGGCGATCGGTGAAAAATGCCGGCGCATACAGATTCAGGTAATTGCCTTCCGGGCCGAAATGGTTGTAAACCAGATCCAGAAAAACCATCAGGCCCTTGGCATGAGCCGTCTGTATGAATTCCTTCAGATCGTCCGGCGTGCCGTAAGCTCTGGCTGGGGCGAAAGGCAGTACGCCGTCATAACCCCAGTTGCGGTTGCCGGGAAAATCGGCGATCGGCATGAGCTGCAGGGCCGTGACGCCCAGATCGGCCAAGTGATCGAGCCGCTGCCGGGCAGCGGCAAAGGTGCCTTCGGGCGTGAACGTGCCGATATGCAGTTCGTACAGAACGACATCTTCCCAGGGGCGCCCACGCCAATCCTGGTCCTGCCACTCCCAATCGCCGGGATCGATAATCTGGCTGGCGCCATGCACGGTTTCCGGTTGATAGCGCGAGGCCGGATCAGGGACATAATCGGTGCCGTTAATACGATACTGATAGTAATAGGCACTGCTGCCGAAGCCGGTGATAATGCCGAACCAGCCGTCGTCTTCCGGCGTCATCAACAGATGCTCTTCAGGCTCCAGTCCTCGCAGGCTAAGCTCGACGGTATCGGCTCCCGGCGCCCACAGGCGAAAACGCACGCGGCCATCATCCATGAGCTGGGCGCCGAAAGGCATCAAATGGCGACGGGTGACAGCCATCAGCCCAGCTCGATGCGATTGGTCGCGCCGTTTTGTAGCGCGTACATCAACGTCAGATGTTCGCGCAACTGCCGGGTCAGCAGAAAATTTTCGCGCACAAAATTTTTCACCGTAACTCCCATTTCCTGAGTTTTTTTCGGTTGATTGAACAAATAGCGGATGCGCAGCGCCGCCCCTTCCGGCGTGTTAACCAGAAAACCGGTATGAAAATTGACGACCTGCAGGCGAATGCCGCCGGTATCGCCGCCTATGACCGGCTTGCCTTTCCACATGGCTTCGGTCACCGTCAGTCCGAAGCCTTCCTTGGTGGACTTCTGAATGACGATTTCGGTGATGCGCTGCAGGGCATTGATGGTCCGATGCGCATCGGGCGGCAAGACCAGGACTTTGATGTTCGGTTCATTCTCCGCCGCGGCGTACACATCGGAGAGCACCGCCTCGGCTTCGGGATCGTCGGTTGCGCCGCCGCCGGCCAGTATCAGCTGCAGTTTGGGAATAAAGCGCCGGGCGAGCTTATAGGCTTCGATGACGCCGACAGGATCCTTGAAATGATCAAAGCGCGAGATCTGGGCGATCAGCGGCAGGTCGGGATCAATGTCGAAGCGCGCGCGCACCGCATCCAGTTCGGCCAGGGGCAAATCGATGTTCTTGTCGCTCAGGGGATCAATGCTGGGGGAAATGATGTATTCGGGGTGCGGCAGCGCCTGGGCGAATTGCGGCAGCGAGAAGATGCTGGCATCGTAATCGCGCACGAACCGCTCAAGAAAGCGCCAGGTTCCGCGATGCGGGCGGCTGGCGTCGATATGGCAGCGCCAGATCCATTTACCCTTGCGATTGGCGCAGTATTTCAACAGCGCGGCCGGTTGCGGGTCATGGATGATGACAAAGTCGGCCTCCTCCAGCATAGGGCACAATTGCTGAGCGTTCTGTGCGTTCACGTCCTGATAATGGTCCAGCAAGGTGCCGGGAATGGTCAGCCGATTGCCCTGCAGGGCATTGTGCATGCTTTTCGTGCATTGGAAAAAGTCGCTATCGCCGGTAATGACTTCCCAATGGGCATTGAGGCCCAGGTCGCGGGTCAGCGGCACCAGTTTCTCCAGAATCTCGGCGACGCCGCCGCCCTGACGCGTGGAGTTCACATGCACGACCGTTTTACCCTGCAAGGGCTCGGCCAGTTGCCGCAAGTGACGAATGACATCGGCGCCGGCAATGGCGGCATAAGCATCCAACATATTGGTCATTCCGTCGCTCCCATGGAATAGTCAAAATAATCCTGAAAAACGTCAACCAATTGCTGGCGAAGTTCCGTCAAGGAACCGAAATAAGGATCAATATTCGACAAGAGTTCAATCAGGGTTTGATAGGTTTCGCCATAGCCGTTCAGCCAGGCATGAAAATCGTCGATCCTTTCCGGGCTGCGGCGTCGGGCATCGATAAAATGATAAAAAACACTGCTGACCGATAGCTTGGGCATGAGCTTGGCCATCTCGCGGGGATTGGCGATATCGGCGTGCGCGTTAAAAACGACAATCTGCGAACGGATGAATTCAAACGGCTGGCTGGCGATCACCCAGTGCAGATATTCGCTTTCCTCGAGGCGTACCTCGATATACTCCAGCAACTGCTGGCGTATTTCCGACATGTCGGCGTATTGGCTCGGATCGACGACCGCCAGTTGCTCCGCCAGTTTTGCATCGTGCAGGCTGTGATGGACCCAGGCGGCGAAATCATTGTTGTATTCCCGCTCCTCGAAGCGGGCCTGGAGCAGGTTGCCCCAGAAATGATAATACAGGCTATCCGGACTGAGCTGGATAATATGGTCGCGGAATTCTGTCAGCGTGCGCGCGCGTTTGCCGGTGGCAATGGCAATCAGCGTGCAATCTCTGAGCGTGAATCGGGGGGCTTCTTGCGTCATGGCCGCCTCGGTGGATGGTTCGGTTATTGCCATGGCCTCTCTAAATCGGCTGTCATTCGGTCCTTGGCGCACTTTAGTCGGCGGCCAGTCTGGAACCTTAAGAGATGCATGGATTTTTAGGCCAAAATAACCGATTGGTCGCGAGAAGAACATTCGCATTAATGCCTAGGTAAAGATACTGACTAAGCGCTGGGGTATAAACCGTTATAATTTTTGATATCAACAACAGTGACAAGGCAATGTATGACCACCGGAAAAGTACTGATGATTATCGGCGCCATCCTGATCGTTGCGGGTCTTGTCTTTAATTATGCCCCCTGGCTGATCAACTGGTTTGGCAAATTACCCGGCGATATTCATATCAGGGATGAAAAAAAAGTTGTGTTCATCCCGATCACCTCCATGGTTTTAATCAGCCTGGTTTTGACGCTGATCATCAATCTGGTTTTTCGCAGATAAAAAAGTATATCGATGACGTCCCGCTCTTTTGTACAACCTTGAGATCAAAAGGAGTAAGACACCTATGAACATGGCGGCAGATGCCGGAAGCCATAGGTCGCCGGTCCCCATACCGGCAGGGACTCCGCCAGCCTTCACAGCCGTCGTGACCGGAACCGTCGTACTGATCTCATTGGAATAAGCGCTTTCGACGGTTCGGTTTGAGTCATAGGCCTTCACCCTGAAATAATATTGCCTGCCTTCCTGTAATCCGGCTATTGTGAAAGCGGTTTTATTCCCCACATCAACGCTTGAGGCGTATTTAGCGCTGCCTTGACCGTAAGACACTATATAACCGCCGACATTGGCTGAGGTACTGGCGTCCCAGGCGAGATTCACGCTTCCCGCGAATAAATTACCGCTGAAAATAGACAGGCTGAGCCCGGCCGATCCAAACTGCCGGGTCAGTTTACGCAATACTGATGCTTTTACAGGATGCTTGTTCATAATCGTTTCTGTGTTCAGTGGTCCGCGAATTTCTCCGGTCAAGCCGCTTAATTATCCCGGTCGGATGCATTGACTGGCACAATAACCGACTGAATTCGATAATGAAATTCGCATCAACGCCTAGGTAAAGATACTGAATTCAACAGCGTTGCAAACACGGCCAATGTGGCGTTTTTGGCAATTTTCGGCAATCAATTTGTCGATGGCGCCATGGTTCTTATATAATTTCAAGACTAAAGGGTGGGGGTAAAACCCTTATAAACATAAGGTTGGGGACAAGAATGGAAATACCAGCAGAATTACTGCAAAAAAAGATTTTGATTGTCGATGATGCATCTTCAATGCGTAAACTGACCAAGGCGATTTTACGGGAAGGCGGTTTTACGCATGTTTTTGAAGCCGAGGACGGGCAGACGGCGCTGGCCTTACTCAAGAAGGTGAAAGTCAATTTGGTGATATGCGACTGGAACATGCCGGTCATGAGCGGCATGGAGTTGTTCCTGGCGGCAAAGGCGGACGCGGAGTTAAGCGCGATCCCTTTTATCATGCTGACTTCGTCGTCCGAAGGCACCAAGGTTAAGGAAGCCATTGTCGCGGGCATTACCGCCTACATGATAAAACCCTTCAAGCCAGTGGATCTGATCGCCAAGGTGGTCAGTAAACTGACTTGAACGATTGATTTGAAAAAGCGGGCAACTCTTGTGTCGGGTTGCCCGCTTTTTTGTTACTCGGAACCGGCTTGCCCGGTTGCCGGTTTATTGCTCGGCACGCGACGCTTACCGATGTTTTTCTTGTCGCGATGACGCATTTTGGTCTTTTTAACGGCCTCTTTTTTAGCTTCTTTCCTGTTCTTGCTGCCCGCGGCCTTGCCCGATGCTTTGAGCTTTTTAGGGCCTTTGTATTTGCCTTCCATTTCCTTGATCGTGCGGCGTTTAAATTTCTGCTTCAAAAAGCGCTCGATGCCGGCCATCAAGTTCCATTCCGTACTTTTCACCAGGGCAATCGCCAGCCCCCGTGCGTCGGCACGGCCCGTTCTGCCAATGCGGTGAATATAATCGATGCCGGTTCTCGGCATGTCGAAATTAATGACCAGATTGATGCCTTTTACATCGAGCCCGCGCGCGGCGACATCGGTGGCAATCAGAATATTAATCTCGCCCTGGCCATATAAAGCCATGACCCGGTTGCGTTCTTTCTGATCCATATCGCCATGCAGTACGCCGACACGGAGTTTCTGGCCGCGCAGCGGGCCGCGCAGGCTGTCGGCCTGGATTTTGGTGTTGGTGAATACCAGGGCCTTGTCATAGGTTTCGTTAAGCAGCAGCCAGGCCAGCAGTTTTTGTTTGTGCTCGTGGTCATCGGCCAGGACAATTTGCTGCTCGATATGGCTGTGTTCATCGTGCCGGCTGTTTAAGGCAATCACTTCAGGTTTTGTCAGTACCCGGTCGGACATTTTCTTGATGCCTTGATGGACCAGCGTCGCGGAAAGCAGCAGGGTTTGCCGTTGCGAATTGCAGTGCTCGACAATGGCCAGCACCTCCTCGCTAAAGCCCATGTCCAGCATGCGGTCGGCTTCATCCAGTATCAGTATTTCCAGCTCATCGAGATTCGAAACCTCCTGCTCCAACAGTTCGAGCAGCCGCCCCGGCGTGGCAATGACAATATCGGGATTGTTACGGATGGTTTTCTGCTGTTGCCTGAAGTCATCGCCGCCGGTAACCAGGCCGGCCTGCAGGTCGCTGAATTCGCACAATTGCCGGCATTGCTGAAAAATCTGCCGTGCCAATTCCCGGGTAGGGGCCAGCACCAGCGCCCGCGTTCCGGCATGGGTGGCGGGAATGGTCAGCAAATGGTGCAAGGCCGGCAGCAGGAACGCGGCCGTTTTGCCGCTGCCGGTTTCCGCGCTTACCAGCAGGTCCTGGTGCGCCAGAGCGGGGGGAATGGTCTGCAGTTGAACCGGCGTGGGCTGATCAAAGCCCAGTTTGTCCAGCGCCGCAAGCAAATGCTCGTTCAGGGATAAGCTTGAAAAGGATAAATCGGTATTATTTGTTGAATTAGGTTGCATGAATGGTCAGTCGCCGCCGAAAGGCAAAGATGGGAAGGAGCGGTTTTTTCCGCATTATAAACTTTTTGGGCCGGGGATTTATCAATAAATACAGATTCATTGCCTGCCGATATTTTTAACTGATAAGCTTGATCTGATAATTGATCTTGCGCAGGTGCGGTTTTTCATCTCATATCGATTCGAGCAATAATGACTAAAACGCAAGATCAAAAGCCACGGGAATAATCATGCTTGCCTTACCGCAAATCCATGTCAGTTAATACCAGGAGAATCCATGTCAGTTAATACCAGGAGAATCCATGATACCGATTAGAGATACCGCGCCTTGCAATATAAGACCTTGGGTCACCTGGGTGATCATGGCCATTTGCATTGTCGTTTTCATTGCCATGCAAGTGATGCCGCATGAGTTAAGTTATCGGCTGATTTATCTCTATGGCATGGTGCCTATTCGCTATTCGGACCCACATTGGGCGCTCAGTTTCGGTTTGCCGGATGACCACTTCTTGTCTTTTTTGACCAGTCTGTTTTTGCACGGGAACTGGTGGCATCTGGCCATCAACATGATTTTTATGTGGATTTTTGCCGACAATGTGGAAGACAGAATGGGGCATGGGCCGTTTCTGGTTTTTTATTTGCTGTGCGGGCTTTGCGCCACGTTTCTGCAATGGTATTTCGATCCCCGCCTTGCTATCCCGGTAGTCGGTGCCTCGGGCGCCATTGCCGGCGTGCTGGCGGCTTATTTCTTTCTCTATCCTCTCGCTCGCGTCATCGTCTGGATTCCGCTGTTCTTTTTGCCGATTGTCATCCATATCCCGGCCGTGGCTTTTTTGGGGCTGTGGGTCATCATCCAACTGCATGAAGCGACCACTTCGGTCATTTTTGAAGGCGTTACCGTCGACGTGGCCTGGTGGGCGCATTTAGGCGGCTTCATTACCGGTTCCATTCTGTATCGCTTGTTTGTTCGAAATGAGCCGATGGAAGAAAATTAAATTTTTTGATGGCTTTAAGGTATAATTGCCGGTCTCAAAAAGTGGGGCTTTTTGACAAAAATAACTAGGGTCAGGCGCATTCTGGCTAAGAAAGGCTTCTTAAAGATCTATCAGGAAATTAAAGTAATATGAAAAATATTAATGTTGCATTGGTAAGGTTGCTTCAATTCGTCGTTTTTGTACTGTTCACGTTCATGGTATTGGCCTATTTCGGCGCCATGGTTTTATTGCCACTGGATGCGATAGCATTACTGATCAAACTCATGTCCGCGATTGGTCTTAATGGCTTTATCGCGGCTTTTATCGCCGTTCCGATTGTCGGTTACTTGGGCATGAGAGTTTACAAAATACCGGGGCTTGGCAAAATGGTTGTCGATACAGGCGTTGATCTGGTCAATACCGGCAAATCAAGGGTTGAAGCGTTTAATGAAATTGCCGATTCAGTAAAAGGTTAATTTCCTTTCCCTGCCTTATGAAAGTCAGGCGCAAAAAAGGCGTGTCGAATCAGTTCGACACGCCTTTTTTTCATTAAGCATTTTTTAAATCCCATCCCGCTTATAAAAGCCAATCGATCGGCAACCAAGACAGAACAGTCACTATGGCACGTTGCCAGAAACGGGTACCGGGTTCTGTGTCGTGCCGCACCAGCTGGCCATCCCGATTCTCGAACCAATACAGATCGCCTTTTTCGGACAACCGGACCTCATAGGCATTCTCGGGAATACCGTTAGCGAACACGGCGTCGATTTGTTTTGCCAATGTCGGGCTGTCAATGATAAAGCCCAATTCGGTGTTCAGCCTTGCCGAGCGCGGATCGAAATTGAACGAGCCGATGAAAATGCTTGAATGATCCACCGAAAACGTTTTCGCGTGCAGACTGGACCCTGAACTGCCCAGTATGCCGGTTCTTCTGTCTCTCTCGGTCCCGGGAGACAAAAGCCGCGTTTCATAGAGCGTGATGCCGGCCTTGAGCAACGGTTTGCGCCATTTCGCATAACCGGCGTGTACGATAGGTACATCCGTGGCTTCCAGGGAATTGGTGAAGACCTTGATGTCCACGCCCCGGTTGGCAAGCGCCACAAAGGCATCGACCCCGGCGGCGGTCGGCACGAAGTAAGGCGAAACGAGTTCCACTTCAGCTTCAGGTTCGCCGATGATTTCATTAAGCTCATGGGTCAAATGCTCTTCCTTTGAGGCCTGGCCGAGGCCTTTGGCCGGGTTGTCGCTGACCATGCGGGTTACCCCCCATTCCTGCTCCAGGTGTCCTTGAACCAATTTATGAATCAACGCGGAATTGCGTATCGCCTCCATATAGGCCGCGGCGGCCGGATCATCCGCGACCGCCGATGCTGCCAATGCCACTTGTTCGATCAGGTCGGGCTTGGCGGGCGGCAGCACGCAGTCGACAGGATAGGAGGATTCGCTGGCCCAGTAACGGTCAAAGTCGTTTGATACCTCCTTGACGACCGCCCCCACGGCCATGACATCCAGATCGGCAAATAACACGCCTTCAGCCGCGCCAAAATACTCGTCCCCGACATTGCGGCCGCCGATGATCGTGACCTGGTTATCGGCGGTAAAGGATTTGTTATGCATGCGCCGGTTCGCGCGGGAGAAGTCGGTGATATAGTCAAGCAGACGCCACTTGCGGAACATAAACGGATTAAACAGGCGAACTTCGATGTTCGGATGAGAATTAAGCGCGGCTAGCGCCGTATCGAGTTCAGCGGCGGTATTGTTATCGTCAAGCAATAACCGCACGCGGACGCCCCGGTCGGCCGCGGCGTGCAGGGCTTCAAGCAGGAGAATTCCGGTCATGTCGCTGTGCCAGATGTAATACTGGATATCAAGAGTGCGCTCGGCGGCATTGGCCAATAGCGCGCGTACGGCAAACGCGTCATGGGGGTCAGGAAGGGGATAAATGCCGGATTTTCCGGGATGCGCCTCGGCCGAGGGAGAAATCGCCTTCCCAAGCCGGGTCCTCCTGGCTTCGCTGATGGAAAGCGCTACGGAAACGCTGCGTCCTTCGAGCGAGGGTAAGGGCCTGCATCCTGCGATCAGGCTTGTGCCCAGGCTAAATGCCAGTAGATATCGAGCGACGCCCTTGCATGTGCTGATGCCATTATTCATCCGGCAGTCTGTTATACATATTCAAGTACCTTTATGTCGGCGGTTGATCGCCGTCGGGTAGTCACGGCGACTGTAGTTTCCTTATTCTGATATTCGACACAATCGCTTCGCCTTTGTTCGGCATGAAAGCAAGCCGGAGCCGTCCTTCGAAAACCGTCGCCGGGAAAGTCCTGACAACCGCCGCGCGATAGGCGCCGGCCGCTTTCAGAATATCGAAATGGCTTAGCCGGGGCCGGCCATTGACGGCGACAGTGAAGACCCGGTCACCGACGGCGGCATGACTGTCAGGCTCAAGAAAGCCCAGCGTGACGGAATAGTCGCCATTATCGAGCGGGATATCGTAGCTGAACGTACCGCGCCGGAAATTGCTGAACAGGTGCGGGTCCGGCGTAACGCGAGGCGGCGTTTTATCATCCGATGCCGCTAATGCCCTGGCGATCAGCCAGTCGCCCCGGCCGCCCGTGAAAAAATGATCCGAGCCGAACAGCGCGCCGTCGGATGCGGTGAATCCGGTCGTCAGCTGGCCGGCGGCAATATTGACGTCGCGGGTATGCAGCGACCACTGTACCGAATCACTGACGAATTTGCCGCCGTGATCGCCCAGTGCCGTGAGTTCGTTAATGCCGGGGCTCAGCCTGACATCCTTGAATAGGCAGATGCTCATCGGGCATTGAGCCTTGCTGGTTGAACCGATGACCTTGCCGTTGACCGACAGCTGCACCGAATCCGCGTTACTGTAGATTTTTACATCGGCGACCGCATAGGCTCGATGGGTGTAGCGCCGACCGGTAAAATAGGTCACGGGGTCGCTGCTCCAATTGGCCTTGTAGAAATAAAACGCATCCTTTTTGGTCCGCCGATCGAACGTTACCAGGCCTTTGGTATTGACGCCCCTGATATCGCCTTCATTGCGCATGGCAGAACCAAAATCGAACATGTTCCAGACGTAGCTGCCCCACAGGTAGCGCTTTTCCGTAATCATCCGGTAATGTTGCTCGTGAACATAATTGGCGTATTCCTCCGGCTGATAGACCACCGGTTGCCCGGTATTGAACACCTCCGCGGGGCCGCCCAGGGGATTGTCGCTATGGTGGCTCAGGGCGGCGCCCGCGCCGTACTCGCTGATACCCATGGGCTGGTCGGGATATTTGTCGTGCAGGGTATCGAGTAATGCGCCGAGCTCCGAGACGCTGTTGCCGTAATACCAGAGACAGTACCGGTTAAGCGCCCAGACATCAGTAATGCCGCCGGTGGCGATGGACCGGCCCATGGCGGCCAATTCCTCGCCGAGATCCGCCTCGGTCGTGACTCGACTAGCGTCCTCGGCCTTGGCAAGCGCGTGCAGTTCCCGCAACAGCGGCGTGACATTGTCGTACGGTGCGGCCGGGCAACCGGTACTCATCATCGCAATTTCGTTGCCGACGGACCACATGGCGATTGCGGCCTGGTTGTACTGCTGGCGAATCAATTCCTGCAGTTGTTGCTTCACGTTGGCCTTAAAGGCATCGGTGGCATCGGTCCCGGAACAGCGCACCGTGCTCACCCCATTCACGAAAGGCACTTCCGCCCAGACCACCAGCCCCAGTCTGCTGGCGACCTCCAGGGTGCGCAGGTTATGCGGATAGTGAGCCAGGCGGACGGTATTCGCGCCGATATCCCTGATCAGTGCCAGCGACTCATCAATATCTTCATCGGTAATACCCCAGCCCTTGCCGGGATAATCCTGATGCATGGCAACGCCGTGTAGACGGATATTCCTGCCGTTCAGGAAGAAACCCTTATTGGCATCGAAGCGCATTTGGCGAATGCCGAAATGCTGCACAACCTTGTCGAGAGGCGTGCCGTCGGTTGCCAGTAGTTCGACGACCAGTTGATATTGATAAGGGTCGTCAAGGCCTTGCCACAGGCGAGCATTGTCAACGATCAGCTCAAGCGGAACTTCCAGGCGGGCGCCGGCCGCCAGCGACACGTTTTTTTGCGCCATGCCTGCAAGCCGGCCATTGTCCGCCAACAAGGCGGCACGGATGGTATAGTCGGCGTCGTGCCCGGAATCGCTTTTCAGCTTACTCCGCACATTGACCGTTGCGCTGCTGTCCGAAATGCCGGTCGTGGCGGCATAGACGCCCGGACCGCCCATATCGTCCAGGGCGATGTGGACCGGATCCGGCGTGGAAATCAGCGCGACATGGCGATAAAGGCCGCCGGACATATTGAAATCACCGCTCAATGGCGCAATGGCCGTTACATCGCTGTCCGTTGTCGGCGCCCGGTTATCGACTTTGACCAGCAATACATTGCCGCCATTCGCAATCAGTTTGTCGGTGACATCGAAGCGGAAAGCCGTGAAAGCGCCTCTATGCCGGCCCAGTTTGCGGCCGTTCAGCCAGACATCGGCCACGATGCTGGCGGCCCCGAACTCAAGCCAGTGGCGTGCGCCCGTTGTCGGCGTCTCGAATGTGAGCCGATACCAGCCAATACCACGCCTATAGGGCGCCGCGGCATTCCAGGCATGGGGCAGGGATATCGGTTGCCAGTCGGCCGCCAGCGTATCATCCTGAACGAACTTCCAGTTGCCAACCAGAGGCGTCGTCGTCCGCAGTTCCCGGGCATTTACGCTGGCGCCCTGATCAACCATGCCGGTACAGCCGTAAATCGCTAATGCCAGAATTCATTGCCAGCGCGATCCCATCATGCGCGGCAAGAATGCCTGTTAAAGTTCCGATTACCAAAGATAAGCGCTCGCCTTTTTTGTCATTACTTCAAAGCTGAAAGCCTGCCGGGCCGGGGCGCCGGCGACACCGTAGCAAACATGCAACGGCAACAGGTGTTCTTCTCTCGGATGGCAATACCTTGCGGCCGGGGCGCTCTGCCAGTTGATCAGCCGCTGTTCTCTCTCGGATTCAGTTATCCGGCGGTTGGTGCAGGTATCGATCAGCCACTGTTCGAAAACGTCATTCATGGCTTGCGTTTCCGTTGTCGATGGCGCAAAGAAAGCCTTGAGATTATGAAAGGAAAACCCGGAACCGATAACCAGCACCTGTTGTGCCAACAAGGCGGCCAGGGCTTGACCGATCCGGATATGCTCATCGGGCCGCAAGGATTTGACCAGGGACAATTGAAGGCAGGGAATGTTGGCTTCGGGATACATGATCTTTAACGGCACGAATAAACCGTGATCAAAGCCCCGCTGATCGGTCAGGCTTGCGTCAATGCCATGGCTTTGCAAGAGATCGGCTGTCTTTTGCGCAAGCCTCGGCGCACCGGGTGCTGGATACTCGACAGAATAGGATTCATCCGGGAACCCATAATAATCATAGATCAATGAAGGTGACGCGCCGCTGGTAATGGTCGGCCTGTCTTCTTCCCAGTGAGCGCTGATCACCAGAATAGCCGAAGGATGACCAAGAGCAGGCGTTATTTTTTTAAGAAGGGCTACCAGTTCTTCATGGGCTTTGTCGCCGAGCAAGGGCAAGGGACCGCCGCCATGGGAAAGGTATAAGACCGAACCTTTCCCGGTATTTGTTAACTTGCCGTTCATGATAGCCCGTGTTGGTACGCCGCACTGGTCAGGCAATGCGATTACGTCATTTTTTCGATCGTGAAACGCTGATAACGATGCGCAAAATCGAACGGTACGCGCCGAATAACATTCATCGCGCGAGCCGCGTCCGTATCGCCGGGCGCATAGATCAACAAAAATGCGGAGCCTTGCCTGGCTGCCTCCAGATGGGTTTTTACGGCCTCATCACTCCAGCCCAATCGCGCCAGAAAACCCTTGTTGTCAGCGAGATTACGCTGTGCCGCATCAGCCACTTCCTCGCTTGTATAAAACTCGCAATCGGCCGGGTCATATCCGCCGGCCATGAGATCCCGCTGCACCTGCCGCGCATCCTCCTGGTTCGGAAACGCGACGACAAGATAACCGAGCGGATAAAAAATACCGAAGTCTGTTGTAGGTGCGGTGTGTGCTTCATTCGCTGACGTCAGATTGCTCATGACTCATCCTCTCTCTATAGCGTTACGTTAATGGTTCGCTTTGGAAAGCATCAGCAAATCTGACAGCGGCATGGGGGCTAAGTTTCCCTTACGGGCTGATCAGGAGGCCATGCCGGTTAGGCAAAAAACCGCTTCAGGTAGACACCGGTGTGCGAGGCCGGATTTTCGGCAATCTGTTTCGGCGTGCCTTCGGCCACCAGCGTGCCGCCGCCGTCGCCGCCTTCGGGGCCCATGTCGATAATCCAGTCCGCCGTTTTGATCACGTCCAGGTTATGCTCGATGACGATGACCGTATTGCCGTGATCGCGCAAGGTGTGCAGGACGGACAGTAGCTGCTTGATATCATGGAAGTGCAGCCCCGTGGTCGGTTCATCGAGAATATACAGGGTTTTGCCGGTATCGCGTTTGGAAAGTTCCTTGGCAAGCTTGACACGTTGCGCTTCGCCGCCGGACAGGGTCGTCGCATTTTGCCCCAGGGTAATGTAGCTAAGGCCGACTTCGGTCAGGGTAGCCAGTTTGCGGGCAATGGCCGGAACGGCGCTGAAGAAGGCGGCCGCGTCCTCGACGGTCATGTCCAGCACTTCATTGATGGTTTTGCCTTTGTAGCGTATCTCCAGCGTCTCGCGGTTGTAGCGCTTGCCATGGCAGATGTCGCAGTTGACGAAGATGTCGGGCAGAAAATGCATTTCCACCTTGATCACGCCGTCGCCCTTGCAGGCTTCGCAACGACCGCCCTTGACGTTGAAGCTGAACCGGCCCGGCGTGTAGCCGCGCGAGCGCGCTTCGGGCGTGGCGGCGAACAATTCCCGTATCGGCGTGAACAGGCCGGTGTAAGTGGCCGGGTTCGAGCGCGGCGTGCGGCCGATCGGGCTCTGGTCGATATCGACGACCTTGTCGAAATGATCCAGGCCTTCGATGGCATCGCAGGGGGCCGGGATGGCGCCGGCACGGTTGATCAAGCGCGCCGCATGGCAATACAACGTGTCATTGATCAGCGTTGACTTGCCCGACCCGGATACGCCCGTGACACAGATCAGCAAGCCGACAGGGAAGGCGATATCGACGTTTTTCAGGTTGTTGCCATGCGCGTTGCGCACGACGATCTGTCTGTCCTTATCGACAGGCGTCAACGACTGGGGCACGGCGATGTCGACCTTGCCCGACAGATACTGGCCCGTGAGCGAGTCTTCGTTGGCAAGTATGTCGGCCAGTGTGCCCTGGGCGATGACGCGTCCGCCATGGACGCCCGCGCCCGGGCCGATATCGACGATGTGGTTCGCCGAGCGGATGGCATCCTCGTCATGCTCGACCACGATCACGGTGTTGCCCAGGTCGCGCAACCGGAACAAGGTATTCAGCAGCCGCTGGTTGTCGCGCTGGTGCAGGCCTATCGAAGGCTCGTCCAGCACGTACATGACGCCGACCAGTCCCGCGCCGATCTGGCTGGCCAGGCGTATGCGCTGCGCCTCGCCGCCGGACAGCGTCTCGGCGCTGCGGTCCAGGGTTAAATAATCCAGCCCCACGTTAACCAGAAATTCCAGCCGCTCCTGAATTTCCTTGACGATTTTTATCGCGACTTCGCCGCGCTTGCCGGTCAGGCCGAGCTGCGAGAAGAACGCCAGCGCTCTGCGGATAGGCAAGCGCGTCAGTTGATGAATCGCCAGATCCACGATGAAGACGTTCCTGGCCGCGATGTTGAGCCTGGCGCCGCCGCAGACGTTGCAAGGCTTGTTGGATAAATACTTGGCCAGTTCTTCCCGAACCATTTGCGAATCGGTTTCATGATAACGCCGCTCCATATTGGCGATAATGCCTTCAAAGCTGTGGCGTCTTTTTTTGGCGCCGCCCGTGCCGGTCATGAACTTGAACTCGATGGTCTCATTGCCGCTGCCGTAAAGGATGACGGACTGAATGTCGCCGGGCAATTGTGAAAACGGCACTTCGGGATCGAAATCGTAATGCTTGGCCAGCGAGCAGATGATCTGGTAATAATAGGCGTTGCGCCGGTCCCAGCCGCGAATCGCGCCGCCGGCCAGGCTGATGTCGGGGTTGTGAATGATCAGCTCGGGGTCGAAGTGCTGGCGCACGCCCAGTCCGTCGCAACTGCCGCAGGCGCCTTTGGGATTGTTGAACGAGAAGATGCGCGGTTCCAGTTCGTTCAGGCTGTAGCCGCAATGCGGACAGGCATAGCGTTCGGAAAACAGCAGTTCCGTGCCGTCATCCATGCAGGCGGCAATCGCAATGCCGTCGGCCATGCGCAGGGCGGTCTCGAAGGATTCGGCCAGGCGTGTGCCGAGATCGTCGCGGATCTTGAAGCGGTCGACGATGACTTCAATGGTATGCTGCTTTCTCAGATCCAGTGCCGGTGCTTCGTCCAGATCGTACACGCTGCCATCGATGCGGGCACGGATGAAGCCCTGCGCGCGCAGGTCGTCCAGCAACTGGGTATGTTCGCCCTTGCGCTGGCTAACGACCGGCGCCAGCAGCATCCAGCGTTGTTCCCGGGGTTGGGCAAGCACCTGATCGACCATCTGGCTGATCGTTTGCGCTTCCAGCGAGACCTGGTGCTCGGGGCAGCGCGGCGTGCCGGCTCTCGCGTATAGCAACCTCAGGTAATCGTAAATTTCCGTAATGGTGCCGACGGTTGAGCGCGGATTGTGCGAGGTCGATTTCTGTTCGATCGAGATCGCCGGCGACAGGCCTTCGATGTGGTCGACATCGGGCTTTTCCATCATCGACAAAAACTGGCGGGCATAGGCGGAAAGCGATTCTACATAGCGTCTTTGGCCTTCGGCATAAATCGTGTCAAAAGCCAGCGATGACTTGCCCGAACCGGAAAGTCCGGTGATGACGATGAGTGAATCCCGGGGCAGATCAAGATCGATATTTTTCAGGTTATGCGTTCGGGCACCGCGGATGCTAATGATATCCATCAAATAATTCCGTCAATCTAAACAACCGCATAATATACGTTCAAAACCAGGCTAAGACAAACTAACGCTGGATCAGGAATTTGGGCGAGCACAAATAGTGAATACGACGGAATGATTGTTATAATGCGCGCTTTTGAAATAAACCCGAAGTAGAGCTTTTATTTAATTTCTGGCACATAAGGAGAAACTGGTTTTGACACAAGTGCAGGACATTACAAGTCCGATGAGTCCATTGGAAAAACGCGCCACCTGGTCCCTGGCCAGCATTTACGCCTTTCGCATGCTCGGCTTGTTCCTGATTATGCCGGTATTGTCATTGTCCGCCGAACAGCTTGAAGGGGCGACACCCTCGCTAATCGGCCTGGCTATTGGCATTTACGGCATCAGCCAGTCGCTGCTGCAGATTCCTTTCGGCTTGCTGTCGGATCGATTCGGCCGCAAAAAAATCATTGTCATCGGGTTATTGCTGTTTTTTGCCGGCAGCGTGATCGCCGCCGTTTCCACGACTATCCACGGGGTTGTTTTAGGCCGCGCCATACAGGGGGCCGGCGCCATAGCCGCGGCAACCATGGCGCTGGTCGCCGATTTGACGCAAGAGGTGCACCGTACCAAAGCCATGGCGCTGATCGGCGCCAGCATCGGTGTATCGTTTGGCGTGGCCATTGTCGCCGGCCCGGTCATTGCCGGCCATATCGGCCTGAACGGTATTTTCTGGCTGACGGCGGCGCTGGCGATACTGGCAATAGCCATTATTCTGTTCATCGTGCCTAATCCCCGGCACACCAAGAAACATCGGGATGCGGAGCTGGTGCCGACGCAGTTTTCGCATGTCTTGAAAAATACCGAATTATTGCGTCTGGATTACGGTATTTTTATTCTGCATGCCATTTTAACCGCGAGCTTTGTCATCGTGCCGTTGCTGATACGCGATGCGGGCTTGCTCCCCGCCCGGCACTGGCAGGTGTATTTGCCCGTCTTCGTCGTCTCCATGGCCGCCATTATTCCATTCGTCATTCTGGCCGAGAAAAAACGCAAGATGAAAAGCGTGTTTATAGGCGCCATCGCCGCCCTGGTGCTGGCCAATATCGGCTTGATGCTGGCCAATAACAGTTTGCCCGGCATCATCGTTTTCCTCTGGCTGTTCTTCAGCGGCTTTAATCTGCTGGAAGCGACTTTACCCTCATTAATCTCCAAGACCGCACCGGCAGATTTACGCGGCACGGCCATGGGGGCTTATTCAACCTGTCAGTTTCTGGGGGCGGGGATTGGGGGCGCGGTCGGCGGCTGGTGTTACGGCGCATTTGGTGCCGGCGCGGTGTTTTTATTGGCTGCCGCGGCAGCCGGCAGCTGGCTGCTTTTATCCTTTTCCATGAAGCCGCCGCGGTATTGGGCGAATCTGCTCATTTCACTGGAACGATTATCGGAACAGGAAGCCAATGAATTTATGGCGGAGATGGTGAAAATCATCGGCGTGGAGGAGGTTACGCTGCATTACGAGGAGGCCGTCGCCTATCTCAAGGTGGATAATCAGAAGCTGGACCGGGACAATCTGCAATATCTGATCTCAAGCTACTCTCGTGCCTGATTAATGATGTTAATTTACCCGCCAGGACGCGGGAGTGTTACACTCTTGGGCCTTTTTGCATAATCTTAATTGTGGGAATGAAACATGCCGCATTCCAGTTCGAAAAAAAACGATCCTGATTGGAGCCAAAAGCGAGAGACGGTCAAGCTGTTGTCTTTATCGGCCGCCCAGGTACACGATGCGTTAAAAGAGGCGGACACGTCCGTCAATACGCTGACGGAATCGTTTACGGCCATGGTCGATCATATGCAGGCGATCAATGACCATCTTCTGTCTCTTGAGTCCAGCGAGGCCAGGAATTCTGCTATCGCGCATTGTTTTCAGACCAGCGATAAAATCCAGGCCGCCGTTGTGGCTTTTCAGTTTTATGACCGTATGCAGCAGTGCCTGGAACACGTGGCATCGAATTTAAGGAGCCTGTCCCGATTGGTGGAAAATTCCGAAGGTCTTCATAATCCCAAGGAATGGCAGGACTTTCAGGAAGGCATCCGGGCACGCTATACGATGGAGTCGGAAAAGCTGCTGTTCGATGCCATTTTTCAGGGTAAATCCGTGGATGAGGCTCTCGCGTTAAAAGAAGCTCATCAACAAAGCCAATTTAATAACATAGAGCTATTTTGATAGTAAGACGCCGATGTCAATTAAACGAGTTGTATTAATCTGTTCCCTACCTTCCTTGATTACCGGTTGTGCCGATTTTTTCGGTACCCAGCGGCCGGCACCGGTATCCGGCAGGCAGCCGGATGTCTATGCCAAGCCCGCGCCCAGGCCGCAGGTAAAGCCCAGGCCGGCCAAGCCAAAACCGCCGACCGTCACAACCCGGCCGCTGAAGGAATCCGGTTCGATCGCGACCTCGCCGATGGAGGGGGCGCCGGAGTACGCGCCGCCTTTAACCCAAGAACCCTTTAGCCCGCCCGAGGTGCGTACGGAATCCATACAGCCCCTGGAAAATCTGGCGCTTGTATCGCCATCACCGGCCGTAGGCGCCTTGGTTTCAGCCGCGGACCGGAACAGTCAGGCCGGCAATCTGGAATCGGCAGCTGCCGCGCTTGAGCGTGCCATCAGAATCGAGCCGCGCAATGCCGCCTTGTTTTATAAACTGGCGGAGTTAAGAATCAAGCAGTCCAAGCCGCGTCTGGCCGAAGACCTGGCGAAAAAATCGGCATTACTGGCGTCCAAGGATACCCGGTTGAAAAGGCAGAGCTGGTTATTGATTGCCAATGCCAGGGTCATGCAGAAGGATTATGAAGGCGCCCGGGCGGCGAGAGCGAAAGCGGCGGGTTTCTAAGCGTCAGGCCCGGTCGTCAAATAATGGTTTTCCGGCGATTTCCCCGGGCGCCGGCTCTGTTTTTGCCTGTCCGGTCCGGGCAACGATTCGCCCGGTCTTTAAGCCGGATCGTTCAAGCTGTTCCCTGAAATAATCAAGATGCTGATCTATCAAATCGGCGGTTTGCGGTTTCTGGCCGAGAAAATAGGCATGCAGCCCGTCATCCAGCAATGAAACGGTGCAGGCGATGGTGCCGAGTCCGGGCGGGGTAACCGTGATATTAACCGACCAGTTGTCGTCATTAGCCTGCGCCTTGTTTTTCTTGTCCCGCGTTATTGCAATTTTTACGGTGTCGGCTTTTGTGTTTTCCACAAAAGGTATCTCCAGCGTCCATACCTGTTTTGGACTGTCTTCCTTGGGCAGCGAAGCCAACTGGTCCAGCACGATTTTAGCCAGGGCGTTCCCGGACTTTCGCTCCAGATTTTTAAGCAGGCCGAGTTCGGCGTCATCGAAGGCTTCACCGGCGTTTTTCGCGATCTCCTGTTTCAAGGCCTGTACGAATTTAAGCAGCCTGGCTTTAAAATCATCCTTGAAGGCTGATGCCGGTTGCTCCTCCGACTGCTGCAGCCTGGCTTCAAAAAATAACCCTGACTGGCTGACCGCATGCTTGATCCCTTGCTGATCGGCTAGTTGCGGCCGTTCTGGAAGCGTTTGCAAGAGAGCCGCGGCTATCTGCTTGAGCGTCTGGGAAACGGTTTCACTGCTCAGCAAGTGCGGCAAATCCTGCACTAACTGATTCAAGACCACGGATGACGCTTCATGACGAGGCAACACTTGTTTTATCCAGTCGCTTATCTTTTCTTCAATAACAGGAAGGGCAGGGAGCAGTTTGAATTCAGGATGGATACCGGTCCTGACGACTTCCAGCGTTAACAGTTGGCCGATTTTTAATGCCGAGGCGGTAACTGCCGTATCCGGATCAGCTGCAAAAGGCATGGTCGGCAGAGTTGTGTTGGATAACTGCAACTGCGAGCGATCAAGGGTGAGCACAGGTGGGTGTGGATGCCTGGCATTGGCTTGGCTAACCACTTGCAGCTGAATTTCATGAGCGGTCAATCCGATTATTTTCACTCCGAGTCGCTGTTTTAAGGCTAAAGGCGCCTCGCTATTATTAACCGTGTTACGCTTTTCATCCGCCGGCTGAACGAATTGCAGGCTTAGCACTGCATTTTGCGCTTTTGACTTGGGCAACTGAGTAAGAATCCTGAATGCCACAACCGGGGACAGCTGAATAACTTGGAGTTTCAGCGCCTGCCCGGGCGTGAGCTCGATGGGATGAGAGCTTTGCAGTTGCAGATGCCGGTCGGCCACCTTCAACAGAATGGCGCTTTTTTCCTCACTTATGCCGGCGCTGATGACTTTGACATCGATGTCCTGGCCGACAGTCAGATTCAGCCGGCTTGCCGCCGGCTTGGCTAGCGGCAATTGCCCTTGAGCGCTGATGAATGCCTTGACATCCATGCGGTTAAGCCAGCATTTGCCGGATATTCTCGATTTCATCCTTCGCGGTATCGAGAATATTAATGCTGTCTTTGGCATCGAGATGCCCGGCCAGTTTTTTATAGGCCGGCAATTCGGCTATCTTGGGCATCTTCTTGATATCAATCTTGCCGATGTAACTGTGCAATTGCGAGACCATGACGATGTCCGCGTAATTGGGCGGGTTCGGGTTATCGATAAACCAGTTTTCGGCATTGATGATCACATCCTCAAAATCAGCGGGAAAATCCCAACGCTGGATAATCTGCACGCCGATATCCGCGCGCAGGGCTTTAATCGTTTCGGCCAGATCCTTGGGGCTGGAAACAATATCGGGATGATTATCGGCATGGGTCAAAATAGGCACGACACCAATGTCATGAAGCAGCCCGGCCAACATGGCACGATCCGGATCAAAGCCGGAGACTTTGTGGGCGAATACGGCACTGATGGCGCCCACATAACTGCTGTGCATCCACAACTCAGTCATTTTGCGGCGAATGACCGGCGATCTGGCGTTGAATACCGATTTCATGGCAAACGCGGTAATGATATCCTGCGCCGCCCTTAATCCCAGACGAGTCAAGGCCTCCGGGCAGCTTTCGATTTGTTTGCGCCCCCTGTAGATCGGGCTGTTGGAGATTCTGATCAAGCGGGCGGTAATGGACGGGTCTATCTGCACGACACGCGCGATTTTAGTGCTATTGGCTTTCTCGTCGTTGATCGCCCGGCGGATTTTAAATGACACATCGGGAATCGTGGGCAGCACCAGTTTATCCGACAGCATATAGGAATAACAATCCGACAATAGTTTGTTTTTGGCCAAACTGATAGCGGTGTTGCCAGGGTTGTTATCTATTTCACTCATGCATTGTTTGTTGATTATTCGGACACGCTGTAAAAGTTTAGTTTAAAATCCCCGTTTCAATCGAGATTGATCGTCTCTATATTATTTCTTGTTGAGCAATGAAAACAACTCCATCCGATGTTTTAAGCACATTATCGACCATCCGTGATTACATCCGCTGGGGCGCCAGCCGGTTTACCGAAGCCGGCGTGTGTTTCGGCCATGGTACGGCAACGGCGCTGGATGAAGCCGCGGCATTGGTCCTGTATACCGTGCATCAACCCTACAATCTGTCCGATACTTACCTGGAAGCCGCTTTGACGCTGGACGAGCGCCAACAGGTCATCGATATGATCGGCAGACGCATCAGCGAAAGAAAGCCGGCCGCTTATTTGACGCATGAAACGATCTTTGCGGGGCTGCCGTTTTATGTCGATGAACGGGTATTGGTGCCAAGGTCACCGATCGCCGAACTGATCGAGCAGCGCTTCGCGCCCTGGGTCGAGGAAGACCAGGTGCTGCGTATTCTGGATTTATGCACCGGCAGCGCCTGCATTGCCATCGCCTGCGCTTACGCATTTCCCGATGCCTACGTGGATGCGGTCGATTTATCCGTCGATGCGTTGGCTGTCGCTGAAATGAATGTGGCGAAGCACCAGATCGCCGATGCTGTCGCATTATATCGGTCGGATTTATTCAATGAATTGCCCAAGCTGCAATATGACGTCATCGTCAGCAATCCGCCTTACGTCAGCCATGCCGAATGGGAACAGCTTCCCGCCGAGTTTCGCGCCGAGCCCGACATGGGCTTTAAGGGCGGTGAATCCGGTCTGGATATCGTGCTGCGTATTCTGGTCGAAGCCGGTCAGTATTTGACGGAGCAGGGCATTTTGGTCGTGGAGGTCGGCAGCAGCGCGGAAACGCTGCAACACACATTCCCCGACGTGCCTTTTTACTGGCTGGATTTCGAGCGCGGCGGCGACGGCGTGTTTTTACTGACGGCCGAACAGGTTAATCAATATCACGAACAATTTTTAGCGGCTTTAACATAATGTCTGGAAACACTATAGGAAAATTATTTACTGTCACCACATTCGGCGAAAGCCACGGCCCGGCTTTGGGTTGCATCGTCGATGGCTGCCCGCCGGGACTGCCATTGACCGAAGCAGACCTGCAACAGGATCTCGATCGCCGAAAACCCGGCACATCCCGGCACACGACCCAGCGCCGTGAAGCCGATGAAGTCAGGATTCTGTCCGGTGTGTTCGAGGGCAAAACCACGGGCACGCCTATCGGCCTGCTGATTGAAAATACCGATCAGCGCTCCAAGGATTATTCAAAAATTGCCGACAGCTTCAGACCCGGCCATGCCGACTATACCTACCAGCATAAGTACGGCATTAGGGATTATCGCGGCGGCGGCCGATCATCGGCCCGCGAAACGGCCATGCGCGTAGCGGCAGGCGGCATCGCCAAAAAGTATCTGAAAGAGCAGGCGGGTATCGAGGTCAGGGGCTACCTGTCGCAACTGGGGCCGATAAAAATAGAAAAACTCGATTGGTCGATTATCGATAGCAACCCGTTTTTCTGCCCGGATGCCGATAAAATCGAGGAGATGGTCGCTTATATGGATGCGCTGCGCAAACAGGGCGAGTCAATAGGCGCCAAAATCAATGTCATGGCAAGCAATGTCCCGCCGGGGCTGGGCGAGCCGATTTTTGACCGGCTCGATGCCGATCTGGCGCATGCGTTGATGAGCATCAATGCCGTTAAAGGGGTCGAAATAGGCGACGGTTTCGCTTGCATCGACAGCAAGGGTACGCAGTTTCGCGATGAAATCACGCCGGACGGATTCCTGAGCAATCACGCCGGCGGTATTCTCGGCGGCATTTCCAGCGGCCAGGCCATAGTCGCCAGCATCGCCCTGAAGCCGACTTCCAGTCTGCGTCTGCCCGGCAGAAGCATCAATCTGCAGGGCGAAGCCATTGACGTGGTAACGGAAGGCCGCCATGATCCCTGCGTCGGCATTCGCGCCACGCCGATAGCCGAAGCGATGATGGCGATTGTGTTGATGGATCACTTGTTGCGCCATCGGGCACAAAATATCGACGTTCATTCCGGATTGCCGGTTTTAAGATAAGCCATTGTTTATGACTCACATCACCGCCATAAGACACGACGCCATGTTTTGTGGCGACAAATAAGGCATCTCATGGCTGTTCCTTACTGGCGTCTCTCGGGTTTCTATTTTTTTTATTTTGCCACGCTGGGCGGCTTCATGCCGTATTGGAGCCTCTATCTGAAAGATAGCGGCTTTAATGCCGGCCAGATTGGCGAACTGTCCGCTTTGCTGGTCGGCACCAAAATCATTGCGCCTAATCTGTGGGGCTGGGTTGCCGACCATACCGGCAAGAGCCTGCGCATTATCCGCATCGCCTCGTTTTTGGCGGTCCTGATCTTTGTCGGTTTTTTAATCGCCCACAATTATGTCTGGTTTGCCTGGATTACCATCGGCTTCAGTTTTTTCTGGAACGCCGCCTTGCCGCAATTTGAGGCGGTAACGTTATTTCATTTAAAAAGCCAGCCCCACCGTTATAGTCAGATCAGGCTTTGGGGATCAGTCGGTTTTATTGCCACGGTGCTGGGCATTGGCTGGTTGCTGGACAGTCAGGGCATGTCAGTGCTTCCGGCCGCTATTGCGGTATTGCTGGCTTTAATCTGGCTGGTGACCTTAACGACACCGGAGGCCCATGCCGTCACCCACGAGACAGACGCCGTGGGCATCATGCAGATCCTGAAAAAACCGGAAGTCCTGGCTTTTTTGACGGTTTATCTGCTGCTGCAGATTGCCCATGGGCCCTATTATGTTTTTTATTCCGTTTATCTTAAGCAATATCATTATTCGACAACGATGACCGGCGGGCTCTGGGCTTTGGGCGTTTGCGCGGAAATTGTTTTGTTTGTGTTCATGAACCGGTTGTTATCGCGCTATTCGCTGCGGCATATTTTACTGGTCAGCATTACGCTGGCCGTCGGCCGGTGGCTGATGATTGCCTGGTATGCGGACCAGTTAGGGCTGCTGATTCTGGCCCAGGTACTGCATGCCGCCACTTTCGGGGCCGCTCATGTCGCGGCCATTCATTTGGTCCATCTGTATTTTGGACGTAGGCATCAGGGAAAAGGACAGGCTTTATATAGCAGCCTGAGCTTCGGTTTGGGGGGGATGCTCGGAAGTCTCTACAGCGGCTATTACTGGGAATTAATGGGGCCTGCGTTTGTGTATTCAATAGCGGCCGCGGCCTGCGGCCTGGCTTTTGTAATCGCTTACCTATTGATTGGCCTTGAAAATACTCAACACCCGACAAGTTTAGGTTAAAATGGCAACACTACGGTGTGTGACCTATACTTTCCGGTGTGGTTTTTAGTTAACAATACTGAACTTTAGGAAATAATGTGTTTGAAGTGATAAAAAGTGGCGGCTGGATGATGCTGCCAATCATTCTATGCTCAATCGGCGCAATGGGTATTATTGCCGAACGATTGTGGACTCTGCAAAAAAAGAAAATTTTGCCGCCGGAGCTCGTTCCGCAGGTATGGAATCTGTTCCGAGAACAAAAGCTGGACAAAATGGCGTTGCACCGATTGAAGACCAGTTCGCCTTTAGGCTGCATTCTGGCGGCAGGTCTCGCCAATATCGATCATGGACGCGAAGTCATGAAGGAATGCATTGAAGAAGCCGGCCGGCAAGTCGTGCATGACCTGGATCGCTTTCTCAATGCGCTGGGGACTATTGCCTCGATTGCGCCTTTACTTGGCTTATTGGGCACCGTGCTCGGCATGATCGAGGTTTTTTCCGGCATTATGGTCAATGGCGTCGGTGATCCCAATGCCTTGGCGGGCGGTATTTCCGTCGCCCTGATTACCACGGCCGCCGGCTTGACCGTCGCCATCCCCAGTCTGATTTTTTATCGTTACTTTGAGCGACTGGTCGATGAATACGTCGTCGATATGGAAGAGGAGGCGTTAAAACTGATCGAAGTCTTGCATGGGGAGCGCGAGGAGGCCTGATGAATTTTCACCGTAAAAAAAGGGAAGCGCCTGAAATCTCCATGGCGCCCATGATTGATGTGGTTTTTTTGTTGCTGCTTTTCTTCATGGTCACGACCACGTTTAACCGGCAAACGGAAGTCAATATCAAGCTGCCGGAAGCCAAGGGATCAGAACCTGAAACGCATGAGAAAATGATTACCTTGACTATCGATGCCAACGGCGTTTATTCCCTGAAAGGCGAGGACGGCCTGCCGCATGAACTGGTCAATCAGAACAGGGATGCCTTGAAACAGGAATTGCAAAAGCTCGCCAAACATGCCGCGCATCTTCCTTTTATTATCCAGGCCGACGGCAAGACGCCGCATCAGGCGGTCATTGCGGCGTTGGACAGTGCGGGGCAAGCAGGGTTTACGCATATCACCTTTCCGACGCTAGAGCCGAAAACCGGAGAATGAAAAAGACGCTGGCTCGATGGGCGCAAGATATCTGGTATAAGGATCCGTTCATCGGCGTTTGGCTGTGTCCATTGGGCTTTTTGTTCGGTGACCTGGTCAGGTTTCGCAAGTTTTTGTACCGTCTGGGCCTATTAAAAACACAGGCCGTACCCGTTCCGGTTATCATCGTGGGCAATATTACCGTAGGCGGTACCGGTAAAACGCCTCTCGTGATCTGGCTGACTCGACTGTTGATGGAAGCCGGTTACAGACCCGGCATCATTAGCCGGGGGTATGGCGGCACGGCTGAATCATGGCCTCAGCGGGTTGATGCAAACAGCAGCGCTGAACGGGTCGGTGATGAAGCCTTGTTATTGGCCAAACAAACGGGGTGTCCCATGGCGGTCGGTCCTTTACGCGCGGATGCCGCCAAGCTGCTGCTGACGCAGGCGGATTGTGATGTCATTGTCTCGGATGACGGCCTTCAGCATTACGCCCTGGCACGTACTATCGAGATCGCCGTCATCGATGGCGAACGGCGGTTTGGCAACGGCTACTGTCTGCCGGCCGGTCCGCTCAGAGAACCGATAGAAAGGCTGCAAAGCGTCGATTTCAGGGTCGTTAATGGCGGAGAAGCGGAAGACAATGAATTCCCCATGCGGCTGACCGGCGACAATGCGATCAATTTAGCCACCGGGCGACAAAAGCCATTGCAGGATTTCAGCGCCAGTGAATGCCATGCCTTGGCGGGTATTGGCAATCCTGAGCGTTTCTTCAAGCTGTTGGAGGCTGCCGGTATGTCCTGCATAACGCGCAGCTTTCCCGACCATTACAAATTTGCACCGCATGATATCGAATTCAATGATGACAAACCGGTGTTGATGACTGAAAAGGATGCGGTAAAATGCACGGCTTTCGCAGGCCCACGACACTGGTATGTGCCGGTAAAAGCCGTCCTTGCACCGGAATTTTCCGAACAATTATTAAACTTATTGAAAACAAAGCACAATGGATAAAAAATTACTCGATATTCTGGCCTGTCCTTTATGTAAAAGCCCGTTGCTCTACGATAAAGCCAAACAGGAATTAATCTGTAAAGCCGATCATCTCGCTTTTCCCATCCGTGATGACATTCCGGTCATGCTGGAGGATGAAGCGCGCGAATTAAGCCTTGATGAAATCGACGCTTTACATAAATGAGTCTGCGTTTCAAAGTTGTCATCCCCGCCCGATACGCCTCCACAAGGTTGCCAGGCAAGCCGTTATTGAGCATTGCCGGCAAACCCATGATTGCGCATGTCTGCGAGCGTGCTCGCGAAGCCGATGCCGATGAAATTATCGTCGCCACCGATGACGAAAGAATCCTGCAAACGGTCAATGAGCAGGGTATTAAAGCCATCATGACCAGCCCGGATCATCAAAGCGGTACCGAGCGCATTGCCGAAGTGGCCAGACTGTGCGGCTGGGGACATGAAGAGATTATCGTTAACCTGCAAGGCGATGAGCCGCTGATACCACCGGCTTATATTCGCGAGGTGGCCTCGGCATTGGCCGGACAGCAGCAGGCGGGCATAGCCACGCTGGCTGCTGAAATCGTGGACAACGAGGAAATTTTTAATCCAAACGCCGTTAAAGTCGTATTGAATAAAGCCGGCCTGGCGCTTTATTTCAGTCGCGCGCCCATCCCGTGGGAAAGAGGCGGCTTTGATCATGCCGGCGGCATGCCATCGGGAAAGATGCCGTATCTTCGGCATATCGGCATGTACGCTTATACGGTTGATTTCTTGAACCGTTACTGTCAGTGGGAAGCATCACCGCTGGAGTCGGTTGAATCTTTGGAGCAGCTGAGAATTCTATGGAACGGTGAATCCATACGGGTAAAAGTCGTCGCCCAGACACCGACGGCCGGGGTCGATACGCCTGAGGATTTGATCCGCGTGGAGCAGGTATTATCCGCGTCACATTAAACTGTATGCCCCGGCTTCACTGGCCTATCCTTAAGTCAAATATTTGACATGGCTCAGCAACAACAGTACTTTAGGCTGTTTTTTTATTATCACTTGTACACTCTATTCCTCAAGGGCTGTTAATGGAACAATTTCATAGAATAAGTCGCTTACCTCCTTATGTTTTTAACATTGTTAATGAGCTTAAAGCTAAAGCCCGCGCAGCCGGAGAAGACATTATCGATTTTGGCATGGGAAACCCGGATCAGCCTACGCCCGAGCATATTGTCAAGAAACTGGTTGAGGCGACGCAGCGAGGGGATACGCACCGTTATTCTGTTTCCAAAGGCATTCCCAGGCTCAGAAGAGCTATTTGCAACTGGTATAAAAACCGCTTCGATGTTGATCTGGATCCTGAAACCGAAGCGATTGTCACAATAGGCTCGAAAGAAGGTCTCGCGCATCTGGCATTGGCGACTTTAGGTCCCGGCGATATCGTGCTGGTGCCCAGTCCAGCTTATCCGATTCATCCTTACGGCGTGGTTATCGCCGGCGCCGATCTGCGGCATATTCCTCTGGTCCCCGGCATTGATTTCTTTGAGGAACTGGAAAAAGCCATTGTCGATTCCTGGCCTAAGCCAAAAATGCTGATTCTCAATTTCCCCGGTAATCCGACCACACAGTGCGTGGAATTGGAGTTTTTTGAAAAGATAATCGCCCTGGCCAAGGAACACAAGATCTGGATAGTACACGATATCGCTTATGCCGACATCGTGTTCGACGGCTACAAGGCTCCGTCCATTCTTCAGGTTCCGGGGGCAAAAGAAGTGGCTGTCGAGTTTTTCTCGCTATCGAAAAGCTACAACATGCCAGGCTGGCGGGTCGGTTTTATGTGCGGCAACAAGCAACTTGTCGCTGCTTTGGCTCGTATCAAATCTTATCTGGACTACGGTACCTTTACACCTATCCAGATCGCGGCGATTACCGCGCTGGAAGGCCCGCAGGATTGCCTGACTGAAATTGCCGAGATGTATAGAAAGCGCCGCGATGTACTGTGCGACGGCCTGACCGCCGCCGGTTGGCCGGTTAAAAAACCGAAGGCCACGATGTTTGTCTGGGCGCCCATTCCGGAACCTTACAAGGAAATGGGCTCCCTGGAATTTTCGAAGAAATTGCTCTCGGAAGCCAAAGTGGCGGTTTCTCCCGGTATTGGTTTCGGCCAGTATGGAGATGACCATGTCCGGTTCGGTCTGATTGAAAATGAGCACAGGACCCGCCAAGCTGTTCGCGGTATTCGTAATATGTTGAAGAAAGACAACCTTATATAATGTTGAATTTATCTAGAATAATACTTTGTGCAGGAGTTTGAGTTGAAACCGGTAAAAGTGGGGGTTTTGGGATTAGGTACAGTCGGAGGCGGTACCGTCAATGTTTTAAAGCGTAATGCTGCGGAAATCGCACGCCGGGCAGGCCGCGAAATCATAATCACCCGCGCATCGGCGAGGGATTTAAACCGGGAACGCATTTGCGACACGCAAGGCATTACCTTAACAACAGACCCTTTTGAAATCATCAACGATCCGGAAATCGACATTGTTCTGGAACTGATTGGCGGCGACGGTCTGGTTAAGGAAATGATCCTGAAGGCAATCGTCAACGGCAAGCATGTCGTCACGGCTAATAAAGCCCTGATTGCCTTGCACGGCAACGAGATCTTCGCCAAAGCCAGCGAAAAAGGTGTCATGGTGGCGTTTGAAGCGGCTGTCGCCGGCGGCATTCCCATCATTAAAGCTATACGTGAAGGCTTAAGCGGCAATCAGATCCAGTGGCTGGCCGGCATTATCAACGGCACCAGCAATTTCATTCTGACCGAAATGCGCGATAAGGGCCGTGATTTTTCCGATGTTTTGGCTGAGGCACAAGCATTAGGCTACGCCGAGGCCGACCCTACATTCGATGTTGAAGGCATCGACGCAGGTCATAAATTAACGATACTGGCATCCATTGCTTTCGGCATCCCGCTGCAATTCGACAAGGTTTTTACCGAAGGCATTACCCGGATCACGCGTGAAGATGTCGAATATGCCGATGCCTTGGGCTACCGGATCAAACATTTAGGCATCGCCCGCAAAACGCCTGAGGGCATTGAATTACGAGTCCACCCGACCCTGATACCTGCGCGCCGCCTGATCGCCAATGTCGACGGCGTCATGAATGCCGTACTGGTCAAAGGCGATGCGGTCGGCCCGACGTTATACTACGGTGCCGGTGCCGGCGCGGAACCGACGGCTTCCGCCGTGGTCGCCGATGTCATTGATGTCGTGCGGGCATTAACCGGCGATCCTGAAAACAGAGTTCCGCATTTGGCTTTTCAGGCCAATGCGCTGGCAAATATACCGGTCTTGTCGCCGGACAGATTTAAGACGTCTTATTATCTGCGCTTGCATGCCGAGGATAAACCCGGTGTCCTGGCTGAAGTGACAAGAATTCTTGCCAATCACCAGATCAGTATAGAAGCTATTGTTCAGAAAGAAGCACTGGATGGCAAAACATCGTTGCCGATCATCATGCTGACCCAGATCACGCTTGAAAAAGAGATGAATGCGGCCATTGCTGAAATTGAAGCTTTACCGACGGTTAGCGGTAAAGTCAACCGAATCCGCCTAGAAACTTTGGGATAAATAAAAAAACATGTCTATTCGTAAACGTTACATCGGTCTTATCGAACATTACAGAGACCGTTTACCGGTCAGTGAAACCACGCGTCTGATCAGTCTGGGCGAGGGCAACACCCCGCTTATTCAGCTGCAAAACATACCTCGGCTGATAGGTAAGGATGTCGACATTTATGTCAAGTACGAGGGGCTGAATCCCACTGGTTCATTTAAAGACCGCGGCATGACGATGGCTGTGACCAAAGCCGTGGAAGATGGCAGCAAGGCTATTATCTGTGCATCGACAGGCAACACGTCGGCCGCCGCCGCGGCTTATGCGGTTCGCGCCGGCATCAAAGCTTTTGTCTTGATACCCGAAGGCAAGATCGCCCTGGGCAAACTGGCGCAGACCTTGATGTACGGCGCTGAAATCATCCAGATTAACGGCAATTTCGATAGAGGCATGGCGCTGGTTAAGGAAGTAGCCGATCATGCTCCCGTCACGATTGTCAACTCGATCAATCCGTTCAGGCTCGAAGGCCAGAAGACAGCGGCTTTCGAGATCGTTGACGAACTCGGCTGCGCTCCCGATTACCACTGCCTGCCTGTCGGCAATGCCGGCAATATCAGCGCCTACTGGAAAGGTTATAAGGAATATTCAACCGATACCGATACACATCAAGCGGTCACCAAAACGCGTCCGATCATGTGCGGATACCAAGCGGCCGGAGCGGCGCCGTTCGTGCTCGGCCAAATGGTTGACGAGCCGGAAACGGTTGCCACAGCCATCCGCATCGGCCATCCGCAATCCTGGGATTTGGCCTGGGCGGCGCAAAAAGAATCCGGCGGCTGGTTCAATAAATTTTCGGACGAGCAGATTCTGGCGGCCCAAAAAATGCTGTCTCAATATGAAGGCGTGTTCTGCGAGCCGGCATCGGCCACTTCATTAGCGGGAGCATTGCATGATATCAGCACCGGAAAAATCCCAGAGGGCAGCAAAGTTGTCTGTACGTTAACCGGTAATGGCTTGAAAGATCCCGATAGCGCCATCAAGCAATGCGAAGCCGCCCATCCTGTTACGATTGAAGCCAGTCTGGATGCTGTCAAGAAGGCGATTCTGGATAACATGTAATCTGTAATCTGAACCGTTTATAAAAAGCCGGCGATTGCCGGCTTTTTATTTTGAATGGCATCCAGGCGGTGAATTCCGCATGAACCGTATTAAGTGCTATGTGTTGCCGTTTTGGCATGCGCCTCTGGTCAAAGTCTAGTAGTCAGTCAATTTAATTATGACGGGTAAATTGTAGGTGCGAATTCATTCGCACTAATCGCACGCTATGAATACTCTGCAAATTTTACTCGTCAGAACAAGACTGACTAAGTACTAGTTCATGCTGATTGATTCCATGTGACCGGCATTTGTCCGGTTTACAACTAAAACCGGGGGAATATCTGATGGCGCTGTTTCAGGGAGTCTTGTTTCTTTGCCTGGGGGCTGGCCTTTTGCTCGTGGATTATCGTGCCTTGGGCACCGGATGGCTACCTTGCGGACCGAATGGCTTCAAAGGGAGATTGGAAGTCAGCAAGGATAAGCAGCCGACCGGTTTCTGGCTGATGTTTTTGCTTTATGGCCTGGCCGGACTCTGGCTGGTGCTGTTTTCTCTTCAGCTGTTACTCGGTCAGGCCGAGCCGCTTCCGTTAAGTTAAACTGAACGGGAGGCCCATCGGAACAGGCAATAAAAAAGCCGCATCCTAATTGATAAAGATGCGGCTCGGCATGTGCGGATTGCGCTACTGATCGAATAACGACGTAACGCGTATAAAATCAATCGTTATGTTTTTTATCGCTTTTATGAAGTTTTTTGATTTTAGTGATTTCCATCGTTTTATCATTGCCTGTTCCGGAATGCTGGATATTCACGAACAGTTTCTGTGGGTCCTTGCCGAAATAGATACCGGTCCCTTCTGCCGCATTATCTTTTAGTGATGCAAACAGATGCACGCCGTCCGCATGGCCATCGCCGTCGTTATCAGGTTCAGCCACCCAAATATCGCTGGGCACGTTATCTTCTACGATCCATAACTTGCCGTCAGGGCCATTGGCTAAATTGTCAGGACTCTTAAGTCCGGTTATACCGGCAGCTTTGTTTTCCGTTGCCATATTGACGCCTGCTTCAACGAAGTAACTGACCATCGGCATTTCATTCAGGCTAATGGCTAACACGGCGCCAGGGCCATCTTTACCGCCGATACGCGGTTCGCAGGTTAATGCGGCGTATAACGTTTTGCCGATACGCTCCAAATCTTCAGGACGACAGTAACTCGTTGCCCCGACTTGCTCCGCCGCTGCTTGTGCATCAAATGTAACCGGGTCCAGTTGTAGCTCCACCCATTCGGCTTCTCCGGTTTGCCCGCCATTTTTAACCCGCAACGCGAACAATTTGCCGCTACTCAAATCGCCGTAGTTATCCGGCACGAACTTGAAAATGGATCCGCCCGGCGCACGGTCCTCATCGATCACATAAACATTGCCTTCATCATCGGTCTCGATTCCTTCATGAGCAATTGAGCCCAGCAATGGACGCGCGGTCACTTTTTTTGCCGTTGAGGGGTCTTTTTTGTCCAGCTCGATTTCATAAACCAGGCCTCCTGTAGCAAGTGGATAATCGGGATCTGGATAACCGCCCGCGTTTGTTTCCTCGGCAACCAGAAGCGTGTGCCAGGGTGTCCAGACCAGACCATCCAGAGCTTCCCAATCTTCTCTTGCCGCCAGTTCCTTGGCGATGCCGGTTCGTAAATCGACCACGGAAACCGTTCCACCTAATTTTCCGTCATTGCGTTGATCATTGCCAGGACGGACTTCATGAGTACGATACAAATAACGGCCAGCCTGGATTCGGGTCTCATTGACCGTATTCATATCGGGCCAGTCCTGGTTGATGTAGATATTCAAATCGGATTCATCAGACACAATGGACTGCTTGAAGCCTTCCGGAATCAACCATGTCGATTCATTCAAAATGGCGGGATCATTGGTTAACTCGTTATAAGCAGAGCCGGGGATGGGTTTAAAGGCCATCGGTCCCTTGACATCATTCGCGGCACTGGTGATAGGATGGAAAGCCCCAACTGCTGCCAGCAAGGGAAGAGAGGTTAAAAAGATTTTATTCATGTTCATTTTCCGTGGATTTTTATGAAGATTTTGAGTAAGCCGGGATCGCTTGGGCTTCGGCTATACTATAGATTCTGGAAATGACAAAAATATGAAGGAATCAGGAAGAATTGATGACCATGATGCTGTATCCATTATAATAGGCGGTCATCCCTTTATCTGATGACAATGGCTTACAGAGCGATACCGACTGAATTTCCAGCAATTTGTTGATTCGAACCACATTGCCTGCCCATATATCGTTTAAATCGCCGTTGCGTTAATTCCGCTAACTTATTGAATTACATGTATTACCCAGAAGCGAGAAAAAACATCATTGCCCGGCCCATAGGTAAAAAACGTCCTCAGTTCGGCGAGCTTCATCCCGTACTGGAGCGGATCTATTTAGCCAGAGGCTTAACGTCTGAAGCTGATCTGGACAGGACGCTGACAAAGCTGCCATCGCCATGGCTGTTGTCCGGCATGGAAGCGATGGTGACACATTTGGTTACTGCAATCGATGCGGGGAAAAGAATTTCCATCGTAGCCGACTTTGATGCGGACGGCGCAACCAGCTGTGCCGTGGCGGTCAAAGGCTTGCAATTGCTGGGGGCAGGGCAGGTTTCATTCATTGTCCCTAATCGCTTTGAATACGGTTATGGTCTGACGCCTGAAATTGTTGATTTGGTCAAGCTGCAAAAGCCTGACATGATTGTTACCGTTGATAACGGCATCTCAAGTATTGACGGCGTCAAAGCGGCCAAGGAATCAGGGTTAACCGTTCTGGTAACAGACCACCATTTGCCGGGACATGAACTTCCGGCCGCCGACGCCATCGTCAATCCCAATCTACCCGATGATAAATTTCCGAGCGGTTCTCTGGCGGGTGTGGGGGTGATTTTTTACGTGTTAATGGCATTGCGTAGCCGCTTAAGAGAGCAGCACTGGTTTGATCGGCATCAAATCCAGGAACCGAATCTGGGTCAGTTACTCGATTACGTGGCCTTAGGCACGGTTGCCGACGTGGTTCCGCTGGATCAAATCAACCGAATCTTGGTGTATCAAGGCTTGTTAAGGATACGTACGGGAAGAGGGCATCCGGGCGTGAATGCACTGATCGAGATATCGGGCAAACGGCTGCAATCCATCAGTTCATCGGACCTGGGGTTTGCGCTGGGGCCAAGACTCAATGCGGCAGGCCGCATGGATGATATGTCATTGGGCATTGAATGTCTGTTAACCGATGATCCGGCACATGCCAGGGAAATAGCGCTTCAGCTTGATGATCTCAACAATGACAGGCGGGAAATTGAAGGACAAATGAAAAATGAGGCTATCGCCTTATTAAAAGAAATGAAAACCCTTGATGAACACCATTTGCCTGCCGGAGTCTGTTTGTTCAATGCGGACTGGCATCAGGGCGTGATCGGCATATTGGCTTCGCGAATCAAGGATAGGCTGCATCGCCCCGTTATTGCCTTTGCTTCGGCCGGCAAAGACGAAATAAAAGGCTCCGCGCGTTCGATCCCCGGTGTTCATATTCGTGATGTGTTAAGTGATATCGCCGCCGAGCATCCCAAATTGCTGAGCAAGTTTGGTGGTCACGCCATGGCTGCGGGGCTGAGCTTGAAAATGCATGATTATCCGTCTTTCGCCCTGGCCTTCGATGAAATGGTCAGAAAGCGTTTAGCGAATGTTGATCTGGAGTTAAAGATTTATTCGGATGGCGAACTATCTGAAAACGAACTCTCGATTGAATTTGCCGAGTTATTACAAAATGCCGGCACCTGGGGGCAGGAATTCCCGGAGCCTGTCTTTGACGGGGTGTTTGATGTTATTCAAGCGCGTATAGTCGGACAGCGCCATCTTAAACTGGTGTTAAGAAAGCCTGCTGGCGACCTGCTGGTCGATGCTATCGCTTTTTATGTGGATCGCCCTGAACAATGGTTGGGTCTGAGAACTTGCAGGGTAGTTTACAAGTTGGACATTAATGAATTCAGAGGGAATCGGAGTGTTCAGTTTATTTTGCAATATCTGGAAAAAATAGCATAAAAAAAGGGCGTAAAAAAAGGGCGGTAAACCGCCCTTTTTTATACGCAGGCCGCTTATTTTGTCTCCGTGGCCGCTGGTTCTTCTGCCTCAGGAGCAGCGCCTTCTTCAGTTGGGGCGGCACCTTCCTGCGTCGGTTCAACAGCCGGTTGTTCTTCTGTAGTCGCCGGCTCGCCGGCGGGTGCCGCTGGCTCTGCGGCTTCAGGTTTAGGTTGTTCTTCCGCCGTCGGCACCAGAACTTCCACTTGTGCCTGCTTACGCAGGTTTTCGATCATGGATTGCACTTTCTGTCGTTGCAGGTAAGGCGCCAGTTGTTCTTTCACCGCTTCGAACGGCGGAGGTGTTTGCGGGCGAGAATCTTCTCTCAAAATAACATGCCAGCCAAACTGTGTTTGTACCGGAGTTTTTGTGTATTTGCCATTTTCCAGTGTCTCTACCGCTTGAGAGAAAGGGGCGACCATCTGGTTGGCTGTAAACCATCCCAGGTCACCGCCCTCGGACGAAGTATCGGTAGAGTGTTTGCTTGCCAACTCGGCAAAGTTTGCGCCTTTGTCCAGTTTTGCAATCAATTTTTTAGCTTCATCTTCAGTCTTGACCAGAATGTGACGTGCTTTATATTCAGTACCTTTTTCAGCTGCAACTTTGCTGTCATATTCCGCTTTTATCTCTTCATCGGTTACCGGATTTGCTTTTAAATAATCTTGCAGAACGGCTTGCGATAATAAAGATTTTTTGAGCGTTTCAAGACGTTGCACAACCTCAGGCGACTTGTCCAGTCCTTTTTTCAAAGCTTCCTGGACCAGTAATTCACGTTGAATCAGTTCCTCTATCAGTTTTTCCTTAGGGAATACCTGCCCATGAGCTCGCTCGGCAACTTCACTTTCCAACTCTGCCAATGTATCTTTACTGATATATTTGCCGTTTACAACAGCAACGGCATCCTCTTTTTGCACCACGGGCGCAGAAGGGGTGGCTGTGGTCGCTTTTTCTTCGTTACAACCTGAAACTAGCGCGGTACCTGCAAGCAGTAAAGGGATGATCTTTTTTTTCATTTATACTTTTCCTTATGTTCTATGTTCAGAGGGTGAGAGAGCATTGATGCCTAAAGCATGAATTTGGTGTTTCATCATATCGCCCAGCGCCTTATAGATTAGCTGGTGCCTTTGAACCAAAGACTTACCTTCAAAAGCGTCGGCTACGATAGTGACATGATAGTGCCCGCCCCCGCTGCGTGCGCCGGCATGTCCGGCATGAGCGGCACTATTGTCTATAATCTCCAGAAGCTCGGGCTGGAAGGCGTCATTTAATAATTGTTTAATGGTATGGGTTGTCATTGAGGTAAGACTTTTTTAAATGGTTTAACAGTGACCTGTGTATATACGCCGGCATCAATATAGGGATCGGCATCGGCCCATTGCTGGGCTGCTTCCAGGTTATCAAACTCAGCCACCACGAGGCTGCCGGTAAAACCGGCTTCCCCGGGGTTTTCAGTATCTATGGCAGGGTGGGGACCGGCCAGAATCAATCGACCGGCATCCTGAAGGGCTTGCAATCTTTTAAGATGATCCGGTCGCGCGGTCATTCTTTTTTCCAGGCTGTTCGCTGCATCTTCACTGATAATTGCGTATAACACGATTTATTCCTCTGTTTCGGGGATATATTTGTAGATAAAAATCATTTGCACCAAAATAAAAATAACCATTAGTCCCGGCACGCCGAATGTCTTAAAAGTTACCCAGTCGTCAGTGTTGAAGTTATACATGACGTACAAGTTAATAAAGCCGACGCTGATAAAGAAACTGGCCCACATAAGATTCAATCGTTTCCAGATCTGGGCGGGCAACGTCAAGCTACGGGACATCATTCTTTCAACGAAAGGTTTTTTACCGACAAATTGACTACCTAAAAACGCAAGGCCAAACAACCACTCTATAATGGAAAGTTTCCATTTGATAAATTGCTCATCCTGTAAATAGATGGTGGCGCCGCCCATTACAAGAATCAGAATCAGGGTGATCCATTGCATGGTTTCAACTTTGCGGTGTTTAAACCAGGCATAGGCAACTTGAATAATCGTCGCTACGATAACAACCGCGGTAGCGACATAGATATCGTAAAGCTTAAACGCAATAAAAAATAAGATAATAGGGAAAAATTCGAAAAGCTGATTCATAGAAGCTAAAAATGAAAGTTGTCAGACATAAGTGTCTATTCCTGTGATCAATTCAATACGTTGATCGAGTAGAGGCTGATTAATTTCCTGACGATAGGCGTCAAGCGCCTTTAAAATTCGTATATCAGTTGGTCTATACGTATTATGCCGATCAAGACTTAAATTGGCATTATCGAGCGTTTCTTTTATCTCATCGGGCGAAAGGACCCGATTAAACCGTGGATTATGAGACTTTTTAACAATAGAAAGTTCATTTGCTTCGTTTTTGTTTTGCGCGCCGTCATTTTTTCCGATGAATTGTCGGTTATGGCCGATAGGCGAAAACGTTAACGATGAACTGTGAATTTCCATATATTGACTCGTCTGCTAGGCAAACTTGATAACGTGTCATTGTAAAATTTTTGCTCGTGAATGTACATAACTCGATGTACGTATCTGCTAGAATATTCAATATTTTTGGAGGAAATCTATGAATAGCAATTCACAAATTGAATTAGAGGCCGCTGCATTCAGGCAGTTAATCAGCCATTTACAAAAGCATACCGAAGTCCAAAATATTGATTTAATGATTTTGGCCGATTTCTGCAGAAACTGTCTGGCGAAATGGTATATGGCCGCTGCGGCAGAGCGCGGAATCGACATGGATTATGACCAGGCCAGGGAAGTGATTTACGGAATGCCTTACAGCGAGTGGAAGGATAAGTTCCAAACCGAAGCGACAACTGAGCAATTAGCTGCTTACGCGCGCAAACAGGAATCTAAATCATGACAAATAAAAAATCTCATTACGATGCAATGTTCTCCGGAGTAATAGGGCAGGACTATGAAATGTTGAAACTGATTAGTCCCTTAGCAGCGGAAATGAGTCGACTGGTCGGCGCCAAAGTAGCTGAATATCCTGAACTAAATACAGACAAATTAAACATCGTCGAACTGGGTAGTGGAACAGGCATCACCACATTATCAATATTAACCGCCAGGGAAGCTTCAAGCGTTTTCAGTATCGATAATGAGCCGACTATGCAGGATCAAGCCAAGAAGCATCTGAAAAGGTGGATGGATGACGGGAGACTGACTTTTTGTGGCGACGATGCCTTGACTGCCTTAAAGAATCTGGAGGACGGCAGCGTTGATATCGTGGCTTCGGCTTATACTTTGCACAATTTCCTGAATACCTACCGCCAGGAAGTGATAGAGGAGATTTTCCGGGTACTGAAGCCAGGCGGGCAGTTTATTAATGGCGATCGTTATGGTTTGGATGATATTTCCATGCATACGCGTATCGTTCAGCAAGAGGTCAATGATTATTTCAGAATATTAACCGAAGCCAATAAACTTGAACTATTGGAAAACTGGATAGTGCATTTATTCAGTGACGAGTCCGAAAACCATATCATGCGCGAGTCCGTAGCGTTAAACCAACTGCAAGAGGCCGGGTTTGTTCAGATTAATCTGAGTCATAGGATGGCCGCCAATGCGCTAGTGACAGCCGTGAAATCGGCTTAGTGACTGTTGTAAGAGACTGCTTCGGCAGTCTCTAATTTTTGCCTGCATCGGTCATCAGCAACTGGTTAATTTGCTCAAGATCTTCTATTGCAAGGTTACTGGCGGCCTGCTTGAGTCTAATGCTATTAATCAGATAATCGTACCGGCTACGTGCATAGTCCCGTTTAACCCGGTATAAATTACGTTGTTCGGCCAGCACTTCCACCATGGTCCGTGTTCCTACTTCAAGACCTGCCTCAGTCGCTTCCAGGGCGCTTTCAGCCGAGATTATCGTCGCCTTCAAGGCTTTTACCCGACTTATGCTGGACATTACGCCCCGAAATGCATCCTTTACCTGGCGTTTTACCGAGCGCTTGACAGCGGTCAGTCTTTCTTTGGCGGCTTCATATTCATAACCGGCCTGGCGGGTACGTGAATTGACCGCTCCGCCTTCAAACAAAGGTACATTTAACTGCACACCCACTGATTGCATATCGCCGCGCAAACCAAAACTGCTGTTATCATCGGATACCCCGTAAGAGGCAACCAGATCTAATTGAGGCATGTGTCCATTACGTTGCAGGTCAATTGATTTACGAAAAACTTCAGCCTCATTGACCGCGGAAATGATATTGAAATTATTTATTTCCGCAGAGTTACTCCAGGCTGCAATGTCCATGGGTTCGGGTTGGGCCAAAGGCAGCTTTTCGTCAAGTGAATCCAATAATGCTTCGTTGTCACCGATTATTTCCCTTAAGGCTTCCTTTTGATTATCCAGGTTATTAACGGCTTCTATCTCACTGGCGCTGGCCTGATCGAAGGCCGCCTGCGCCTCATGAACATCGGTAATGGCGATGAGTCCGACTTCAAATCGTTGCTTCGCCTGTTCAAGCTGCCGGGCTATAGCGGTTTTTTCCGCCCGGGTAAATTCCAGATTATCCTCGGCCGATAGAATATTGAAATAGGCCTCGGTTGTTCTGACCATCAGGTTCTGCAACTCCGCTTGGTAAGAAGCCTCAGCCTGGGCGATTTGATTGTCGGATTGGCTCAACTGTATCCAGTGATCCCAATGAAATAATGGTTGAGCCAGATCCAGACTAAACGTATGGTTCCAGTATTCTTGGTTAACTTGCAAGCCACGAAAATCCGAAAATTGAGCATTCTTGGCTTTTTTATTATGCAACCGATTTCTGCCGCTGGTTGCGGTTGCTGAAATATTCGGAAGAAAGCGTGCGATACTTTGATCTTTTAATTCACCGGTGGCGAATTGATTAGCCAGGGCCTGCTTTAAAACAGGATCGTTTTCCAATGCCAGTTCATAAGTTTCCAGTAAATTTTGCGCATGTAATGATGGAATACCTGTTAAAACAATAATAAAGCTGAATAGTTTTTTTAATAAAGAATGCTGGGTCATACTTCCATGAAATGTTTACTGGTTGAGATCGATTATCAGTTTTTATAGGTAAGTGGTAATATTTCTGACTTTTGTTTTATCGCACGAGTTTTATCAATATATCGCATGAACCCACTATTTAAAATTTTCTTTTTATCAGTTGTTGCCGCGCAAATAAGTGGTTGTTCCAGTTTTGGCAAAGGTGTTGTCGAAGCCGTCATGGAAAAGCAGCAAGCCGTTGATACGCGTCTTTGTGAAGTATGGGGAAAATCCTTTAATGGAATTATGCCATTTCTGAATCTGCAGAAAGGAAAAATGAAAGTGCTCATGGTGCACGGAGTAGGGGATCATCTGCCGGGATATTCGACACAATTTGTAGAAAAGTTAGCTAAAGAACTTGATTTGCCGGTCATGTCGGCGCAGTACAAGAATATTACCTTGACCGACCCATTTGATACCACCAAGAATCTCGGCAACTTGAGAATCAACCGTTTGCTGAGCAGGGACAGAACCAAGGAGTTAATGTTTTACGAGTTAACCTGGTCAGTCATTACCGCCAAGCAAAAGGAAGTACTGGCTTATGACAACTCCGGAGAATATTCCTTTCGCCGAGCGGAAATCAATGATCTGATGAAAAAATTTTCCAATGACACAGGACCAGACCCTATCATTTATTTGGGCGATAGCAGGGAAGAGATCCTGATTTCATTTACACAATCATTCTGCTGGATGACTAAAAGTAATTGGGAAAACTTGCCGAATGATGAGGCACAAGCCTGCTCATTTAATGACAACTCGCTAACGACCAATATTGATAATGACCAGTATGCTTTCATTTCCCACAGTCTTGGCAGTCGCATCACGATTGATGGTATGCAGCGAATTGCTTCTTTAATGGATACCCGTAACAGTCAATATAAGGACGACTCAATCGAGTCAAGGGAACTGGTTGAAGCATTAAAACGCAAGGAAATCCCTATTTATATGATGTCCAATCAATTGCCTATGCTGCAGTTGGGTCGAAAACTGCCTGAAGTGAACAACCAAAAAGCATCTTATTGCCGGCCCCAAGGGGATAAATATGATCAGCGCATGCTTTCTAAAACATCGATTATTGCTTTCAGCGATCCTAATGATCTTCTCAGTTATGCCGTACCTAGAGGGTTCGTTGAAAAATACCTGGATTCCAGGCTATGTATAGACGTAACCAATATTAATATCAATGTTGCCACAATTTTTGACGCGTTCGGCCTTGGCAAGTTGGCCAATCCAATTAATGCGCATATAGGCTACGATACCGATGACAGGGTAATAGCTCTGATCGCCAAGGGAATCGGTAACGATAAGACATCCAACATCGTTAACGAGCGTTGTCGTTGGATCGATACTATTGATTGAGACAAAAGCATTAGATTTATGTCAGCACACCATAATTTAACATAATATACATTATGCGAAGTTATTTGTTTATTAATCCGTCTTTATTTTCGAGATTAACCTGTTATGAAACATCCAGAATTTCCGCTAACCGATGACTTAATTTATTTAAACCATGCCGCCGTATCACCGTGGCCCAAAAGAACCAGTACTGCGGTTATTAAGTTTGCAGAACAAAACACCCAGTACGGTTCCCATTTTTATTCTGATTGGCTGGCTAAGGAATCCGAATTACGCGGCCAATTGCAAACATTGCTAAATGCGCCTTCCGTCGATGATATTGCCTTAGTTAAAAACACCTCGGAAGCTTTATCCTTTGTCGCTTATGGTCTGGAGTGGCAATCCGGCGACAATATCGTTTCCAGCGACGAGGAATTCCCCTCTAATAGGTTACCTTGGCAATCCCTGGAAAATCTGGGTGTGGAATTTCGTCAAGCGGACTTAAGGAGCGCCATTTCCCCTGAAGACGCTTTATTTGCATTGGTGGATAACAATACCCGATTGTTAACGATCAGCTCTATTCAATTTGCCACGGGCCTGCGTCTGGACCTGGAAAAAATAGGAGCATTCTGCAAACAGCGCAATATCCTGTTCTGTATCGATGCTATTCAAAGCCTGGGAGCCGTTCAGTTTGATGTGCAGGCTTATCATGCTGATTTCGTTATGGCCGATGGTCATAAGTGGATGCTAGGTCCTGAAGGTCTGGGTGTTTTTTATACCACGCCGGAGGCCAGGAATAAGCTGAAATTGACTCAGTACGGTTGGCATATGATGAAAGACGCCTATAATTATGAGAACAAACCGTGGGAAATTCATCCTACGGCACGTCGCTTTGAATGCGGCAGCCCAAATATGCTTGGCATCCATGCGCTTTCAGCCAGCTTATCCCTATTACTGGAAACGGGAATGGCCGCTGTTGAATCATTGGTTATGGAAAAATCAAATTATTTAATGGATCGAATTGATAGAAATGATCAGCTAATATTATTATCGCAACGGCAAAATCAATTTAATTCCGGTATCATAGTATTCAAACACAAAACAATCCCGAATAATGCATTTTACAAATACCTGCAGAAAAACGGCATTATCTGCGCCTTACGCGGTGGTGGAATACGGTTGTCGCCACATTTTTATAATAATAATGAAGAATTAGAAAAAGCGTTAACCATAATGGAATTGTATTACAGCTAACAATTTCCCATTAGGCGTTTTCTATAAAGTCGAATCTATATATAACCGGTTATCCAGTTTGCAACAAATTGCCCTATTCTCTCAGTTACGACCCAGATTGAGCTTGATACTCACTCTATTCGTCCTTCTTCTGAATCAATTTGCTTCAGCTGCGCCACCTGTAAATGAGCAACAAAATATTGTTATTCCAGTCATCAACAGCACTAATCAACAAGACTCCATAAGCCGAAACGGTTTGAGTGCTATTTTTAAAATGCGCCTGCTGCGCTGGAATGATGGATCAGCCGTGACAGTTTTTGTATTAAACGATGATGACCCGTTACATAAACAATTCTGTAAACAAATATTAAATGTTTTTCCTCATCAAATGCGCCGAAACTGGAATAAATTAGTATTCAGCGGTTCTGGACAAGCTCCAATTCTTGTAGAAAGTAAAACGGAAATGATTGAAAAAATAGCAAACACGCCAGGATCTGTAGGCTATTTAAATTTAAAAGACTTAACTGATGGCATCAAGAAATTGGATATTAAATAAGGAAATACGATATGTATGTTATGGAATTTAATTTAAATAAAATCAAGAGAATTATCGTCTGCAACACATTGATTGCAGCGTCTTTTATTTCCAGCAATTGCATTGCAGGTGAAAAAAACTGGTTGCCGGATTCGGTTCAAATTCACGGTTTCCTTTCTCAAGCAATTATTCATACATCGGACAATAATTTTTTCGGCAACTCCGACGATAGTATTTCTACCGATTTCAGGGAATTAGGCATTAATGGTTCATGGCGCATCATCCCTGATTTACAGATAGCGATGCAGGTGGTATGGCGGGATGCGGGATTAACCGATGAGCAAGGCCTACGTATCGATTATGGGCTTGCTGACTATCGTTTGTACTCTTCTGAGGAAAGTTTGCTGGGGATTAAGGCAGGAAGAGTCCCAACGCCATTAGGTTTATATAATGATACTCGGGATGTTGCCTCTACCAGACCTAGTATATTTTTGCCTCAATCGATTTATTTTGATATTAATCGGAATATTGCATTATCCGCTGATGGAGGTTATATATATGGCGAGCAAAACACTGATTGGGGAGACTTTTCTTTTAATTTCGGTGCCATAAGTCCTCGTAGCAATGATGATCCTGATTTTAAACAATTAATTGTAGGTAATACTCCAGGAAAAATGGAAGGCGAAGCATCTTGGGGCGGCCGTTTAAATTATGAATGGCGAGGTGGTGAAGTGCGACTTGCGGTTACATATATCGAATTTAACGGTCGTTTTTCCCCTGCACCTTCTCCGACTAGTTTAAGCTCAGGTCAAATCCAACTTAAACCATTAATTTTTTCTGCTCAATATAATGCTGAGAAATGGTCTCTGACTGGAGAATATGAGTTTCGAAATTTGCGATTAAATAATTTCGGACTTTTTCCTGATTCTGATACTACCGGCACAGGTTATTATCTTCAAGGCATTTATAAATTTACATCCTATCTGGAGGGAATGATTCGATATGACGAACTTATCTGGGATAAAGATGATAAAAATGGAGAAAAATTTGCTATGAAATATGGCAGACCGGCTTATTCACGATTTGCTAAGGACTGGACTGTCGGTTTGCGGTTAAAAATAATACCTAATTTACTTCTGAGCACGGAATATCATCGCATAAACGGTACTGGCGCAATATCCACTTTAGAAAATCCAGGCCCTACAAAACAGCATTGGGATTTATATTCAGTGATGTTGTCTTATGATTTTTAATTTTATTTGACGTTTCCTGCGTAGGCTGGGAGTGTCCTTTATACGGATTAAACTCTGGTTCTGGCATGGGCTTACCTATGCCATAACCTTGTGCATAATCCACGCCCATGTCCAACAATTCTTTTAATATCATTTCATTTTCAACAAACTCGGCAATTGTCTTAATTCCCATCCCTTGCCCGACATCATTGATTGCTTTTACGAAAAGCTGATCTTCCTTATTGTTAGCAAGATTTTTAATAAAACCGCCATCGATTTTTAAATATTGCACAGGCAGTTGTTTTAAATGACTCATTGATGAAAATCCCACACCAAAATCATCCAAGGCAAACTTGCCACCGATATTCGTTACATAGGTCATAAAATCACGAGCCGCTTGTATATTGGTTACCGCTTGAGTTTCCAAAACCTCGAAAATGAACTTATGAGCCGGAACATTCCATTTATCAAGATGCTCAGTAATAATGGAAAATGCATTGGGATTAGAAAGCATTTCACCTGAAAGATTGATTGACAAATGAATTTCTAATCCCTGCTTTATAAATAAAGACTGCTTTTTAAAGGCAAGGTCGATCACTCTTTGGTCAATTTTAGTGATCAGTCCGAAATGCTCGGCAATACCGGTAAACATGCCCGGCGGAATAATTTCTCCGTTTTCTCCAACCATCCGTAACAAGCATTCATAATGGGAAATGCTTTTATCGGTAATTCTCATAATTGGTTGATAATAAAGAACGAATCTATCCTCTTCCAACGCCTTTTCAATTTTCGCTTTCCAATTCACCCTGTGTCGGATTTCATCTCTGGCCAAATCCTCCATTGAGGCAAGACACCACCCTCCTCTGCCCATTTGTTTTGCTTTGTACATGGCAATATCAACGGTGGCCATCAATTCTTGAGGCGAGAAACCGGGGGCCGGAAAAATCAGCACACCAGCGCTAATAGTGACTCCCAGCTCAATATTGTTAACCGCCACTTTAACGGTCGCAATCTCGGTGCAAATTTTTTGTACCAATTTCTCTGCATGGTCCTGATCGATGCAATAAGAAATAACCACGAACTCATCACCACCTAATCTGGCAACAATATCCGAATCACGAATTATCGAAAGCAGCTTATCGGCCACTTTGATCAATAATTCATCCCCCACATTGTGACCGCTACTGTCATTAATATTTTTAAATTGATCGATATCAAACAGGATAAGAGCGCCTTTCTGGTTATAACGTGTGGCGACAGATAAAGCATGAGTCAATTCCTGGTCAAACCGCCGGCGGTTATATAAGTTGGTCAATGGGTCGTGATCTGCAAGCCATGACAATTTTTTTTCGGTTATTCTGCGTTCAGTTAAATCAAGCCCAACCGATAATATTTCGGTTTTTTTATTGTTTTTGATAAGGGTAAAAAACCATGAAATGTATAATTCGTTTCCTTTTGAAGAAAATATAATACATTCATAACGGAAGGTTCTTCGTTGTCGATTGGCGATTTCATTAATAGCACTAGAAATAGTTTTGAAATCTTCATGGCCAAAAACTAGGTCAACGAACAATTGTTGCTTTAATTCTTCTTCATTATAACCAATCAATTTCTCTGCATACCTGTTGCTCATTAATATTTTTCCATTATTATTAATGGTTATGATAATAACTTGAGCTGTGTTAAGTATATTGGAAACCAGATTTTTTTCCTGCTGCAGTTCAACAGTTCTCTCGGCCAATCGTTGTGTACGCAAATCGACATCTCTGTCTAAATTTTTCAGAGTGACGATTAAATCCTGTGTGGCATTATTTAATATATCGATTTCATCATTAAATAGTTTATGTGCGGAAGTTGCCGGCATAATATCGTTTACTTTTATGTAATTTTTCTTGGCTATCCATGGCAGTAAAGCAATGAAGGCATTTAAGCGCCGCATTGGTTTAATTAACAATAATAACAATATTATACCTGCCAATATTAAGCTTATTACACCACTTAATGCGTATAGCATTGAAGATTTATTAATATCAATTAATTCTTCGCTTAAGTTATCGATAATAACAAGATCGGCAATGCTACTGTCATTACTAAATGGAAAAACAATTATCTCATAATTATTATTATTGTATTCAAAGCGTGCTTTTTTTTCCGGCAAGCCATTTGGTATTTTATTCATGACAGCCAGCAAGATAGGAAAGCTTTTTTGATATTCCGTTAGTGCGATAATCGTCTTTGACCATTTATCAAGAATAGGTCTTGTTGAGACTGTTCTATTTTCATTGCTCTGTACAAGAATCCCAATTTCCTTCCCGGTAATCGCTTTCATTCTTAGCACCATGTCTGCCAGGTCTCTTCCAAATATGAACACGCCGGCAAATTCCCCATTATGTAAGAAAGGATAAGCTTTATATTGTACGCAACTGATATTACAGAGAATTTTTTCAAATGGCTCTTCATTTTCAAGTACGTAATTGAGCCAGGGGGAAAAAACATCCGCCTTAAGTGTGGTATCGCCCCAACTATTAAGCAACCCACCACCTTTAGAAAATAAATAAGCGGATTTTATGTCAGACTCAAGCTCGATTTTGAACCAATTGGCATTAATAATTTTTTCTATCTGGTTTAATGCCTGATGCGATGAAAGGTCAAGACTAATAATAGCGGGAACGATCCAGGTGATATCGATTTGATCAAGTTTTGACTGCTGTAGAATACTGTTAAATGCTTGCTGGTAAAACCGGTGTACCCTATCACGCTCCTGTGTATAATTTTTTTCTAATGTCAGGTTGCCGAACATGAAAACACTGCCTGAAGATGTCAGAATGGCAATGCTGACGGCTAAAATTGCTTTCCAGGTGAGACTCAGGAATCTGCTTTTTTTCTTGGTTTTATCTTGCATTAATATTTAGAGTATTTTTTATAGCGCTTTGTTCAGCTAATTCGCTACTTATTTTATCAAACAGACTGCGAAATTCGGGCGTTAAATTTCTGTAGGTATTTTCTCGATAAAATACATAAGGGGCTCGTATTCCAAAGCACTCAACGGGCTTTCCTATTTGATCACACTGTACGCCGAAATGGCGTAATAGAACTGCAAATCGCGTTTCTATCATAGCAAAACTATATTCTATATCTTCCATAAACAAAAAATGTATTGCTGCTGAAATAAGACACATGGGTAAGTAATTGACAGGATAGCGTTTATTTGTACGAGTTATATTTTCAGATTGATTAGTATGCTCCTGGTTTAGATAGTAATTATCAGAAAGTCTCTTTCTGAATGCTGAAATAATAGCCATTCGCGAAAGTTCACCAATATTTATTTCCGGCATTCTATCCAGACTAGTCTTGCTGAAATCAAATGACTCACCATAATATTTTTTAATCGGCAATGATTTGTTATGTTTCTTTGTTTGAGGAATTAGTCGTATATAACCGATGGCCTGGTTGCTGGGCTTATGAAATAACAAACTATGCAAAGAATATTCATCGTAATCATCAATCTCCATATTGTTATTTAAGGGATTGCCTAAATTGTGATAGCCGTATTCTTCATGAAACACTCTATATCGCAATTTATAGGCGATTTTTCTTAATTCTTCCGTATTAACATTGATCATCTGGAAATATTTTGAATAATGATTTCCTATTTCTTCTCTGTCTAACATAGCTATCCATATCCCTTTTTTTAAGTTCATAAAATAATCAATACACATACCTAATTATTGAATGATAATGCATAAATTTTATCTAGTTAAATTTCTTATCTATTCATATAATTATGATGAGATTTTAGTCCATTTTCTATAGATAAATATAGAAGAAAATAAACATTTATCCTAAAAGGAAAAAATCATATGACTGAATTTAAAGGTCCTGTTGACATTGATTATCTAAAAAAAACAGGTGAAATTTTTTCATCTATTAAGCAAATTAGCTACAAAAAAATGCAAATCAAACAGAATGATACAGTTCTTGATCTGGGATGCGGCCCGGGCATTGATGCTATTGAGCTGGGTAAACTCGTATCGCCAAACGGCTCTGTCATTGGCGTGGACTATGATGAGGCTATGTTAAAAAAAGCATTGGAACAAGTAGAAGTTTTAGAGATGAGTCGTATTATCCGTTTTCAACAAGAAAACGCCTGCGCTTTAACTTTTCCGGACAACTATTTTAACAGTTGTCGAAGCGAGCGGCTTTTTATGCACTTGAGTAACCCTAGACAGGTGCTGGCCGAAATGTTCAGAGTTACAAAACCAGAAGGTAACGTCGTGGTCATCGATACCGACTGGGCTAGCCTGTCTATTGATTGTCACTCAGTAAAAACAGAGAAATTACTGTTAAACTATCGTTTAGAAAAGTTTTTTGCTAATGGCTATTCAGGGCGGAGTTTATATCGCTTGTTCAACAATGCCCGTTTCAATGACATTCAAATTGATATTTTCCCCCTTTATACTAATGACCTAAAGTTGTTTTATGCTTTATCAGTCCAGGAAACTATTGAAAATAAAGCTTTAGCCGATAACATCATTACGCAAAAAGAATTAGATCAATGGCGTGTGGAATTGAGGCAAGCCGCTCTGGATAATGCTTTCTATTGCAGCGTGAACATAATAATGATACACGGAGTTAAACCTTATTAATTGGACACATGTAGAGCCGTTGTTACCCAAGCATCAGCAAGATTCCTGTCAAACCAATCAACGCAAAGCCGGGGGCAGAATAAAGTCTTTGACGGCAAGGAAAGTTTTTTGATCGGATCATATATGTGTTACGTTTATGCAAAATAGGTAAATGCTCTAATGTGGCTAAACAACCACCCGCTCAAGCGGGTGGTTGTTTAGCCACATTCTAATTGAAAAAGCCTTTTGAAATTCTCCGAGCTCTGTTTCGCGATTTGTTCAAAACTTGTATTTCTTAATTCAGCTATATGTTCAGCCACATAACGTACATAAGTGGGATAGTTAGTTTTTCCGCGAAACGGAACCGGCGCTAGATAAGGCGAGTCAGTTTCAATGAGGAAGCGGTCGGTAGGTATTTTTTTTGCTACTTCTTTAATTGCCTTGGCACTGTTAAACGTCACGATACCGGAAAAAGAAATAAAAAAATTCAAATCCAGGGCTTTTTCGGCGAAATCCCAGTCTTCGGTAAAGCAATGAATCACTCCGCCTATGTCCTGAGCACGTTCCTCTTCCAAAATTCGCAATGTATCTTCTTTGGCCTCGCGGGTATGAATAATCAGAGGTTTTTTTAATATTTTTGCTGCATTAATGTGATTTCTGAAGCGTTGTTGTTGCCAGCCAAGATCGCCTTCGCTGCGAAAATAATCCAATCCGGTTTCCCCTATTGCGATAACCTTTTTTTCCTGTCCTAAAGCGACGAGTTCATCTACGCCAGGATCCCTGCCATCCTTAACATTGGGATGAACGCCGACGGTCAGCGATATTTGAGAATACCCTGAAACCAAGTCATGCATGGCCGGATAAGATTCCAAGTCGATTGCTATGCATAACATATGTTCAATTTGATTATTTTCCGCTTCCTTCATGAAGCAGGAAAAATCATTTTGATACGGCTTCAGGTCTATGCGATCCAGATGGCAATGAGAGTCAATGAGCATTCGATAAAATTACATGGTATGGGTTGAGCGGTCGGAACCTAAAGCACCGGCCAAGTAGGTCTCTATTTTGTTGCGAGCCATGCCCCCATCCTGATCACTGAATTGCACACCGATGCCTGTTGCTCTGTAGCCTTCGGAACCCGGAGGCGTTTTCCAGATTATTTTTCCGGCAATGGGAAGTCGCTCGGTTTCTTCCATTAAATTAAGCAGCATAAATACTTCTTGGCCCATTTGATAGTCTCGGTTGGTCGGAATAAACAGACCACCGTTGGTCACAAAAGGCATGTAAGCCGCATATAAAGCGTTTTTATCTTTGATTGAAAGTGACAATATACCTTGTCTTGGTGCTGATTCTGCCATGGTATTATTTGCTCAACAAGTTGATTTCAGACCATTTTATTAAGATTTCTTCAAACATCAATTGCTTATTGACTGGAGAATCCAATCGTCGTCGAGTCTCCAATAATAGATCGTACAATTTATAAACTCTTGTTAATTCTAATCGTTGTGACAGTTCTTTCAAGGGTTTCTCCAAATCCGGATTGTACAGATTTTCAATATTTGCCAGATAAAAACACTTGATTATATCGATAATCCAGGAGGTAACCCAAAATAACAATGGAGCTTCTGGCAGTTTATGCCAATCTTCAGCAACAATGACAGGGTTGCACTGCTGTTTTGCTATACCCCACCATGTTTTGAAGCATTCATTACGTATAGTTATATGACCTTCTTCTGCATATTGTTGGGCCAATAATGGCGCTCCTCTGGCCAGACCGCACAACAGTTCCGTATCTTCCTGCACATGTCGTTGCAACCAGGTGAGCGTAATATCCTTGGCAGGAATATTTATAGCCATCTTTTGACATCGGCTTACTATAGTTGCCAGTAATTTTGCCGGTTTATCGGTAATTAATATAATAATAGTGCGCTCTGTCGGTTCTTCCAGACATTTTAAAAAGGCATTGGCCGCGGCATGATTCATCTGCTCGGCAGGATTGACAATAACGACACGATAAGCCTCAAACTGAGGCTTTAAGGTGAGCTGTGTAATTAAATTGCGAATTTGGGCAATTGTGATGCTTTTGCCGGCTTCCTCGGGCTGAATGTTGATATAATCAGGATGCGTTTCGGCGTTGATTAGCTTACAACTATCACAATAACCACAGTGTAGACCATTAGGCTGAGGGTTTGCGCACAGCAATGAAAGCGCGAATTGATTAGCCAATTGTTGCTTTCCCAGGCCTTTATTACCGGTAATAAGCAAAGCCTGAGGAACACGTTTCTGGGCAATGTAACTATACAGCTGTTCCCAGTCCGGTTGCAGCCAGGGTAATAGTGAATTTGAGTTCATGTTATTAGTTGCCGAAGCACATCAACCAGTGCACTTTGCACATCGTTTAATGGCCGATTCGCTTTAATGAGTTTGATTCTGTCCGGATATAGTTCGGCTCGTCTCAGATAAGCCTGCCTGACCCGTTCAAAAAAATCGATTTTTTCCGATTCAAAACGATCCAGTTTTCCCCTCTCTCGCACTCTTTCAATGCCTATCTCGACAGGGGCATCGAGCAACAATGTCAAGTCGGGGCTCAGTGAGTCCTGGACAAGATTTTCCAGCCACTTGATGGTGCTGATTTCCATGTTTCGCCCGCCACCTTGATATGCATAAGTGGCATCGGTGAAGCGATCGCAAACCACCCATTTTCCTTGTGCCAGCGCAGGCTCAATCACCTGCCCGATATGTTGAGACCTTGCCGCAAACATTAATAAGAGCTCCGTTGACTCCGAAATGTTTTCGTCGCCCGCATCCAACAGTAACAGACGTATCTTCTCTGCCAGTTGAGTACCGCCCGGTTCGCGGGTAGTTATGACAGCGATGCCATGGTCCTGTAAATAACCTTTTATAAAGTTCAGGTTAGTGCTTTTTCCTACCCCTTCCCCGCCCTCTAAAGTAATAAATTTCCCTCTGGTCATTTTTTCTTCCTTTGAAAAATATCAACTGCACGGTTATGATCTTTTAAGGTTGAGGAAAACATATGTGTGCCGTCACCTCGAGACACAAAATACAGACTGTTTCCGCTATTGGGATGTAATGCCGCGTAAATAGCATCTCTTCCGGGCATCGCTATAGGGGTAGGTGGCAATCCTTCAATAACATAAGTATTGTAAGGCGTGCTTGTTTTTAAATCGTCCCAGGTGATATCTCCATTGTAATGATCACCCATACCGTAAATTACCGTAGGATCTGTTTGCAACAGCATGCCCTTTTCCAATCGGCGGATAAATACGCCGGCAATTAGCGGCCTCTCTTCAACTACCGCAGTTTCTTTTTCAACAATGGAAGCGAGAATCAGCGCTTCGTAAGGACTTTTTAAAGGGAGGTTTTCGGCTTTATTGAGCCATTCCTGTTGCAATACCTGCTGCATCCTGTCGTAAGCTCTTTTTAGCAAAGAAACATCGGTCATGTTTTTTTCAAAAAAATAGGTATCGGGAAAAAACAGGCCTTCAGGATGTATTACGTCTGCTCCCAGTTGCCGCATTAAAGCCTCAGAATCAGTACTGTTTAACGTGTGCTCAAGATAAGGATTTTTCTCGATTGCCTGCAATACATCCTTAAAACGCCACCCTTCCGGAAAGGTAATGGCATATTGCCTGGTTTTTCCCTGTACGAACAGCGCCAATATTTCCGGCGCATTTAAACCAGGCGATAGTTCGTATTCTCCGGCTTTAATTTTTTTTGCCGATTTGCTTGTGTAAGCAAGGACTTTGAACCACAAGGGTTTTATCGCCAAGTCCTGGTCGATCAGTTTGTCTGTTATTCGGTCAAGCGAATCGCCTTTTTCGATATCAATATAAACCTGTTTTTCTAACACAACAGGATTTTCCACGGCGCGCTGATAATCCATCCATGCCCATCCTCCCGCAAAACTGAAAGCTAACAACATAAATCCGATAATTTTATGGCTCACGGCCTGGATGCCTCCGCTTCGCTTTTAAATTTTTCCAGACAAGATTGTAATTGCCTGGTTATGGGACCTACCGGAAAATAGCTGTTATCAATTTGGTTGACTGGCCATATACCAATGATTGAATTACTGACAAAGATTTCATCAGCCGATAAAAATTCATCTTTATTAAACAACCGCTCACTTATTGGAATCTCGTTGTGTAACAATATTTCCATGATTATGCCGCGCATAATCCCAGAAATACCCGCATGAGTCAGTAGCGAGGTATGGACTGAACTATCTTTCACATAAAAAAGATTAGTCATCGTCCCTTCAATAATATGATCATTGATATCCAGCATAATTCCTTCCTGAATAGCGGTATCATTCCATTCGGCTCGTGCCAGTATCTGTTCGAGTCGATTCATATGTTTTATGCCTGCCAGTAGTGGGTTCAACCCTAAACGAGTGTCGCAGAATCGGGCCGCAATGCCCTGCGCTTTGTGTGCAAAAGGGTAATCAGGATAAGGATGGAGGCTCAATACCCGGGTAGGCAGGATTGGATCAGGCTGACGATAGCCTCGCCCGCCTGATCCACGCGTTACTATTAGTTTGAGTACAGCCTGATCCGAATCCTTACAAAGACTGAAAACTTCAGCAGTAAGCAGTTCAGGATCCGGTACAGGAATATGCAGTCGATTGCAACCAGTGTTTAAACGCGTTAAATGCCGATCAAAAAATACTGGCTTGCCGTTTTTGACCTCTATTGTCTCGAATAATCCGTCGCCATACTGAAAGCCACGATCAGATATTTCAATTTGCCGCTTGCATTCGCCATTTATCAAAATCATCAGCAAGAAGCATGTCGCATTTGATAATGCGTTTACGCGTAGCGCTTAAACACTATTGATCCATTAGTGCCGCCAAAACCGAATGAATTAGAGATGGCGATATCGATTTTCATATCCCTGGCCGTGTTGGGAACATAATCAAGATCGCATTCGGGATCCTGATTTTCCAGGTTAATGGTTGGCGGGGCAATCTGGTTTTTGACACTCAATGCGGTAAGCACAGCCTCAATACCACCAGCTGCGCCCAGCAGGTGCCCTATCATCGATTTGGTTGAGCTGACAGCGACTTTATAAGCATGGCCGCCCAAGGCCGCTTTCATTGCCTGGGTTTCGCCGACATCCCCGGCAGGAGTTGAGGTGCCGTGAGCATTGATATAATCAACCTGCTCAGGGTTCAAACCGGCATCACGCAAGGCATTACGCATGCAACGGGCAGCCCCCTCGCCGCCGGCGGAAGGAGTAGTGATATGATAAGCGTCGCCACTCATGCCATAACCGACTACTTCGGCATAAATTTTTGCCCCGCGCGCTAATGCGTGCTCCAGTTCTTCAAGCACAACCACACCGGAACCATCACTTAATACGAAACCGTCACGATCTTTATCCCAAGGGCGACTGGCGGCTTGAGGATCGTCGTTACGGCGCGATAAAGCTTTTGCAGAAGCAAAGCCGCCCATGGCTGTCGGAGAGGTGGTGCAGCGCTCCGCGCCGCCGGCAATCATAACATCGGCGTCGCCGTATTTAATCAAGCGCGATGCATCGCCAATATTATGCGTGCCTGTTGTACAGGCGGTTACGATAGCAAAGTTAGGGCCTTTCAATCCGTATTTGATTGAAAGATTTCCCGAAATCATGTTGATGATATTACCTGGCACAAAGAATGGCGAAATACGGCGCGGACCACCTTTCTCATAAGTGGCATAACATTCTTCAATACCGGTAATACCTCCAATGCCAGCCCCGATTGCCACACCGATACGATCGGCATTTGCCTCGGTAACTTCAATACCTGAATCTTCAATCGCCTGACAACCGGCAGCGATACCATAATGAATGAAAGCATCCATACGTTTGGCATCTTTGTCGGGAATATATTGAGTAATGTCGAAATTTCTGATGGCCCCACCGAATGTCGTTGCGAAAGGAGATATGTCAAAAGAATCAATTGGAGTGATGCCGCTTCTACCGTTGATAATCCCGTCCCAGGTTTCCGCGACAGTGTTAGCTAAAGGCGTGACAGCGCCTAATCCAGTTATTACGACTCGACGTTTGCTCAATGTAATGTACCGTAAGAAATGTATAGGAGGGAATAAAGACTTTAAAACTAGTTAGTGGATGAACAAGAGAGTTCATCCACTAAAGACAGACTATTGCGCGTTTTTTTCTACGTAATCGATAGCTTGCTGAACCGTGGTAATTTTTTCAGCTTCATCGTCTGGAATTTCACATTCGAATTCTTCTTCAAGAGCCATAACGAGTTCAACTGTATCCAGAGAATCGGCACCAAGATCGTCTACAAATGAAGCATCAGTAGCGATATCTTCTTTAACGCCCAATTGCTCTGCTACAATTTTTTTTACTCGTTCTTCAATGTTACTCATAATTATTGTCCTCAAACAATGTAAGTTCATCAATGATTGGTTCGAAACTTACAATAGTATTGTTATTAATTTTACTAGAAATCCCGTCTCCGGCAATTCCAGACGGCGGGGGGATTATACTTTATATTGCAAAAATGTCACAATATTAAGGCATAAACATGCCACCGTTCACATGAATGGTTTCGCCGGTGATATAAGCTGCACCTTCCGAAGCCAGAAATGAAACGGCGTGAGCAATCTCCCTGGCTTCGCCGAGACGGGCCAGAGGAATAGATGCTAATAAAGAGTTTTTAATGTCATCACCCAATTCCTTGGTCATATCAGTATCGATAAACCCGGGGGCTACTGTGTTTATAGTAATATTGCGCGATCCCACTTCCTTGGCCATGGACTTGGCAAAACCGATCATGCCGGCCTTTGCCGCGGCGTAATTTGCCTGACCAGCATTGCCGGTAGCTCCGACCACGGAAGATATATTAATGATGCGCCCTGTTTTGGCTTTCATCATGCCTCGCAACACGGCTTTACTCATGCGAAATACTGAGGTTAAATTCGTATTGATGATTTCATCCCACTCATCATCCTTCATGCGCATTAACAGGTTGTCGCGCGTAATGCCGGCATTGTTGACCAATACGGTGGGAGCACCATACTCATCACTCACGGCTTTTACGACTTCGGCAATCGATTCAGGGTTGGCTACATCAAGTTTTAAACCCTTGCCGTTTTCACCGAGATAGGCGGAAATTGAATCAGCCCCGTTATCCGAAGTCGCCGTGCCGAGAACAAAGAAACCATCCTCGGCCAATCTTTCGGCAATTGCCCTGCCGATACCCCGACTGGCGCCTGTTACTAAAGCTACTTGCTTAGTCATTTAACTGCTCCAATACATTATTTAACGTTTCCGGATCATATATAGCCATATGCTCGGCATCTTTGACGATACGTTTATTTAAGCCGATCAACACCTTGCCGGGGCCACACTCAACGAATCGCTTAACGCCTTGGTCATGCATAAACTTAATCGTGTCAACCCAGCGCACAGGCTTATAAAGCTGTTCTTTTAATACGCTTCGAATGACTTCCGGCGCGCTATGGGCAGTAACGTCTACATTATGGATCAATGTCATTTTCGGTGCATTGATAGTTGTATTCTGCAATTGTTCATCCAGCTTGTCGGCTGCCGATTGCATTAATGCACAATGCGAAGGCACACTAACCGGCAGTAGTAATGCCCGTTTAGCGCCAGCTTCTTTCGCTGCGGTCATGGCTCTTTCAACCGCCGCAGCATGCCCGGCAATGACTACCTGTCCGGGCGCATTAAAATTAACCGCGGAAACAACTTCATTTTCTGCCGTGTCGGCACATACTTTAACGACCTGATGATCTTCAAGCCCTAAAATTGCCGCCATGGCGCCTACACCGGCGGGCACGGCTTCCTGCATCAATCGCCCTCTTGCGGCCACCAGTCTGATAGCGTCTTCAAAAGATACGGCACCCGAGCAAACCAGAGCGGTATATTCGCCAAGACTATGACCTGCCACCCAAGCCGGACGGATATCGCTTTGCTTACACCAAGCTTCCCAGATAGCAAAACAGGCGGCCAGCATGGCCGGCTGTGTATTATATGTCTTGTTAAGTGTTTCCTCAGGGCCATTGGCTACAATAGCCCATAGATCTGTACCCAGTGCATCGGACGCCTGCTCGAAGGTATGTTTTACTACAGGATAGCTCTCCGCCAATGCTGAAACCATGCCAACGGATTGAGAACCTTGCCCTGGAAAAACAAAAGCCAAATTATAGTTATGTTTATTCATTAATGCGTTTGTCTTTTAATATTTAATTAAGGCGGAACCCCATGTGAATCCAGCTCCAAATGCTTCAAGCAGAACCACTTGTCCGCGCTGAATGCGCCCGTCGCGGATCGCTTCATTAAAAGCAAGAAGCACGGAAGCCGAGGATGTGTTGCCTTGATTTTCAAGTGTCAGGACAACATGATCCATGGACATTTTTAATTTCTTAGCTGTTGCCGCGATAATACGTATATTGGCTTGATGAGGCACCAGCCAATGGACATCGGACTTTTTCATATTATTAGCCGCCAATGTCTCATCGACGATACGGCCCAACGTGTTCACTGCGACTTTAAACACTTCATTGCCGCGCATCTTGACGAAACCGGACTCGTCTTTGTTTAATTCCGTGGCCGCCTGCGGATTTGGGCAATAAAGTAAGTCCTCGTATTCGCCGTCGGAATGGATATGTGTTGATAAAATACCGGCTTCAGATGAGGAGCTTAGCAATAAGGCCCCTGCTCCGTCACCGAATAAAATACAAGTACTTCTATCCGCCCAGTCGACAACGCGCGAACAGATTTCAGAGCCGACAACAAGCACTTTTCTTGCCGCGCCTGACTTAATATATTGATCGGCAATACTCAAAGCAAAAATTGAGCCTGAACAAGCTGCCTGTATATCGAAAGCAACGCATTTTTTGATTCCCAGACGCTGTTGCAACAGACACCCGGTGCTAGGATATACACGATCCGGCGTTCCCGTCGCCACAATGATCAAGTCAATTTCTTCAGGATCAATTTGTGCCGCATCGATAGCTTGTCTTGCCGCGATTTCCGCCATACTTGAAGCGGTCTCGTTCACCCCTGCGATTCGGCGGCTCTTAATGCCGGTTCGCTCATAAATCCAGCTGTCGGATGTATCGACAGTTTGAGATATGTGATCGTTCGTGCGAATCTCTTCCGGCAGATATCCGCCGGTACCGATTACTTTTGAATAACGGATCATGCGCTTTCTCTCCGGGCCAATGTCTGTTCAACTTGCTCGCTTATTTTTCTGATAACATCTTTTTTGATTTCTACTTCGGCAAGATGAATGGCTGTTTTAAAAGCCAGCACATCGGCTCCGCCATGACTTTTGATGACCAAACCACGTAATCCTAGGAAGCTGGCACCGTTATAGAGACGAGGATCTATGCGTTTTTTAAATGACTTCAGCACCGGATAAACAAGCAATCCAGCCAGCTTGGTTAAAATATTTTTACCGAAGGCTTCTTTAAGTGCAGTCCCGATCATTTTAGCCGCACCTTCAATTGACTTCAGCGCAACATTACCGACAAAACCGTCGGCAACGATCAGATCAACTTTAATATTGCCAGCATTTAAGGAATCGCCTTCTACATAACCGATATAGTTTAACAATGAGTTATCCAACAGCTTTGCCGCTGCTTTAACCTGTTCATTGCCTTTAACATCTTCCTCGCCAATATTTAACAGGCCTACTTTCGGGTTCTCGATGTTCTCTACAGCTTTAACCAATTCGGCGCCCATGACCGCGAACTGAAAAAGATGCTCGGCACTGCAATCGACATTACCTCCGAGATCAAGCGCATGGGTATGTCCATAGATCGAAGGTAATGTAGAAATAATGGCGGGGCGGTCAACGCCTGGAATCATTTTCAGAACGAACCTTGCCGTAGCCATTAATGCTCCGGTATTACCGGCGCTAACGCAGGCATCAGCCTGGCCGTCACGAACCAGATTGATAGCTACTCGCATTGACGAATCTTTCTTATTTTTCAGTGCTTTAGACGGTGACTCATCCATACCGACGCACTCCGATGCGTGCTGGATAGTCAGCCTGTCTTTATATTTATGCAGGCTTTGCGCTAAATACTGTTTAAGAATGGTTTCGTCACCCACTAAAATCAGCTTTAAGTCTGGATTGCTTTTCAAACAATCCAATGATGCTGGAATGGTTACTTCGGGACCATGGTCCCCGCCCATCGCATCAATCGAAATTGTTAAACTCACGCTTACGAATGACTCCGGAGGTATTAAAAAAAGCCGAACCCGGCCGGGTTCGGCATATCATCATTCTAAAAGGGAGAAAGATTAATTAATCTTCGTCGCCAGTCGTTACAATTTGGCGACCTTTGAAAAAACCGTCTGGAGTAACATGGTGACGCAAATGAGTTTCACCTGTCATTGGGTCTTGAGAGAGCGCTCTGCTGGTTAAAGCATCATGTGAACGACGTTGACCACGTCTTGAACGTGATACTTTACTTTTTTGTACTGCCATTATAAATCTCCAGTTTTTTTAAGTTTGGCTAAGATGGAAAAAGGATTTTCGGGGGGTGATTGCACTTCCTCGGATGATGAGGCTTCCTTGTTAAAATCCGCGTCCGGCACAGAACAGTCATGCTGATGCTTTGGAAATGTTGGTAACGCAAGCAATAACTCGTCTTCAACAATATCCTTAAGAAGGATTTTTTCTTCATCAATCAGTAACGGTTCATAAACTTCGGGCAATCTATCTGCTTGATCTATTGAGGTAACAATACCTAGTTTGATTTCAGCACTGACAGGCCACTTCACAGCCTGCAAACAGCTTTGACATTCAAGTTCCAAAATCGCCTCTATGTGTCCCTCAATTTTAGCCAGTCGTCCTTCTCGGCCAAAAAAAAGATCAACAGCAACAGTCCCGGTATCATTCAGCAGTGTATCCGCCAAACGATCCAGACTGCTTAAAGGTATTTCGCCCTTAAGTTCAGCGCGCTTGTCCGCGAGTTGTAAAGGGTCTATATATTCGGGCAATCGATCTAACATAACTATACAATGATATCTGGAATCAATAACTGCGTCAAACTTACAACAATTGCCAATATGAAAATCAACAACTTAATTCTGGCTTCGGGTTCTTCCTATAGACAAGTTGCATTAAAAAAGCTTCATTTGGATTTTGCGGCGATCAGTCCCGAAATAGATGAAACGCAGCAGCCTCGTGAATCACCGCAAGATCTTGCTTTGCGCCTGGGGAAAGCCAAAGCGTGGGCGTTATGCCAACAGTACCCTGCCCATCTTATTATCGGCTCGGATCAAGTCGCGATGCTTAATGGCAAGCAATTACACAAACCGGGCAACCGGGCAAAGGCAATCGAGCAACTTCAAATAGCATCGGGCAATACAGTTACTTTTTTTACCAGCATCTGTATTGTAAACAGTAAAACCATGCTTTGCATGTTCGATTTGGATATCTGCTCAGTTTTCTTTAAGACATTAACGTATCAACAAATCGAACATTATGTCGATCTTGAAAAACCTTACGATTGCGCCGGCAGCTTTAAATCCGAAGGCTTGGGTATTGCGTTGTTTGAAAAAATACAGGGTGAAGACCCAAATGCCCTGATCGGCTTGCCGTTGATAAAATTAATTTCGTTATTGGAGAAATTTGATGTGCACGTACTTTAATGGAAGCGCTTGCCGGAGCCTAGCGACTCAAATATCTGTTCAAACTCGTTGTCAGCCTGGTTCATTAGTTCAGCGATTTGCGATTCACTCAGCCTGACAATGGACAAGGTTTCATCGGAAATTTCGGCCAGTATTTCCGGCACGGCTCTCTGTTGTCCCTTACCATCGGCCAAACGAGTTGCCAGATACAGCAAATGCGCATCCAACTTGTGCACCAGCGCTTTTTCTGGTGTTAAGTAGTATCGTATTGCTTCCGATAATGAATCTGGCAGCCCCCACGATTCAATTAACTCCCCGCCAACCTGGGCATGAGTGAATCCTATTATGTCCCGCTCCAGGCCGGCTACAAGGCCGCGATTGTGATCAGCCGCCAATAATACCTGAAGCGACTTGTCAGGTATTTGGGTATATAAAACCAGCGAACCTATATCATGCAACAATCCGGCTAACAATAACCGCTCGCAATGCAACACGGCACATTTTTTAGCCAATAGGCGAGCTATCACCGCACAATTGACGCTACGCAGCCAAAAAGCCGTCATATCCACCAGGTCATGCGGGATTCTATTGAACGTATTAACTATCGATGTCACCAGAATCAAACTGCGCAGATTCTCGTTGCCGATGACGGTTATAGCCCTGGAAATCGTATCAATTCTTGCCTGACAGCCATAAAAAGCACTGTTGACGATTTTCAGTAATCGCGCGCTCAATGCCGGATCCTTGGTTATCACCAAGGCGATATCATTGATGGAAAAACGAGGATTTCCGGTCATCTCGCGAAGCTGATAATAGATGTCCGGCAAAGAAAATAATTCCTGCCCCTCTTGCACCAGGTACTTCGCTGTATTTTCGGTCATGGAAAACTTATTTGTTATAAAGCGCTAGAACCTGTTTCACGTAGTTACGTGTTTCCGGATAGGGTGGAATTGAATTGTGATACTTTATTACAGCATTTTCTCCGGCATTATAGGCGGCAACGGCAAGATCCAAATTCGAATTAAACATCTTCAGCAAATCCTTCAAGTATCGGGTTCCGCCATTAATATTCTGGTCAGGATCACGCCGGTCAGTTACGCCATAGCGTCTTGCGGTGGCGGGCATTAACTGCATTAGCCCAACCGCACCGGCCGATGAGACGGCGGCGGCGTCATAAGCGGATTCCGCTTGAATAACGGCATGCAGTAGCTTTTCGTCGACCTGATGTTTAGCCGCCGCCTGGGCAATCATATCCGCATATTTTTTCTTGTTCACGCTTACATAGGGCAATGCTTTTGAATAACTCTTGGGTCTTGTTCGAATAATGCGCTTATAAAGCTTGTTTTTAGGGTCATCCGTATAATAGACATGCCCTTCGGGATCGATATATTTATAGACATCGGCCAACACTTGATTGGATATAAGCAAGGTAAACAATAAAACAACAGTGACTCTTATCATTTTTGTTATTTTCCCTAGTCAGATATAAAGCCGCATGGGCAGCCTTTTTTTGCCAAAAAATACCAGTCCCCCATAACAGTGGGGCTATTGCGAGAAATTTGGTATTAATTTGCCGTCTTTATAAGGATAGTAAAGACTTGGTTTCACTGCCAGAAGCAGTGCCGTTTTTTATTTGGAATCGGACAGATAATTGTCTATGTCTTCTTTTGAAAACCCTATTTTTTTGGCGACACGATCAGCATGACTCACCCGGGAAATTCCGGGAATTAGCTTATAAGTCGGAGCCTCATTGGCGAATTCAACCTGGCGCGGCACACCTATACCCTGGGCAACAAAATTATCGACCAACTGATGATTGTGGGTGATCAATATAGTGCTATTGCCTTTTCGATAAAATCCATTCAACACATTGGAAGAAGATTCCATTTTTTCTTCAAAAGTTGTCCCTTCGGATAATTCATCGAGTACTACCAGGCTTTTAGCCGTCGTGGTTAAAAAGATATCCTTGGTTCTTTTCAGTTCCGTGCCGAAACGGCCTTCCCCATCATCCAAATGACTGATTTCCGGCACCTGATAATAAATCCTGTCGGCTACGGTAAGCGTGGCCGAGCTGGCAGGTACATAACAACCTATTTGCGCCAGCAGTTGAATTTGAGTGACGGTCTTACAGAATGCTGTTTTGCCTCCGCTATTAGGACCGGTCACCAGGACCAGCTTGTCGTCATCCAGGATAAAATTGTTACCGACATAATCAGGATTTTCCTTACCCAAAACCGGATTTCTGGCATCGGCCAGGTTGATGCGATGATGATCGGCCTCAATCAACTCCGGCAAAACCATGTCGCCGCCAAAAGCATCGGCAAATTTTATAAACGACAACAATTCATCCAGTTCGCCCAACGCATCCAGCGTCTCACCGACCGCCGGCGAGCTTTTGAACTCGTTTCTCAACGGGATAATGCAACTGTCCCTGTCAAAACCGCCGACAACCGGAAAGTAAACTAATAACAAAGGAATGAAGAAAATGGATGCGGTAGGGATGGCTTCCACTGAAACTTTGAACATGTCTGTTGGAAATAAACTTGCCAACACCCAGATGATGCCGAAAACCAGCGTCAGCAAAAGCGGCTTGAAGATACGGGGCTTAAAGATAATCGCTGGTGATAATGAACCTTCTCTTTCCTGTTTTGATTTGATGCCGTTTTCAGTGATATAGGCAGGACCTTCCATCAATGAATAGGCCCGGGATTCTGCAAACGCTTTGATTTTGTCAAAAACATTCTTTAAATAAGCGCTTTTCGGCGCTTCGCTGATTTGAATCTGGTCAACCAGCTCAAGCATAAAACGAATGCCTCTTTTATACTGTAAATAGCCATAACCCTCGATTTCATGCTCTTCCCTGGCGGTACCGAAAGAACCGAGGAATTCGCCGAATAATAGCAGATAAAAGTTTTTCTCGTTTGCCGCCGCGTTTTGGACAATATGTTCGAGATTTTCTTTTAATGCCGAATTATTGCGCAGTTCCTCGACAGCTTCCTGTTTGGCCTTGATTTCCTCCAAGACACCCAGCGGTTGCGTTAAGGACCGGAACAGGACCGCTTGCCCGATCATCGTTGAAGCATGATTGACCGCATCAAACACTTCATTGACTTCAATTGTATTGAAGGCGCTTTCATCGATCACGCCTTCACCGGTTTTCAGCGGTTTGGTGGACTGAACCTCAGGCCAGACATTATCGCGCCAACTTTCTAATAGGGTTTCTTTCATCGTTTTAGCTCTTTATTTTTATCAAGGACACCAAAAACTATAATCGCGGCCACAACAATGCCGGATAGCATGACATTTTCTTTTGAAGCACCAATCAGATAAGCGGCTCCCCCGCCTATCCCCATACCGATGCCTGTATAAGCGAGGCTGCGCATCAGACGGCATATTGCACAGTTTCGATCGTATCCTCTCATATTTATAATTCTCAAAGTCTTTGCTCGAATAGCTTAACTATAGCATTAACATGAGATGTTGAATCATTAAGCGCCGGTATATAGCGATAGACTTCGCCGCCGGCGGCCATAAACAAGTGCTTGTTTTCCATGGCGATCTCTTCCAGCGTTTCCAGGCAATCCACGGCAAATCCCGGACAAACCATATCAACTTTTTTGATGCCTTGTTTCGGAAGACTTTGCAATGTCTCCGCGCAATAAGGTTTTAGCCATTGTGCTTTGCCAAAGCGGGACTGAAAAACGACTTGCCACTGGTCTTTGTTGAGACCCAGTCTTTCGGCAATCAAGGCAGCGGTTTTATGGCACTGATGAAAATAAGGATCTCCCCATTTCGTCAACTGCTCAGGCAAACCATGAAAGGACATTAATAATAAATCGTTTTTTCCTTGTTCACGCCAGGTTCGCTCAATCGATTCGGCAACCGCCGTAATATAATGCTTATCCTGATAATAATCGCTGATAAATTGAAAACTGGGCAAATATCGCCACCGATTCAATTCCCGAATCAAATCATCGTAAACGGATGCCGTCGTTGTCGAAGAGTATTGGGGATACAAAGGCAGAACAATTAAATTGTCAATACCTTGTTTTTTTAGGGAATTTAATTGCTTTGCGATGGAAGGCTCGCCATAGCGCATGGCATAGTCCGTTACAATGCCCTCGGCGTTTAACCGCCCGGCGACCTGTTCAGTCAATTGGCGGGTCAGATAAACCAGTGGCGAGCCCTTTTTATCCCATATTTTACGGTAAGCCGCCGCCGATCTACGTGGACGAAAAGGCAAGATAAAAAAACGGAGTATTATCCACCATAACGGGCGCGGTAGATTAACCACGCGAGGATCGCCGAGAAACTCCTTAAGAAAGCGCCGGACGTCTGATGTAGTCGGGGCGGCCGGCGAACCTAAATTCACCAATAGCACGCCCGTTTTCCTGGTGGCGACGCTTTGATGCGGCATGCGAAGAACCTATCGGTTAATCAGATTTAAAAACTCAGACCGCGTACTGATTTCCTTACGGAACACCCCCGTCATTACCGAAGTTGTCATGATTGAATTCTGTTTTTCGATGCCCCGCATCATCATGCATAGATGTTTGGCCTCAATAACCACGGCAACACCTCTGGCGCCGGTCGCAAGTTCGATCGCATCGGCGATTTGCTTGGTCAGTTTTTCTTGAATTTGCAGACGTCGCGCATACATATCGACGACACGGGCTATCTTTGACAAACCAAGCACTTTGCCTTTTGGTAAGTAACCGACATGACATTTGCCGATAAACGGCAGTAAATGGTGCTCACACAAAGAATACAATTCAATATCCTTAACGATAACCATGTCTTCGGTGTCCGCTGTAAAAATAGCGCCGTTTAGCACTTCCTCCAGCGTTTTATCGTAGCCATTGTTCAGAAATTTAAAAGCCTTGGCTGCGCGTTTAGGGGTATCGATCAGGCCTTCGCGGTTTAGATCTTCACCGACTGCTTCGATAATTTTGGAAAAATGCTCTTCCATAGTTTCAGTCTCAATTACAAAAAATAGCAGGCTAGTATACATCATTGATTAGTGATTTTAATGCATCCACAATGACATTTTCGTCCGCGCCGGGTTTACCAACATTTTCACTGATATGCCGGCGCCAGCCTCGGGCGCCCGGTGCGCCATGAAACAGCCCCAGAATGTGCCGTGATATGCTATTTAACCGGACACCATTTTTAAGCTGCCGCTGGATATAGGGAATCAGCAAGTTTAAAACTTCTTGCCGCGATCTGGGCCTGCACACCTCATCAAAAAATCGCCTGTCGACCTCGGCTAAAAGGTACGGGTTATGATAGGCTTCCCGCCCTACCATGACGCCGTCAACATGTTTAAGCACCTCTTCTGCCTGATCCAGCGTGGTGATACCGCCATTTAATATAATCTCCAGCCCCGGCAGATCATTTTTTAATTGATAGACATGATCGTAGCGTAACGGCGGTACTTCCCGGTTTTGTTTGGGCGACAATCCGCTTAACCAGGCTTTTCTGGCATGAACAATAAAGGTATTGCAGCCGGCATTGGCCACGGTCATTACAAAATCAAGTAACTCTTCATATGAATCGCGCTCATCAATACCTATTCTCGATTTAACCGTTACAGGAATCGAAACCGCCTGAAGCATGGTTGCCACACACTCGCCCACCAGTTCCGGTTCGGCCATCAAACAGGCGCCGAAGCGCCCATTCTGAACCCGGTCGCTGGGACAACCGACGTTTAGATTGACCTCATCGTAACCCCAGTCTTCAATCATCTTTGCGCAGACAGCAAGATCTTTTGGGTCGCTGCCGCCTAATTGAAACGCCACGGGATGTTCGGCGTTATTGAATTGTAAAAACCGGCTGGGGTCCCCATGCAATAACGCCCCGGTTGTGACCATTTCGGTATACAACAAGGCATGCCGGGAAATCAGGCGGTGAAAATACCGACAATGCCTGTCAGTCCAATCCAACATCGGAGCCACGCAAAACCTATGTGGCTTATAATTTTTTAAATGCATTTATTGATTTTAATCGATTTTGCAAGATTACTTCGTTTTAAAAAAATCTTGAATATTCTTGTCTATTTCCAGAATATTTATGGCTATTTCAGAATCAAAATTGCCCAAAAAATGGGATCTATTAGTTATTATCATACAAATTTCTTGGTCGAAATTCATAAGCTATTGAAGTCCTCCTGTTTTAGACTGAAATATTTAATGACTCACATCGCGTGACACGCAAGGTAGCCATTTTTCGAATGGGATTGTATTTGTGCGCCATCAAATTTCTCCTGCCTGGATTCCTGCCTTGGCCAGTCGCGTCATCCACGCGCCACGTTTGCCATGTGCGCTGAGTAATTTGATTAGGCTAGTTTGAAATTCGGCTTTGCGCCCGGCTTGGTCCATGGCCTCGGCCAAATCCTTCACTGCTTGCAAGGCCTGATCATAAGCATGGCCTGAGCCGCGTTGCAACGTTTGGTCGATAGCCGCCCAAGCCATATCCGAAGTAGCCCCAAGGCGTTCCAGCTGTTGTTTGCGCTCGGCACGACGCTTGGCTTCCTCGGCCTCGCGCCTCTGCCGTTCGAGATCAAGGCGCCGGACCCTGGCTATTGCTCGAGCGGCATCGATTTCGGCAACGGTGCGACGCGGAAGCGGAGAAGATTTTGGTTTGGATGAATGTTCCCGCTGCCAGGCCAGATAACGCTGCCGCAGTGCCCGCTCCGCTTCTTGACTGCGTCCTTCCAACAACAAACGTGTCGTTGCCTGCATGCTTTCCAGGGTTTGCAACGCAATCCATGCATCAAGATCCGGATCAATAGTCTCATGATCGGGTAACGCAGGACTGGCGCTGGCGGCGGCGAGCCAGTCGGAATCGATTTGCAGAAATTCCGTCAAGTCGGATTGTGCAGGGGTTAAGGTTCCCAAGCCTGTCGGCATGGGCGGCTCGATATCGTCATCACCCAATTCTCCATTACACACTCGCGCCAGCCAGCCTAAGTAGAGCGGCCGAGTATCGCCCCGCAATAACTCGTCCCGCAACAGCAATAAACTATCCATCCACCCCGGGCCGTCTTCATGACTCCAAAAACGTTCTAACTCACGCGAATCGTCATTAAAACCCCAATAGACTATCCAATGATCGGTCGTCGGCGTTACACCAAAAGCATCGATAAAGCCGGATTGCGCACCGCTTCGCGATGGCAGAGTGAATGGGTCCAGCGTAGCCTTATCCAATGCCGAAATGGGTAAACGCAATAACAAACTGCACGTTCCCCAATTGGCCGAATAAACGTGTGCGTCGAAATAACGTTGTATCCAATCGAGAGGATCGCCTTTGAGATCGCCCCAATGGTATTCGTTGATGAAGTTGGTCGCCGTAATGGTCGCGCGGGAGGAACGGCTACGCAGTTCCGCTTGTTGTTGTGGCGTGAGCGGCCGATCGACCGCTCTGAATTCGTGATATTGATATTCACTCATGGGTTTATCTCGATACAAACAGACGTCTGAACGTTTCGGTAAAAACTGGTCTCGCTGAGCGGTGGAACCACCGACAAACAATTTTTGATCAAAAAGCCCTCAGCTTTGTCCGCTTGGTGGATGACTCAGAAGATATGACTGGTGGGTCATTAAAAACAAATATGTCTATGATATAATATTTCTTTAATAAAATATAATATCAAAAACGCGAGCTTGCCAGTTTGACATCGGCGTCCGCCCAGACTTGCTCAAATTGTTGCTGAACCTCATCGGCCTCTTTAGTCCTGTCCTGTTCTCGCAGGCTTCGAGCAAGTCCAAACAGCGACCAGCCGTTTTGCGGGTGATCAACCAGGTCCTGCCGGTAGGCCAGTTCAGCTTCCCCTGCCCTGCCCGCCGCCAGCAGTACCGCACCGAGTACTTGCCGTGGCGGCAGATACCAGTCCTTGGGTTCGGTGTAATTAAGTGCGTCCTCAATCTCTACCGCCTTCTGGAGATGAGCAACCGCCTCATCATAATTCTTATTCTGAGCCGCTAATTCGCCATGTAATATTTCCGCCCCAATTTGTAAAATCCGCGCCACGGAATTCAAGTCAAAAACCGTGAGTTCAACCGCCGCCGGATCCGCGATGAGTTTTTCAAGACTGTTGAGTTCGCGCACAGCTTCATCTACCCTTCCCTGCCTGAGCATTGCCAGTCCGCGGGCGTAATGCCAGACGCCACAGGCGTAAACCAGATCCGCTTCCGGCGCCGGTTCATTCAAAATAGCCTCCCATTCGCCAAACAAGGCCTTAGTGTAGAGCGGAATCATATAAAAATGCTGTAATGTGCCGCTGAATCCGGGTTCTCGCATCATGTCGGCATCGACTTGAGATGCCGTATCGGCGGCGGCATTTGAGGATAAAGCCTTTTGGCCGGTTTTGATCGCGGCGGCCCACAGGAAATGATGGTTGTGCGGTACATAAGCAAGCGTATAAATACTTTCGGCATGCGCATGACTCAGGTAACCACGGTCAATTTTGACCGCCTGTTGGTTAGCTCTTATCGCATCGCGATAACGCCCCACCCGAATATAGATATGCGCCGGCATATGCACCAAATGTCCCGAACCGGGCACTAAAGACGGCAATCGCTCGGCGCTGGCGACCGCCTTTTGGACATAAGGCGAAGCTTCCAAGGCATGGATATACAGATGATTTGCCAAGGGATTGTTGGCATCTATCTCAAGTGCCCGTTCCAGCGTCGAGACGATTTCCGCCGTCCATGGTCTGGCGTCGCCCTGCTTGGTCCAAAAATCCCATGGATGCATATCCATCAGCGACTCGGCGAACAAGGAGGCGATGACCGCGTCATCGGGAAACTGATTTGCTACATCGCGCATCGCCGCAGCATAGTATCGATCGAGCGCCGTACGGTCCTGATAGATTTCCCGTGCATAACGTTTGAATAATGCCCGGATCAGGGCCTGCTCTTTTTCCGGTTTCGATTGAGACAGTTCCAGCGCTTTTTGAGCTGATTGATATGCCTGGGGCACTACAGCCGGGTCCATGGGTGCATTGATATTCGGACCCAGCACCAGCGCCTCGCCCCAATAGCACATCGCGCAGTCCGGATCGAGACTGTACGCCTGGCGGAAGGAACGCGCCGCTTCAGCGTGATTGAAACCGAAACTCAAAATTAGCCCCTGGTCAAAATAGCGCTGCGCCAGCGGGCTTAAGGTCGAGACAGGATAATGATGAGTGCCCAGATCGTCGAACAAACGCACAGTCGCCTTGCCGGCGGCCACGTTGACCGAAAAGCACATCAGCAGGGGAATGATAATTCGTTGCGGACGTGACAAGAGTCGAGTTTTCATAGTTAATGCCTCATAAGTTTAAGGTTTGGATTCAATATCCCGCTGCTCGATGACCACCTGCCAGGGCCGCTCGATAGTCGGTATGACGTGACCTTCGTTATCCAGCGCGGCCTGGCTCAGGGAAACCGCATCGAGCACGTTGCCGCCAATAAGGTCTAGTTTATCCGAGCGCCTGTTCACCACGAGATCACAGTGATAAGGACCTCGTCTCAGCCGTGCGAATGCACTCACCTGCTGAATGAAACGCGCCTCGCGAGGCGCGCAAAGCAAATCTCCCGGCTTGGGCGAATACTGACGCGCGTCGCGCGCGATGAAGCGGGCATTATAATCGGCTGACAAGGCGTGTTCGATATAGTCCCAATGCAGTAGCGTGGAAGGCAGATCTTTTTCCGGCACGCCGGCGCTGCGCGCCAGCCAGATTATAAAAGCGCCCGACCAGGGACGCAGTTCGCCCTCATAACCCACTATCGGCAATGACGAAACCGTGTACCAGTACAACATCACACGTGATAAAAACGGCGGCCGGGTTTCATGGCTGAACGTCGTTTCTGACGGAAAGACCAGCACCGGTGGTTGACTGGTATAATCCGCAACCGGCTGGCCAAATATCGTCCATTCCTGATGCGCCAGATAAATCATGCGCTCACGTATGGAAGGGATGGCGAAACCAGGCTTGATGCTTGCGTTTGGCGTAATTCGCGGCGGTTGCCCGGCGGTAACCAGCGTGCAACCGACCTGCATTAAAATCAGCCATAAACTTAAACCATGCCGATATCCTCTCACACGTTCACCACTACACGCCAGTGCCTGCCTGGTTCTATTTCCATCAACTCAATATCGAGGTCAAGAAATTGCCGTATGACGTCAACATTGGTCAGACTATGCTCGGATAACGGGCCAGTCACAAACGAACCGCCGGCTCCCTGGCTCAACGGCAGCAGAAGCTGGTCGGCAAGATAGCGGCCGACCGGCGCGCCTATGGCCTGATAGCGGTGCAGTTCATCCACGACTCTATCGGCCACCTGTTCGGCACTGATGCCGCGGGTTCCAATACTTTCAAAGATTTCTGTAACGTTTTGATAATTCATTTGCAGGGAAATGATATTGCCTGGGCCTGGAGATTCAACTGTTTCCAGGGTAATGCTTTCATCGGGCCAGTTCAGCCTTTTCAATAATTGTCGCTTTTCCCGAACCAACACATGACTGGGTATGCGGGACGCTATGCATTTTGCCCGTTTACCGAGCAGCTGCGTCTGGCTGTCCAGTTCTATCTTGCGGTAATTTGCCGCCGGCATGATGGTTATTGTCCACCTTCCCCCACCTGCCGGATAGAAACCATAGCGCTCGACCCCGACATCGAATTCAGCTCCCATTTGCCTTAAAACCGGTAAAAAACAATACCGGATAAAATCAAAACTGGGGGCCATCGGATTATGCGTGCCGCCTTCAAGAATCAACCGCGATGGTTTGCCGGTTAACAGCAAGGCCGGCAGCACCGTCTGAAATACCAGCGTACTGCTGCCGGCGCTTTCAATGACAAAGTGATAGTCGCCGGCTTTTATTGCGCCCGGGATAAACTCAATGATTCGGGAACCAATGACCGCACCCTTAACCCGCGCATCGCAGACCTCAGCCATGGCGTTGATGCAAGCTAAATGCTGCCGCATCAGTCCCGGTTTTTTTCTGCCTTGTCTGATATTCTTGATAAGCATCGGTTTCCCGAGACTCGCGGACAAGGACAGCGACGTTCTCAACACCTGTCCGCCACCCTCGCCTTGTGCGCCATCTATCTCGATCATATTCATACCCTCGCAGCGGTATTTTTATGACTACATACCGAGCATTATAAGCCTCTGGCCTTGGAAGGAATAGGCGACAAACTCGTGTATATATGTCTATGATATAATATGTTTTATATGAATATTTTTCATGACGCTGCTTCTCCCGGAATGGCTCAGGTCTTATAATTGGATAGGCGCCTATTTGTCTATGATATAAATACAATAATATATAAATCGAACAGTAGCCGCCTGCTTACGCGCATGGCCCGTGGTTCGCGGGCCAACCCCATGAGAACAGGTAATGCAAAGATTTATCGGCGTCTGCCGAAGACCGGCCTTATTGAATTACGGCACTGTTTTTTCAATGCCGCTTGATTTGCGCCTTGGCGGCCTCGACGATATTTTCCGCTGTGAACCCGAAGTGTTGAGCAACGACTTTAGCCGGCGCGGACAACCCGAAGGCATGCAGTCCGAACAAGGCGCCATCGCAGCCGGCATAGCGCTCCCAGCCGAAGCTGGAGGCCGCCTCTACGACGACGCGCGCTTTGATCCGAGGCGGCAGCACGCTGTCCCGATATTCCTGGCTCTGAGCCTCGAATAGTTCCCAGGACGGCATGCTGATTACCCGCGCCTTGATGCCTTCCGACATCAACTGTTCATATGCCGTGATGCAAAGCGCAACCTCGCTGCCGGTCGCCAGCAACAGTACATCGGGCTGCTGGTCCGCGGCATCGGCAAGCACATAGGCGCCGCGCGATACGCCGCTTGCCGGCGCGTATTTCGAACGGTTCAGCGTCGGTACCGCCTGCCGGGTCAGAACCAGGCTGACCGGGCGATCCTTGAGCCGCATGATGACGCGCCACGCCTCGACCACCTCGTTCGCATCCGCCGGCCGCAGCAAAACCATGCCCGGCATGGCGCGGAAAGACGCAAGATGCTCGACGGGCTGATGAGTCGGTCCGTCCTCGCCCAGGCTGATCGAGTCATGCGTCCAGATATAAATGACAGGCAGTTCCATCATCGCGCAAAGCCGCACCGCCGCGCGGCAGTAATCGCTGAAAATGAAGAAGCTCGCGGCATAAGGCCGCAGTTTCGACAGGCTCAGGCCGCTGGCAATCGCACACATGGCATGCTCGCGCAGACCGAAATGTAAATTACGTCCGGCATAATCGCCCCCCTGCCCCGGCGCCTGAAATTCGTCGGCCGGTTCGGCGCTCAAATGCGTCTTGGTCGACGGCGCCAGATCCGCCGCGCCGCCCAGCAGCCAGGGCATTTTTCCCGCTATGGCGTTCAGTACCTTGCCCGATGACACACGCGTCGCCATGCCCTTCGCATCGGCCGGAAAATCAGGCAACGCGCTATCCCAGTCCTCGGGCAACTCGCCGTTCTGCATCCGGTCGATCTGCCCGGCAAGATCCGGAAACTGCCGGCGATAAGCCGTAAACCGCTCATCCCAGGCCGAACGGGCCGCCGCGCCGCGCTGGCCAAACCGGGACTGGAAATGCGCGGTAACCTCATCCGGCACATAAAACCTCGCATCGGGGTCCCAGCCGTAGGCCTGCTTCGCCAGCCGAGCTTCCTCATCGCCCAGCGGCTCGCCATGGGCTTCTTTAGTATCGCGCTTATTCGGGGCGCCATAGCCGATATGACTCTGCACGATGATCAACGTGGGGCAATCATCGGTGTTGAGAAAGACCTCGTAACTGCGCGCCAGCATCTCCAGGTCATTGGCATCGCTGACGTGAACGACATTCCAGCCGTAGCCGAAAAAGCGCGCCGCCACATCCTCCGTGAAGGTCAGCCGGGTCGAGCCTTCGATAGTGATATCGTTGGCATCGTAAATCCAGCACAAATTGGACAGCTTCAGGTGTCCGGCAAGGGATGCCGCCTCGGCGCAAACCCCTTCCATGATGTCGCCGTCGCTGCATAATGTATATACGTTATAGTTGAACAGTTCGTAACCGGGGCGATTGTAAGTGGCCGCCAGCCAGCGTTGCGCAATTGCCATGCCGACGCTGGTGGCAGCGCCCTGACCGAGCGGCCCCGTGGTTGTTTCAACGCCGGATGTCCAGCCGTATTCCGGGTGGCCCGTGCAACGGCTGTTGATTTGCCGGAAGGTCTTGAGGTCGTCAAGCGTCACGGCCAGCCGGCCGGTTTCCTTGTAACTGGGGCTTGCCGCCTGGACCCGGCACAGATACAGCAAACTGTAAAGCAGCACCGAAGCATGGCCGGCCGAAAGCACGAAGCGATCGCGGTTCGGCCAGTTGGGATCTTGCGGGTCGAAACGCAGAAAGCATTGCCAGAGGCAGTAGGCTGTCGGGGCCGCGCCCATCGGCGTGCCGGGATGGCCGGACTGCGCCTGCTGCACGGCATCGATGGACAGCGTGCGCAGGGTATTGATGCAAAGCAGGTCGAGCTGGGCTGAATCGGTCATGCTGTCACTCCCGTAAAGAAAAGCCGGATCATGAGACGGGCCCTGCCCCGGCGGCATCGAGCAAGCCGGAAAAATCGACATGGAGCAGGTCGCCGATCTGTTCCACGGTCAGATCGGCCGGAGGGTAAGCGGCGGTGTTGCCGGGATCGAGCGCATAATGGCCCTGGCGCGGAAAGACCGTCGTCAGCCGGTAATCCCAGATTTTTTTCATTGCCGCCAGAATGCGCAGCTTGTCGTCCACCATCACATAGTGCCGGGCCGGATAGCGCTGTTCGACCGCATCCAGCATCTGCTCCTTGTGAATGTAGATCAGCACATGGCCATCGACCGCATCCCAAAGCCCTGAGCGCAGGACCTTGCGTGGCTGAAACACCACATCGCCATCCGACAGGATAACAGGTAATCCCCACTGACGCAGATGCTCGATCACTTCAAGCGCTCCGGGGTACAGGCGATCCGCGAATGGATAATCAGCCAGAAAAGAGGACATCAGCAGCAATTGTGGCTCGTCCATGGCGCCCAGCCGATAACGCTGCAGCGCGCCCAGGTAGTCGGTATAGCCCAGCTCGGCGCGCAGTTTTTCAAAGATGGTCCAGTAGCGCTGACTGTTCACAATGCCGAATTCACGCTCCAGATGCCGCCTGAGGTCGTCTGTCACGCGGTCGTTATCGAGCAGTGTATTGTCCACGTCCAGCAAAAAGACAATACCGTCCGACTCGCTCATAACCCCGACCTCTGGCGCCTGGAATCAAGCCTGCCGCCAGCGGCGGCGGTGACAAGCGCCCAGGCATCGGATATGTCCGCGCGATTACGGCTACTGCCCATGTCAATGCCCTCCTTTCCTGTTCTGCATCATTGCCTTCTGACGGTCATGTCCATATCGTTTGAATTTCCCATAAGATGAACCGTTTGATCGATTGCCTCAGTTCGGTATCAAACATACGGTCACATTTTCCAAAAGCTTGAGTCTGTTCTCGAAGCTACGCTTGCCTGAATAGCCAGTCTATAACTCGACCAGTTTTTTGAAGCCACTGTAAATCATAAGCTTGCAATCGCCGAGGATGAAGGCGGTAGAATTGCGCCTGGAACTGCAATCGAGAGCACGAAGCATTAACCCATTGATTAACATAATTTTATTATTCGTACCCTTGGTAATCGCCTTGGTGAAGTTGTCCCGTCTGATTGTCTTGCCAGACTTCAATTTCATCACTTGATCAATCGCTCATGACGGACAAAAAATCGTCGCTTAAGATACCTACTGTTGGTGCCCAGCCTCTACACTGACTGAATAATCAGGCCAAACCATACGCCATTAGCAGCCATGACCTCACCATGACAACGTTGTTGCCTTGAGCGCAAAAAATAAGGAAGATATGCGAAAAATTTATAGTGATAGCGCAACAAGGAGAGAAAATGCCAAGTGTTTTAATTGAAGTACGGCGGCAATACACGCAAAAACAAGAAGTTGCTCTTATGGAGGCCGTCCACATGGCCTTGCGCGAAGCTTTCCAGATCGTCCCGGGCGATAAGAACGTTCGCCTCATCGTGCATAAACCGCACCGCTTCGCGTACCCGCCCGCACGTGAGCAACCGGATTTTTATACACATATCAGCATTGACGCATTTGCCGACCGCTCTCTCGATGCAAAGCGAAATCTGTACAAATCCATCGTTAACAACCTTGAGCCTTTCGGCATACCCAAGGACCACGTAAAGATTCTCCTCAGAGAAATCCCGAAAGAAAATTGGGGCATTCGAGGCGGACAGGCCGGTGGATTCAAACTTACCCTTAGACGAACGGAGAAATAAATTGGTTACAGTACATGTCTGGCCCGGCGAGGGCGTAATCGGTAGCGGTGGAAATGTTGGCCACGGTGCAATGACCTGCGGCAACACTTATATCAGCTGGTGGCCGCGGAGCGGGTCGGTTGCTACTTCCCAGGCCGCGTATCAGATACTTATCGGAGAAGATACGGTCCCCGGCAGCGCGGAAGTGTTTAGAGTAGACTGCGCCAGCGAGGGCAATCGTCTGCCACGAGAATACAACTTTACAGGCGTATTCGATGAGGACGAGATTCTTCATGCATGGGCCGCCTGGCAGGCAATTGGAACTTATAACTTAACCTATAGAAGTTGCTGTGCATGCGTGGTCGCGTTACTGATAACCGGCGGACTTTCATATATACTTCCCGGGATCCACCGTTATTTCAGTGCGACTCTCGATAGCAGACCAATCATCACACCGAACGACCTGGATACCCTGGCTCGCGCCGCAAGCACGAGCTTCCGTCCCGAGCGATCTCCTTCAATGGTTATGCCGAGATCAGGCAGATAGCTTGATGGCATGTCCGGCTATTCGCCACTACTTGAACTATCGCTCGATAAGACAGGGAACTTCAATGCGCCGGGGCTCAACCTGGTGATTGTCAAGATTAACCTGAACATTTCACCACGAATGCTTGCTAATGTTTTCGCATGAATTCATGAAGTGACGGTAAGAAAAGGACAATACCTTGATTTTCTTCGTGATCTCTGTGGTTTTATGAAACATCCGGGTTAATAACAATAATAAGGAAATGTAAACATGCTGTGCAGAAAATGCTCAGAGCCAATCGACTTTTCACCGTCCAGGACAGAGAGCCTGAAAAGGTTTCGGCAATTTATCGTCTTCTCGTCAGTTTTAATGCTGACCGGCCTGATGCTATATGTACTTGAAGTGCCGATATGGCCTTGGTGGCTGGGAGGAATGAGCGCCTTCGTGCTTTCGCAGGCGCTCCTCAAGTGGCATGATAGTCGATGGGTTATCTGTCGCCGATGCAAGGAGGGATACAGCTATTATGGCCGCGATTAAAGCGGTGCCAAACAACAACTCTTTAAAACACGATAAGAAAGGCTGGCTTACAGGAACAGCCCATATTGAAAATAATCATCCCGTTACCTGAATTTCGTGGGAGATTAAATAATCGCCAGACTTTACTGCGGTGATACTTGCTTTACCCGTAGTGATACAAGGAAAAATAATAACCGAAAAACAGTCAATTGCCCGCGAGGCTTCGCGTGGCTCTTGATGGATTTCACATGATTGGGGGTCAAACATGCACTTTCGCAACTTAAAAAAAATCAGTCTATTAGCCGCTATCTTGTCCGGTTTTGGCCAGGCCGAAGCTTCGGCAACGGCGGCGGCCAATGCCAGCGGTAACGAAACCATTTATTTAAATCAAAACTGGAATGACGCAGAACGGCAACGCTTTTATTTCACGCCACAGGGATCCTATCTTCTGCCCTATGCGTGGTTCCTGGCGCTGGAACAGCCGAACAACGACGAGCCGTTCATCAGCACCCAAAATATCGAGCGCTTTGGTTATCTTGCCGACGATGAGGCCTATACGCCCGGCAATCCGGACGGCTTACCGATCGGCTTCGCCAGGGAACCGGTAGACAATGGCGAGGACTGGGTCGGCATGACCTGCGCCGCCTGCCATACCGGAGAGATCCGCTATCAGGGCCGGACTATCCGCATCGATGGCGCGCCGACACTGGGCGATTTCACCGCGTTCGAGCATAGCCTGATCCAGGCGCTGCAAGCGACATTGGGGCAGCCGGACAAATTCGACCGCTTCGCCCAGGCGATATTGACCGACCCCAACGAGGCGAACAAGACCGCGCTACGGGCGCGAATGTCCGATCACCTGACCTGGCTGGCGCAGTATGACGCACGCAGCACGCCCACTCATCCGTACGGCTATGGCCGCGTCGATGCCTTCGGCATCATCATGAACGAGGTCTTTGGCCGCGATCTGCAGCAACCGGACAATGTCCGCGTACCCGACGCGCCAGTCAGTTATCCGTTCCTGTGGACCTCGCCGCAACTGGACTGGGTACAATGGAACGGGTCGGCCAATAATCCGTTCGGCCGTAATGTCGGCGAGGTGCTGGGAGTATTCGGACACGTCAATCTGACCGGCCCGCTGGACCAGCTGGGTTGGAGCACGGCCAGGCCGAGAGAGCTGTTTGAACTGGAGAAGCTGGTGAACAGCCTGACCCCGCCCAAATGGCCGGTCATGGCGCTGGGCCCGATCGACAGCGAAAAAGCCGCTCGCGGCCGGGCCTTGTATTCGGCTTCGCGCGGCGACGAGCCCAGCTGCGAAGCTTGTCATGCGCTGCCGGACGCGAACGGGCATTACCCGATGACGCCGACGGCCGAAAACCGTTTCGGCGTCAGCTTCATCGAAACGCGGATGACCGGTCTCGGCGAGATTGGCACCGACCCGGCCATGGCCATCAACTTCGCGACCCGCAAGGTGAATACCGGCGGCTTGGCGCCGTTTCTGCCGGCACCTTTCACCGGGGCAACGGAAGTTCCGGCGCCTGCGTTGCTGTCAATACTGGTCGGCATGGCCGTATCCGACGGCATCGCCACCGCCCAGCCCCCGTTCAGTGCCGCGGAAACCGCCGAGCTGATCGGTTACCGGCTTAAGGCACAGGGATTGCCGCCGTATACGCCAAGGAATCTACTCGCCTATCGCGCCCGCCCGCTGGACGGCATCTGGGCAACCGCCCCGTATCTGCATAACGGTTCCGTGCCAAATCTGTATCAGTTGCTGTTGCCGCCAAGCGAACGTCAGCAAACGTTCTATGTGGGAAGCCACCAGTTTGATCCGGAAACAGTCGGCTATCGTTCGAAATCGGGCCAAACCGCCTTCCTGTTCGACACCCGCCTGCCAGGCAACCTGAACACCGGGCATTATTACGGCACTGATCTTACCGACAACGAGCGTTGGGATCTGATCGAGTTTATGAAGACCTTGTAGCATCCAGGCAAGCGGCTCGCAGACCAGCCGATGCCTGCGGGCCGCTGACCCAGATCGATGATATTGACTATGAAACGTATTGCGAGATGTATCCTGACAGCGCTGTGTCTGCCGGCAAGTGTTCTTGCCGATATTGCGCCGGACCAGCTTGTAGCCGCGGCAATCGAGAGAACCACGCACAAAGTGGTTTATGACGGCAGTTATTATCGTATCCCCTACCCCGGCGGCGATATTCCCGAGGGGGTTGGCGTCTGCACCGATGTTGTCATCCGGAGTTACCGGGCGCTGGGAATTGACCTGCAAGCGCTGGTGCATGAAGACATGGCCGCGAATTTCAGCGCCTACCCTTCAAAAAAGCTATGGGGCTTGAAGCGGCCGGATGCAAACATCGATCATCGCCGGGTTCCCAACCTGCAGGTGTTTTTCGCGCGGCACGGGCAGGCATTGCTTGTATCGGACCGGGCGGAGACTTATCAGCCCGGGGATATTGTTTCCTGGATGCTGCCGGGCAACCTGCCGCATATCGGGATCGTCGCCGACGAAACAGCCTCGGACGCACAACGGCCGCTGGTCGTACACAACATCGGACAAGGCCCCCGCTTAGAAGACATGCTGTTTGCCTATCCGATTACCGGACATTACCGGTACTTGCCTGAAGCACCTGACCATTCGCCGCAAGCGAGCCGTCGCTGACCAGGTTGCCTGAGCTCAAACGTTAAACCTCAAATTGACAATCTGACCGGCCGTGCAGGCTAGTACTCAGTCAGCCTTGTTCTGACGAGTAAAATTTGCGGAGTATCCATAGCATGCGAATAGTGCGAATACCCTGAAGGGCACAAGTACCCATAGGGCATAAATGAATTCGCACCTACAGTTTATCCGCCATAATTAAATTGACTGAGTACTAG